>JAJQDO010000227.1:0-32551 GCA_021202175.1 Clostridiales bacterium | reverse complement strand
TATCTATTTGTAGGGAGCGGAGTCCTGACGATATCAGGAATTCCAATATCGGCATGTTTCGTGCTTTAATTTTTTAATCGATTATACAGAGAACGAGCAGTAGAAAAAGATGGGGTATTGATCACAACCAACAGCAAGGACCATTATAAGCTGTTAGTGCCATATCTTGTGGATATGAATGCGGCGTATTATTTAAAAGAAGAGGATCAGGTGCCTGCAGTAGGTATAGAACAGATGGCGACAGGCGAGCGAAAGATCATTCATGTTCGGATTGAGAATATCAAAGAGGGGTGCTGGCAGATACGAAGATACTGCCTGAATCGGGAAACCGGTTCCATTCTGAACGAATGGTTAAATTTTGACACAGACATGGAGTTGAGAATGGAAGAAGTGAATTATCTGGAGAAAGTGTTTCCGCGAATTTGTACGCAAAGACAGATTGCAGAAAAGAACAGGCTGGAATTCGATATTGAATTGGAACCCAATGAGGTACAGTATCTTCATATTACGGAATTTAACTGATTACAGAAATCAGTGACAGAAGGTTTATATTGATACGAATAAGACATAGAATTAAGCACATCCCGGTGTAATAAAGCAGAGATGTGCTTTTTTATTTATAGCTTCGTCCCTGCAAAAAATATTTCGCTATGGATGACCTCTATGTGATAGGAAGTAGGTTGCTTATGTGCATTTATTTTTATATGTGAAATCTTGTTCTGCTCTCTCAATTTGAAGTTTATATTTTAATTTTAAACAATAAACCGCACGATTGTGGTCTCCTCCAGCGATAGAAAGGGAGGAGAGAGAATTATAATTATAGTGAATGGCAGTAATAATTTGTCGTTCCTAATGAAAGGACGCAAACGATTGAGCTAAATATGGCTGTTTGCAGAGCACGATGGATATGATGGTAAACAGTGTAAAGTCTTTTGCTATAAATCATATCGAAAACCAGGAGGTATCAGAGTGAAGAAAGTAACATTTTATTATGTGCGGCATGGGGAGACATTATTTAACGTTTATAACCGAATGCAGGGCTGGTGTGACTCACCGCTTACAGAAAAAGGAATCCAGAACGCGAGGGAAGCGAGGAAGATTCTGGCGGAGATTCCGCTGGATGCGGCCTATGTTTCCACCAGTGAAAGATGCAGGGACACCTGCACGATTATCGTGGAAGGAAGGAATATTCCAGTATATGAGAGAAAAGGGTTGAAAGAGGTTAATTTCGGCACATGGGAAGGCGTGGAAGTCGATAAACATCTGGATGAAATCAATCGGAGGAGAGGAACCGGAATTCATTGGGATGATTGCGGTGGCGATAATAATGAAACGTTTGGAAAGAGAGTCCGCGAAACCTATAACAGGATTTATGAGGAAAATGAGGACGGCGCGCAGATTCTGATTGTTTCCCACGGAGCGGCCTGGCTTTGGATGCAGGGGATTCTTCTGGGAGTGGACAGTGGAGAATTCGGGAAGCTGAAAGAGGGAAAAGGGCTCACAAAGCTGCCAAACGGCTACAATGGCATATTTTCCTGTACAGATGGTGTATGGAGACTGGAAGAAGTGCCGGGGCTTACGAGAGAAGAGATTGAGGAACTGTATGAAAAGACAAGGCCAAGATTTGATATATAGAAGTTGACTTGATTTGTTTTTTGTCAAATTTACTGAAAGAAAATAAATAGAAATCGACATGGTATTGGCTAAGATAACAGAAGTTTGGAAAAACAAAATGAAATAAAATAATACCATCAAAAGTAATTAAATGGATACCAGATTTTAAGAGGAGGTAAAGAAATGTATGACAATTTTTTAATCCGCAAGGATAGTCTGAAGAACGATGTGGATGAAAACGGCAAGGTGATCGGATTCCAGTTTGCGGCAAGGAACGCAAACTACAGAGGCGTTTATTTATCACTGCACAATGGTTATTACATCAAGGTAGATGGCATTCAGTATAAACGTGATGTGCAGACGTTTGAGATTAACGGGAAGGCACCGAGAACTTTTGAAGAGATCAAGACAGCAGTCTGGGAACACTGGGATTACGATGATGAAGGAATCGTTCATGTAAAGAAGGACGGTGGCCTTGCACCGGGAAAACATGTTATTGATTTTCAGCAGTCCGTGCTGGCAGCATACGGCTATCTTCCGACAGATGAAGAATGGGTAAAATGCCCGCCGGAACCAGGCATGGGCGCAGGATCCGACAAGACCAAAAATATAGTATCTTATGAACTGGAACTTCAGAATTAAAGAGGGAGGACGATAGAGATGATTAAAAGAGGCGTTGATTTTTATAGTTATCAGCAGGCACAGTTTTTCAAGGAACTCGATCTGGAAGGAATGATGAAGGAAGCATCCAGTATCGAAGGTGTGACCGGTATTAAAGTGTTGGATGAGCAGTCATTTCCTTATCCAGATCCGTCAGATGAATTTGTGGAAAAATGGCATGAAATGTGTGCGAAATACAATTTAGAGCCGGTTACCATGGATGTTTTCTGCGATGTTTTGCAGTTTAGGGATCATGTGATGAGTTTTGAAGAGTGCGCTGACAGGTTGAAACATGATATCAGGCTGGCAAAGAAGCTGGGATTTAAAAACGTTCGTACTTTGGCGACAACGAATATTGAGATTCTGGAATTAGCCCTACCGACAGCAGAAGAATGTGATATCAAAATCGGAAAAGAAATCCATGCGCCGATTCCCTTGAACGGACAGTATGTGAAGGAGATTCAGGAAGTAGTGAAGAGAACAGGAACAAAGCATCTGGGTATTGTCCCTGACTGGGGTATCTTTGCCTATCGTCCTTCGGAAGTAGCGCTTGACTGGTATGTTCGCCAGGGTGCGAAGAGAAAAACCTGCGAATTGGTTGACCAGTTCTGCATGGACAACTATACCGGGAAATCAGACGCCCTAAGTAAAATTGATTTATCGTTATATACTGGCGGAAATGTGGAATCCTTCTTCCATGCTTACCTCAAAACCGGGCAGGCACCGGAAGATTTGAAACCGGCGTTTGAAATGATGGAAAAGATGGTGAAGGAGAATGTTCTGGATTACACGGATATTGATTTTGAGGTCATGGGACAGGCTCTACTGTTATCCAGATCGAAACCGGAGGAATTGATACCGCTTCTTCCAATCATCGTGAATTTCCATGGCAAGTTTTATAACATGTCCGAGGTCGAAGGTCAGCCAGGAGTATACGAGGATAAGGCTGTGGATTATGCAGGTCCTATTAAGGTACTGAAAGAAGCTGGTTATGATGGATATATTAATACGGAGTATGAAGGACAGCGCAGATTCCAGGATCGTACGGAGAAAGAACTGATCAGCGAGGTTGATCAGGTTAGAAAACATCAAAGTATGATGAAGAGGTTGATTGAAGGCTAAGAGAGAAAGGATAAGAGTTTGACAGATGGCTGATATTAATATTGCGAAACAGATTATTGATGCGGTTGGTGGAGAGGGAAATGTAAAAATATTCTCCCATTGTATGACCAGATTGCGGTTTAATTTGTATGATGAAAGTAAGGCAAATGATGAAGCAGCAAAGAAAATTTCCGTGGTGAAGGGGATCTCTAGGCCAAATGGCCAGTATCAGATGATCCTTGGGACGGGAACAGTGGATGAATATTTTGACTTGATTGTGGCTACCTATAAATTTAATGAGGAAGGCCAGTCGGCTCCCGATGTAGCTGGAGGAACGGATGGAAAGAAAGAAGGCAATCCGGTTTTTAATGCCTTTACGCATGGTTTGGACATCGTTTCTGGAAGTATCGTCCCCTGGCTTGGCTGTATCATGGGTGCGTTGATGATCAGTGCTATTCTTTCCATTTTTACTTCCTTGGGTCTTTTGTCAACAGAGAGCGGTACTTATCTGTTTTTCTCCACGGTATCAGGAGCCTGTGTGTATTCGTTCCCTATCCTGATTGGATTTACTGCTGCCGAAAAGATGCAGACGAATAAATATATGGGTGCTCTAATCGGTGCAATCATGATTTATCCGAGTCTGATGGATGCGATTTCGGAAGGAACAGTCAGCATTTTTGGGTTATCTATCCAAAACTTCTCCTATACATCAACGATTGTTCCGATTATTTTGGCGGTCTGGCTGTTGAAATATGTGGAGAAACTCGCAAAAAAGATTTGTCCGAAGGTGATTTACATCTTTGGTGTTACGTTGATAGAATTGATCATCACGGTTCCTTTGGTTTATCTGATTGTGGGTCCGATTGGTATGGTAATCACGAATGCTATTTCGAACTGTGTGCTTTTCATTTCGAACCATGCTGGTTTCCTTGCTCCCGCGATAGCCGGCGCAATCATGCCTTTGGCTGTTATGGCTGGTGTTCATTACGGTTTGTTCCCGATAGCAACGGTGATGATATCTGATTTAGGATACGATCCGATTATTCACCCGGCACTGATGGTTTATAATATGAGTCTTGCCGGTGCCGCTTTAGCATATGGGGTAAAGTCAAAAAACCCTGATGATAAATCAGTGGGTATATCCAGTGGTGTCTCTGGTATTGTGGGAATTTCCGAAGCGGGACTGTTTGGTGTAGTACTTGCGAATAAACGGATTTTAGCGACAACGGAAGTGGCCATCCTGATTTCTGGCATCATTACGGGGCTTGTGGGATATAAATGTTATGTGCCTCTTTCGCAGTCTATATTCTCTATTCCTGCTGCGGCGCATGGAGACTTTAACCTCATGGCCTGTATCATCTCTCTTGTCAGTGGTGTGGCGGCCGGGTTTATCGTGACCTATTTATTTGGAGGTATCGGAGCTGAAGCGAAGCAGGCCGATGTTCCAGATGGCGGTGTAGCCGAGATTCCGGCAGATGACAAAGCGGAAGAGAAAAAGATTACTGACAGTGTTGAAGTCACGGATGAAGCGATTGTGGCTCCGGCAGACGGAGAAATCATCGATATTGCGACCGTACCAGATCCTGTTTTTGCCGAACAGGTGCTGGGTAAGAGCACAGCATTCCGTTATCCAGGAGATAGTGTGGTTCTTTGTTCACCAGCCAATGGAAAAATCAGTGTATTAGACAGTCACGCATATGGTGTGACGATGAATAACGGTGTAGAATTGTTGGTACATTGTGGCATTGATACCGTGCAGGCGAATGGTGAAGGCTTTAAGCTGAAAGATAAAAAACCGGGAGACCCGGTGAAAGCCGGGGATCCGATTGTTGAGGTCGATTTAAAGAAGCTGTCCGAGAAGTATGATATGAGCGTGATGTTGGTTATCGTAGATTCGAAAGAGCAACCGTTTGAATTTGTCACTCCAGGTCCGATAAAGAGAGGACAGTCAGTGCTGAAATAAAACCAGTATTACATTCTATGGTATGTATGCTCTGTTGATGTGATTATCGTTCTTTATTAGGGGAAAAGGACGGTACCCTTGTTAATGTCAACGGGATGATAAAGATATAGAGGGATAGTTGGGTAATGTGAATTGAATTAACAGGACAGGGCATACAGATAAAAAGGGATTCTTAGAGAAATATCTCGGGAAATCCCTTTTTCTATGCAAGCAATTGTTTTGCTACGATTTTTTGTCTGATATATGGATGCATACTATGTGTCAGATGACTTTTGACATGTATCTGATAACGGATGTCGATTTTCAAGAGCGGAATTTATATATCAAATCTTGTCTTTGTTCCTTTGGGAAACTCTTGAGGACAAGATAAAAGATAAGAACACGATTTCTTTTGCTCAAGATATCCGGGGATTTTAAAAACCCATAAAGATATAATATGACTATAAATAAGATACTGAAAATGAAATTGATCAGGGGCAAAAACATCAGAAGATATAGAAGCATCTGATTGAGTAAGGAACAGGAGGAAAGAGTATGAGGATATGAAACATTGGCATCACTTGAAAGGATGCCGGGAGCAAGGTGACCATGTGACTGTAAATAGTAGAGGAGGAAAGATTCATGAAAGTAAAAAGATTACTCACATTAGCAATGACTGCGGTTCTCGCAGTAACAACAGTGGCCTGCGGAAGTAGCAGCGGTTCTTCATCGGGTGAGGGAGACACTGGGGCAACGACTACTACAGAAGCGGCGGCAACGGAACAGGTAGATAAGGTTGTCGTAGGGTTGACAGCCAGCTCATTTGATATTTCGCCTTTTGGAACACAAAGTGTTCCACGGCAGTGGTTTACACAGAATATGTATGCGTCGTTATATTGCATGCCATATTTCGGGGCAAGTCTGGATGAGATGGAACCGTGGCTTGCCAAATCGATTGAAGAAGTAGATGAGACGACCTATTCCGTAGAACTATATGATTACATTTATGACAGCAAGGGAAATCAAATCACGTCAGAGGACGTAGTATTCAGTTATGAGCATCTGCTGACAGACGCGCAGGAGACGAGAATCGGTACCTATCTGGACTATATAGAGGTAGTGGATGATTACAATATGCTGTTCCATTTGAATAAAAGTGGCCCTGGCGTGATGGAGTATTTGGCAGGTAATTATACATTGGCTATTTGCGACCAGGAATGGTTTGAAAGCGCAACGGAAGAGGAACGTCTGAATGATCCGGCTGTTACCGGTGCGTATGAGGTCGCTTCTTATACTGCTGGTTCGGAACTTGTCCTGGAAGCGGTGGACGATTATTGGCAAACAGATGAAAGCCTGCGTAATTCAGGAGATGTTCAGAATGTAAAGACGATTGATTATAAGGTTATTACGGAGAATTCCATGAGAAGTATTGCTCTGGAAAACAGCGAGATTGATGCTACGGTTATCGATGCCAGTGAACTGCAGCGTTTCTATGACGGGGAATCCGCTCTGGAAGGATGGAATGTAGATATCAGTGATGGTGTATTCTGTAATGTTGTATTTCTGAATATGGACAGTGGCATGTCTCCTCTTGCGGATGATATCAATCTGAGAATGGCAGTTCTTTATGCACTGGATTCTGAGAGCATCATGTATGGAGGCGATTATGACGAAACTACCGGTGAAGTTTGTTATAGCCTTGGAACTCCTGCCATGGCTGGTTACGATGAAAGCTGGGCTGACGAAGGCTATTGGGATTATGATCCGGACCTGGCGAAAGAATATTATGAGGCTTCCGGATATGCGGAAGGTGAAGTGACGCTGCGTCTCTTAAGCCGTACTTCGATTGCGGATGGTATTCATTCGGTGATTATTGCCAATCTGGAAGCGGCTGGATTTAACGTAGAACTTTTGTCCTATGACCAGGCATTGTTCAATACATATAAGGTTGACTCTACACAGTGGGATATCATTTTAGATAATAAGGGATCAACCGGACATATTGTAACTTGCTGGGATAATAATTTCAATCCGGATGGTTTTGAGAATGGCAGTGTATGCTTCACGCATGATGATACACTCGTAGAGCTTCTGACGAATGCTACTTCCACCGGTTCGGAAGAGGATGTACAGACTTTCCATGAATATCTGCAGGAAATTGCCTGTGTGAAAGGCCTGTTTACCACCAATAATCTGATGGTTGGCCAGGACGGTATTCTTGAGCTTGCCGTAAATGGGAACAATTTGCCTCGCGTGAATGCTTTTGTCTTCGCAGAGGATTACACATCAGTAGCTAATTAAAACTTTGAGCTTTATCACTCCCAGAAGCATCCAGAGCGTGGAGGCGAGGAGATTCCGGGAGTGATGGAAGGCTAGAATTGGAGGAAAAGTATGTTACGTTATGTAGGAAAACGTTTGCTGCAGATGATTCCGATTCTGTTAACAGTTGCCATTCTGATTTTTACCTTGATGTATTTTGTACCAGGAGATCCGGTGCAGATTTTATTGGGCGATTCGGCAACTCCAGAACAGATTGCGGAAGCAAGAGTCCGGCTTGGGCTTGATAAACCTTATCTGATTCGATTGTGGAATTATCTGGTTGGCATTATTCATCTTGATTTTGGGACTTCTTATCTTACAGGTAGCAGCGTGGCTGCCGAACTGTTTTCTCGTTTCCCGCGTACCTTGACACTGTCTTCATTGAGTATTTTATTTACTATTGTTATTGGGATACCGATTGGCATTCAGTGCGCGATTAATGCAAACAAACTGTCAGATAAAATCTGGATGTTCCTGACCATGTTAGGTAATTCTATGCCGGGTTTCTGGCTGGCACTTATGTTAGTAATCATATTCTCTGTCCAGCTTGGTCTGTTACCATCGAATGGCACGGGAGGTATCGAATACTATATTTTGCCTGTTGTTGCAAACTCTATTGGGAGCCTGGCAGATATTGCCAGACAGACTCGTTCCAGTATGCTTGAGGTAATTCGTTCCGATTATGTGGTAACAGCTCGCTCAAAAGGATTGCCGGAGAATGATGTTATTTGGAAACACGCGCTTCCTAATGCGCTGATTCCGATTATTACGGTATGTGGAAGCCGATTCGGATTTATGCTGGGTGGTACTGTTATTATTGAGTCTGTATTTTCAATTCCAGGCATCGGCATGTACATGGTAAACGGTATCAACAGCCGTGATTACCCAGTGGTACAGGGCAGCATTATTTATATCGCATTTATCTTTGCTATCATCATGCTGATTACGGACTTGATTTATGCATATGTAGATCCGAGGATTAAAGCACAGTATGTAAAAGCCGCGAAAAAAGCGTGAAAGGGAGGTAGAGGAATATGGCGAAAAAAAAGAATTCCCCGGCAAAAAAGCAGGGGGCAGGAAGTGAACGTCCTGGTTCATTTTCTTATATCTGGAGAAAAATACGTAAAAATCCCGGAGCGATGCTCGGGTTGATCTTTGTGATTGCACTGTTCGTGCTGTCATTTCTTTCTCCCTACATCTGCAAATATGGTTATGATGAAATCGTCATGAAAAGTCGATTTGCTCTTCCGAGTCTGGATCATCTTCTTGGGTGTGATGAGGTGGGAAGAGATATCTTGTCACGTATTCTTTACGGAGCAAAGTATACCCTGAGTATCGGTATATTGTCTGTGGCAGTCAGTTGTGTGCTGGGAGTCATTCTGGGAGCGATAGCTGGTTATTTTGGTGGGATTGTGGACACATTAATCATGCGATTTCTGGATGTATTTCAGGCGTTTCCTAATATTTTGCTGGCAATTGCCATCTCTGCAGTCTTGGGAAGCGGTTTTGACAAAGTTATTTACGCGATTGGCATCAGCGGTATCCCCAATTTTGCCCGTATGATGAGGGCAAATATCCTGACAGTGCGTAACTCGGAGTTCATAGAAGCCGCGACATCGATTAACTGTACAACGTTTCGGATTATTTTACACCACGTTATTCCCAATGCAATCTCCCCGTTGATCGTACAGGTGGCGATGGGTATCGCCAGTGCCGCATTGTCCGCTTCGGGCCTTAGTTTCCTGGGATTCGGCGTACAGGCACCGATTCCGGAATGGGGAGCCATGCTGGCTTCCGCCCGTGGATATATGCGTGATTATCCGCACATGGTTATCATACCGGGCCTCTTCATCATGTTGACTGTTTTGAGCTTTAATCTGGTCGGTGACGCCATCCGTGACGCACTCGATCCGAAGCTGAGAGATTGACAGGGAAAGGAAATAATACGATGGAACATACAAAGTCTAATAAAAAGGAATTACTTTCCGTACGGAATCTGGTAGTGGAATATACTTCCGGTGGCGAAGCAATCCATGCGGTAAATGGTGTGTCTTTTGAACTGGAAGAAGGTTCCACCATCGGACTTGTAGGAGAGACTGGTGCCGGAAAAACTTCGATTGCCCGTGCCATTCTGCGGATTCTTCCCGACCATGCCACCAGAGCGGTCAGCGGAGAGGTTTATTTTAAAGGAAAAGAATTATTGACACTTCCGGAAAATGAAATGCGTACTTTGAGGGGCAAGAGTATCTCCATGATATTCCAGGATCCGATGACTGCTTTAAATCCGGTAAAAACAGTTGTGGACCAGATTGCGGAAGGCATCCGGCTTCACCAGAAAATGGGTAAAGCAGAGTCCATACGTGAAGCTGTGAAAATGCTGGAGACCGTTGGTATCTCGGAAGACCGTGCCAATGAATATCCTCATCAGTTTTCCGGTGGCATGAAACAGAGGGTGGTAATCGCGATTGCTTTGGCGTGTAACCCAGAACTTCTGATTGCCGCTGAGCCTACGACTGCTCTTGATGTAACGATACAGGCACAGGTGTTGGATCTGATGCAGAAGCTGCAGAAGGATCGGGGAACGGCGATGATCATGATTACACATGACCTGGGTGTCGTGGCTGGAGTCTGTGATACCGTAGCGGTGGTCTATGCCGGTGAAGTCATCGAATATGGAAGCAAGGAGGATTTGTTTGATCATCCGACACATCCTTATACGCAAGGATTGTTCGGTGCTCTCCCGGATTTGACGAAGAATGTGAAACGGCTGTCTCCGGTGGAGGGACTTCCTCCAGATCCTACGAATCTGCCAGCAGGATGTTCTTTTGCTCCGCGTTGTAAATATGCGACGGACGCCTGCAGACAGGCTCCGGTGGGCATGACTGAGATGACAGAGAAACATTTTGTACGCTGTATCAATTGCGGAAAGGAGGCGTAATCATGGCATTGCTGGAAATTGAACATTTGAAAAAATATTTTCCATCTGCGAGAGGAACCGTTCATGCTGTAGACGACGTAACCTTTTCTATCGGAAAAGGAGAGACGATGGGTCTGGTGGGAGAATCCGGCTGTGGAAAATCCACGCTTGGACGTACAATCATCCATCTGCTTGAGAGTACAGAAGGAACGATTCGTTTTCAAGGAGAAGATGTGACCAGACTGGATAAGCGTGGACTGAAAAAACTGCGGGAAGATATGCAGATTATATTCCAGGATCCCTATTCTTCTCTGAATCCACGATTGACGGTACACGATACGGTTGTGGAACCATTGATGCTTTCGAAACGATTTGAAGGAGATGCCTTGGAAGCGGAGGCAGACCGTCTGATGGATCTGGTAGGGATTGAAAAACGTTTTCGGATGTCTTACCCTCATGAATTGGATGGCGGACGTCGCCAGAGAGTGGGAATTGCCAGAGCAATCGCGTTAAATCCAAAATTAGTAGTGTGCGATGAACCGGTTTCTGCCCTGGATGTTTCTATTCAGGCGCAGATTCTGAATCTTCTGATGGATCTGCAGGAAGAATATGAATTGACCTATCTGTTTGTAACCCATGATTTATCCGTAGTCCGCCATATTTCCACAAATATCTGTGTGATGTATCTGGGGCAGATGGTGGAAACCTGCCCGACACAGGAACTCTTCGATCATCCGTTACATCCATACACAAAGGCATTGCTGTCCGCGATTCCTACGATTGATATACATAATCAGAAAGAACGTATCCTGTTGAAGGGAGAAATCAATTCACCGATCAATCCAAAACCAGGCTGCCGGTTTGCATTACGGTGTCCGTATGCTACAGAGAAATGTCATCAGCCAGTGGAATTACATGAAATATCAGAAGGACATTTTTGTTCCTGTTGTCGTTTGAATGAAATAAATTAGAAGAAAATAAGAAAGGAGGAGCCGACTTGAAATCATTGCGGGAACAGTTTGAGGAAGAATACATGCCTTGCTGGGTAGAAAAGGAAAATGATAAGGGGAAGGTGGAGTATATTTATTGCGCGCCATGGTATATCTGGGATTTGCCCGAAGAAAAATTGCTGCGAAAAAAGAAACTGCTGACTTCGTTCAGTGTTGGCAGTCTGCTTCTCCTGTTCTTTGCCGGAACAAGAAATAATTTTGTGAATACAAATGTACTGGTGCAGATTGCTGGTATCTGTGCTCTTGCGATTCATGTGCCGGAGTTGTTTCGAATCATACAGTTTTTGTTTGCGAAATATCGAACAAGCCGTATGAATTATCATGCGGTGAATCATGTTCTGCGCGTGGTTCCGCTGTTGCGAGGGGCTTTACTCGTCATAGCAGCAATAGCTGCGATATATAATATGCCGGGTGGCTCAGGTGGAGCAGGGGATTGGGTGACAATATTCTGCTATTTGGTAAGCAGAGTCATGGCATGGTGGATTTATAAAGAATATAAACAGATTCCATTTCGGACGGAAAAGAATATAACATTTTCTGAGAAAGATTGACGCCTTCTGATTCGGGTATGTTGTGATGTGGGAGGAATAGTATTGTGGAAAGAAATTATATGAAACCGGATGTGCTGGTAGAGTTAGACTTTATAACAGAACAACATATGGGTATTCATTATCATGAAAATTTTGAAATGCTGTATGTTGTCAGTGGGAAACTGGAAATCAGCGTAGAAGAAGATACCTATCAGCTGACATCCGGGGACGTGTTAGTTGTAAATGCTAACAGAAAACATAGCTATGACAGCAGTCGTGACTTTGTTGCCGGTCGTTTTCTGATTTCATATAGAAAGATGCAGGAACTTCTCGGTCAGAATTATGTTCTTTTCTGGTGTAATTCCACAATTGACAATAATGCAGCTTATGAGAATCTGCGCAGGATAGTTGTACAGTTATTTAACCAGTCTCTACGAAAAAACAAAAATAGCACTCTTTATGTCAACAGTCTGCATTATCAGATTCTGCACATCCTGGCGGAAAATTTTCTTCTGACTGAAAAAGATGTCATGGATAAAGAAACACAGATGCGTACAAGAAATGACGACCGGATGCAGGAGATATTTTCCTATATTTGCTCGAATTATCATCAGAACATCATTTTGGATGATCTGTCAAAGCATCTCTATCTCTCACCGACATATGTATCAAGATATATTAAGCAAAAGTGTGGATTTACATTTGGTGAACTGCTAAATACAGTTCGGCTGGAACGAGCTATGGAAGATCTTCTATATACAAATGACTCTATTATGAAGATTGCTCTTGGAAATGGCTTTGCCAATTTGGCAGCGTACAATAAAGCTTTTAAAAAGGCGTATCAAATGACTCCGTCTGAGTTTCGGAAAAGTCGGAAATCCAAAACAAAGGAGATCTCGAACCAGGAGAAAAATCAGAAGGAATTAATTTATCGAAAGGTGGATGAATATCTGGAGCGTGATTTAAACGAACAGGAACCGGAAAGAGAGCTTCTGGAACTGGAAGCGCCTGTTGATTTGGCATTAGATGAGGTGATGACTGATTGGGACGGTTATTCCTG
This sequence comes from Clostridiales bacterium, assembly GCA_021202175.1. Taxonomy (GTDB): domain Bacteria; phylum Bacillota; class Clostridia; order Lachnospirales; family Lachnospiraceae; genus Anaerobutyricum. The sequence continues at coordinate 19,398 of JAJQDO010000227.1, read as the reverse complement.
CAAAATGATTAATGCTGGCACCGCAATGGATCTTTTGAACTCCACATTCCAGGAACAGATTATGTCTAGTCAGGCCAGATTGGGATTTGAATACGTTCGATTCTGGGATATCAGCGCACCGGAATTGTTGATTGATATTCATGCTCCTGCAGGACATCTAAATTTCAGCAGGTTGAATAATGCTACGGATTTTCTGGTACGAAATCAGTTAAAGCCGTATATTGAACTGGGTTTTAAACCATTGCGCATTTTGAAGACAACGAAATCGGCGTTAAAAGAAGTAGAACGCGACGATGCGTTTGTGTCTGAGAAAGAAATGCGGACTTTTTACAGAGAATTAATCCACAACTTTTTAAAACGTTATGGGTATGAAGAAGTAGAATCCTGGTATTTTGAATATTGGGAACCAACAAATATGAGGTATCGTGATTTAAATGCCTTTCATTTTACGGAAATGGAGGAAGCAGGGCACCAGGACTATTTCAGGTGTTTTACGATTGTTGCCGAGGAATTGCGGAAATGTGTACCGCACGTTCGTATTGGTGGCGGGGGATTTCCTGTCAGAATGTATGGAGAAAAAGGATTTACCCAAATGTTGACGAACTGGAAAGGAGAGTCCCAGAGGCCGGATTTTATCTCTTTAAGCTGCTATCCGTATATTCAGGAGCGGGAGAATGGTGTTTATTGTGAGAAAAGGAATACGGATTTGCAGTTTGTACTTCACGACATAGATATGGCAGAAAAAGCTATGAAACAATCTGAATTTCCGGAAACGGAAATTCATGTATCTGAATACAGCCTCAGCTTGTCCAATCGCAATATTATTAATGACAGCTGTGTAAAAGGAGCGTTTTTGGTGTATAACGGAATCCTCTGCCTGGGTCGGGTAAAGCTGATGGGGCACTGGCTGTTTACAGATGCCTATGCGGAATGGAAAGATACACCTGCGCCACTCTTTGGGGGATGTGGCATGCTGACGAAGGATGGCATCAAAAAACCGGCATATTTTGCCATGGAATTTTTTAACCGACTGTACAGAAATGTCCTTGCTGTTCATTCAAATTATATTATAACAGGAAACAAACGAGGCTCTATCCGCCTGCTTTGCCATAACATGAAGCGATTGAACTACAATTACTATATTTTAGACGAAGATGCGATTCAACCGAGAGATCTTCTGGTAATCCTGGAAAACCGTGAATATCTGACGATTCACCTGCGTGTCGATTACGCGAAGGATGGAACATTTTATGTAAAAAGGAATCGTGTCAGCCAGAACCATGGCAGTGTGCAGGACAAATGGTGTGGGCTGAATTCGGAGTCAAATCTGACAGAGCGGGAGATGGAATATCTGAAATCTTCCAGCACAAGCACCATCTCCATTGAGGAAGTGGAAGTGGAAAATGGTGTTTTGAAGGTAGATATTTCATTGGAGCCAAATGAGATCCAGTATATTCATATTTTGACGAAATGAGAGGAAAATTATATTTAAAAAAGGACTGTCGAAAGATGGTCTTTTTTATATGTGTAATGAAAAAGAGGAAGAGACCTCCTTAAGAAATCGTCGCGAAGTGGATTCTTGTGACCAGGAAGGTGGTGCCGATGTCAAAAAGGATATTATAAATCTTACACTTGAAAAACTGCGATTTTGCCGTATAATAGAGGCATAAAAACTGCGATTTTGCAGAAAAACCATATTTTAAATTTTACGATTTTGAGAAAATAATAAATCTTAAATTTTGCGATTTTGCAGAAAATCAAGTTTTTAAAAACTGCGATTTTGGGGAGAATGATTTTATATGGCAAAAACCATGTTTAAAAGAAAAATATATAATCAACTGTTAGAATGGAAAAGAGATTCGGGTGGGAAAACGGCTTTGCTCATTGAGGGTGCACGTCGGGTAGGAAAGTCCACGATTGTAGAACATTTCGCAAAAAATGAATATGAAAGTTATATTCTAATTGATTTCTCTATTGCTTCAAAAACTGTACGTGAGCTTTTTAATGATATTTCAGATTTGAACTATATTTTTTTGCAACTTCAGTTGCAGTATAAAAAAGATTTACATGTGAGGAAATCTCTGATTATTTTTGACGAAGTGCAGTTTTGTCCATTGGCCAGACAGGCAATTAAGTCTCTGGTGAAAGATCATCGATATGACTATATCGAGACGGGATCATTGATATCCATAAAACAAAATGTTAAGGACATTTTGATACCAAGTGAAGAACGAAGAATCAATATGTACCCTATGGATTATGAAGAATTTTCATGGGCTTTGGGAGATGACACGACAGCAAGAATTATAAGAAAGATGTTTGAAGAAAAGAAATCATTGGGAGATGAATTGAATCGAAGATTGATGAGGGATTTTCGTCTTTATATGCTGGTTGGAGGAATGCCCCAGGTTGTTGAGGAATATTTGGATAGCAATAATTTCAGAAAGGTAGATCTGGTGAAAAGAGACATCTTAAAATTGTATGAGGACGATTTTATAAAAATTGATCCTACAGGAAAAACCTCACTTCTATTTCATGCGATTCCGGCACAGCTTAATAAAAATGCTTCTCGTTATCAGGTGTCAAGCGTTCTCGAAAATGAACGTGCTGATACCGTGCGTTCTCTGATAGCGCAGATGAAAGATTCCCGTACAGTTTTGGTATCTTATCATGCCAATGATCCGAATGCTGGAATATCTGGAAACAGGGACTTGGGAAGATTTAAGCTGTTTTTGGCGGATACCGGATTATTTACCACGTTGATATTTGAGGACAGGGATTTTACGGAAAATGTCATCTATGATAAACTTTTAAGCGGTAAGCTTGGGGCAAATCTTGGATATTTGTATGAGAATGCAGCTGCTCAGATTTTGGCGGCTAATGGAAATGAGCTGTTTTATTATACTTTTCCTAATGAAACAACTCGTCATAATTATGAGGTTGATTTTTTGCTTGCGAGGAAAAACAAAGTCTGTCCCATTGAAATAAAATCATCTGGTTATAAAACGCACGCGTCATTGGATGCGTTTTCAGAGAAATTTTCAGATAGAATATTGCAGAAGTATCTTATCTATACAAAAGATTTTCGAAAGGATAAAGATATTATATGTGCTCCGATTTATATGTTGCCATTTATATAATTGCGGTGTGTTAATTTTGTGGACACGACAGTTTATGCAAAATACGAACAGTTTATGCAAAAAGTTCATATTAAACGTGTTGAAATGGTATAATCCTCTTAAAAAGTTTTTAAGATCTTTTGTGGCCTGATAGACAAAAGTGCAAAAGCAAGGGAGGGTATCGTATGAAGAACAAAGACATAAAAGAAGCGGTCAGGAATATGACATTGGAGGAGAAATGTTATCTTCTGTCCGGCAAGGATTTCTGGCAGTCTCGCTCGGTGAAGCGGCTGGGGATTCCCAATGTGACGTTATCCGATGGGCCTCACGGCATCCGCAAGCAGGAGGGTGCCAGCGACCAGCTGGGTTTGAACGGCAGTGTGCCGGCCACCTGCTATCCGACGGCGGCGACGGTCGCAAACAGTTGGGATCCGGCGCTGGGTGAGGAGATCGGACAGTGTCTTGGCGAGGAGGCGGCATTTCAGGACGTCTGTGTGCTTCTTGGACCGGGAATGAATATTAAGAGAAACCCATTTTGCGGGCGGAATTTTGAGTACTTTAGTGAGGACCCATACCTGGCGGGTAAGATGGCAGCCGGGTGCGTGCGCGGGATTCAGTCACAGGGCGTAGGTGCCTGCCCGAAGCATTTTGCGGCCAATTCTCAGGAGATTCGCCGGATGGCCAGCGATTCCGTGGTGGATGAGCGGACATTGCGCGAAATCTACCTGACAGGCTTTGAGATTGCAGTGCGTGAAGCAAAACCGAGATCCATCATGTCCTCTTATAATCGCATTAACGGCGTCTATGCCAATGAGAACGAGCATCTGCTTCAGGAGATTTTGCGGGATGAATGGGGATTTGACGGTTTCGTTGTGTCTGACTGGGGCGCTTCCAATGACCATGTGGCCGGTGTGGCGGCCGGATCTCATCTGGAGATGCCGACGACCGGCGGGGATTCGGATGAGGAACTGATTCAGGCGGTCAAGGATGGCAAGATCAGCGAGGCCATGATCGACCGGCGTGTGACCGAGTTCCTGGAGGCGACGATGTCCTGCCGGGAAGCGGTGGATAAGGTAAAAGGCAGAGATTTTGATCAGGAGGCACATCATAAGATGGCACAGAAGGCGGCAGAGCAGAGCATCGTGCTCTTAAAGAACGAGAATGATATCCTGCCGCTGGCTGAAGGCACGAAAGTGGCTGTGATCGGAGATTTTGCCGAGACGCCGCGCTATCAGGGCGCCGGGTCTTCCGTCGTCAATCCGAAGAAGATCGACAGTACAATCGGGGTGATCGGAGATTTCCCGCTTATCATGACTGCTTATGCCAAGGGGTATCCGCGGACGGGCCCCGCAGATGACGCCATGGAAAAGGGAGCGGTGGAAGCAGCCCAAAAAGCCGATGTCGTCCTCCTCTACATCGGACTGGATGAGATATCCGAATCGGAAGGCCTCGATCGCGAACATATGCGCATACCGGACAGCCAGGTTCGGCTGTTGCATAAGGTGGCAAAGGTGAATCCCCATGTGGTGGCAGTCTTATCAGGTGGTTCCGCCATCGAGATGGATTGGATCGACGACTGTGAAGCAGTGATCCACGGATATCTGAGTGGACAGGCTGGAGCGGCAGCTATGTTGAACGCCCTGCTTGGCCGAGTGAATCCTTCCGGTAAGTTGAATGAAACCTATCCATTTAAATACGAAGACACGCCTTCCGCACCGTATTTTCCAGCGAAGCAGAGGAACGCGGAATACCGCGAGGGTCTCTATGTGGGATACCGGTATTTTACGACCGCGAAGGTTCCCGTCCGCTTCCCCTTCGGCTACGGGCTCTCCTATACTACCTTTGCTTACAGTGATTTGAAAGTGGGGTCAATGACAACAAAAGGAACGAAAGAAAAGGCGGGACAGAGGAACGCTATAGCCTGCGAGAATCCTGTTGTAACATTTACCCTGGCTAATACTGGAGACCGGGATGGCGCGGAAGTGGTACAGGTCTATGTTGGCGCGAAAGACGGCAGTGTTTATCGGCCGGAAAGAGAATTGAAGGGCTTTCAGAAGGTATTCCTGAAAGCAGGCGAGTCCAAAACGGTAACAATCGCCCTTGATGACAAAGCGTTCCGTTATTTTAATACGAAGACCGGCCGTTTCGAGATCGATGGCGGTGAATATAATATCATGGTCGGGGCGAGCTGCGAGGACATCCGACTTGAAACCAGCGTGATGGTGGAAGGCTCCGGAGCCCCGGCACCGATAGCGCTGAAAGACATTTCGGCTTATGCGAAATGCGATATTGCGGCAGTGTCGGATGACCAGTTTGCAAAACTTCTGGGGCATGAGATTCTGGACGGTAGTTGGAGCGGTACGCTGGAAGAAAATGACGCTATCAGCCAGTTGTACTATGCCAAGGGCGGCGTGGCGAGACTGATCTACATGATCATGACCAATATGCTGGATAAAAGCATGGCCAAAGGCAAACCGGACTTAAACATCATGTTCATCTACAACATGCCTTTTCGTGGCATCGGCAAGATGGCCGGCGGCATCTGCAGCCAGTATATGGTAGAGGGCATCCTCAAGGCGGTTAACGGCCACTTCTTTGGCGGGCTTGGCCAGATTATCTCTGGTTTCTTTCGCCAGAGAAAGGTGAAGAAGAAAGCGGACAGCATGGAATAGATACAAAAACAAAAATCAGCACCACTTGTTTGACGGGTGGTGCTGATTTTGGCTATAAAATGAACATTAAAATATGAGTCCTGCAAAATGAATCCCCATACAGCAAATGATTCCAAGAACTGTAGGCAAAATGGCGGCCAATGCCGTCCATCTCCAGCTTCCGGTTTCCTTTTTTATAGTTAGCAGTGTGGTAGAACACGGCCAGTGCATCAGGAAAAAGACCATCGTGCAAAGAGCAGTGACGGTAGTCCAGCCGTTGGCAAGGAAAAGTTCTTTCATTTCCAGCAGGTTCGTAGTCTCCACGAGATTACCCTGTGCCGTGTAGGCCATGAGCATGACAGGAATGACGATTTCATTGGCTGGGAACCCCAGGATAAATGCCATGAGGATGACGCCGTCCAACCCCATCCATTGTCCGAGAGGATCAAGGAAGCGGGCACAGATGGCAAGAATACTGCTGCCTTGGATGGATATGTTGGCCATCAGCCAGATGACCATTCCGGCAGGAGCGGCCACGGCGGCGGCTCTGCCCAGGACGAAGAGTGTCCGGTCGAAGACGGAACGGACGATAACCTTGCCTATCTGTGGTCTCCGGTAAGGCGGCAGTTCCAGCGTGAAGGAGGAAGGGACGCCTTTCAGAATCGTCGCGGAGAGGATTCTTGTGACCAGAAAGGTCGCGCCGATGCCAAGGAGGATGATTCCCGTGAGGAATACGGCAGAGAGTAAGGTAGAGCCTGCACCACTTACGCCACCGACTGTACCGCCTGTGTCATTCGTTGCGCCTACAAAGAAGAGGGTGATCAGTGTAAGCAGTGCCGGAAATCGCCCGTTGCAGGGAACGAAATTATTGGTTAGAATCGCCAGAAGCCGTTCCCGGGGCGAATCGATAATCCGGCACCCGGCCACACCGGCGGCATTGCAGCTGAAGCCCATGCACATGGACTGGGAATCTCTGTTTTTTATCTATTTATTCATAGCTTGAAAGCTTGATGATTTTATGTTAAGTTAAAATTAAATAGGGATATTACAATAGAACAAATGAAGACAGGAATCTCAAAAATTAGAAATCGGGGAATAGCAGAACCCTTTTCTTATATGAATCTGATTGAGGCATGGGGAAGCGGAACCCCTAAGATACTGAAACACGCAACAGAATCCGGATTGCGGGAGCCGGAATTGATTGACAGGGGGAGCGATTTCCGGATGAATCTGTTTCGTAATGAGCAGCTTTTTGATCAGTTTGGGGTGGTCGATCCTACCCAAGGTAACTCATGTCCGACCAAAGATGATAGAAATAATATTCAGAATATGAAAAATAATTTAAGTACTGCTGATAGAGAAGTGTTGAATGTAATTCATCGTAATCCGTTCGTCACACAAAAGGAGATAGCGATGGAGTTGGGTTGGAAGAGAGAACGGGTGAAGTATTATATTGATAAATTTAAGGGTAAAAATATTTTGAAGAGAATAGGAAGCAGCCAAAAAGGTTATTGGAAGATTCTGATTGAGGAAGAAGATTGGAAGAATTAGAAAATGTTATAGAAACGTAAAAATTGCGATTTTGCAGAAAAAACGGAATATAAATTTTGCGATAGATCAATAGGTTTTATGTTCTTATTCCAATGAAAAGAGAACCAACGGGAAATGGAGGCCCTTCATGAAGATATTTAATACAGCGGTTGTCTGTAATCCCCAAAAACATTATATGGTAGACATTTCAGAGAAAATAGATCGGATGATAGAAAAGTATGTCGAACCAGGTAATTACTTTGCGATTAATCGAGGAAGACAGTACGGAAAAACGACGACCTTAAATATGCTGGCCGGAAGACTTCATGATAAATATTACTGTCTGCAGATTAGTTTTGAAGGGGCTGAAAGTATGTTCGCAACAGAACTTCGAATGGTATCCGGTTTCGTGAAGCGAATCGGGAAGGAATTAAAGCTGGAGCACGTGCCGGAAGTAATGATTCATGATTGGGAAGAGGAGATTGAAGAAAGAGATCCATTTTCAGATTTGGATTCAAGGATAACAAAACTTTGTGCTGATAGCGACAAAAGAGTTATTTTAATGATAGATGAAGTGGACAGGGCATCTGATAATCAGTTGATGCTTCAACTTCTTGGTATGTTGCGTGATAAATACATTCAGCGGGAAAATGGGAGAGATTTTACATTTCACAGTATTATTCTTGCCGGTGTTTACGATATGAAAAATCTAAAATTAAAAATTCGTCCGGAAAAGGTGCATAAATATAATAGTCCCTGGAACGTTGCTGTAAAATTTGAGGAAGATTTAAGCTTTTCAAAGAAGGAAATTGCCGGGATGCTCGAAGAATACGAAGAGGATTATCATACAGGAATGGATATTGATGCTATTTCACAGATGATTTATGATTATAGCTCCGGGTATCCTGTGCTGGTATCCGATATATGTAAACATTTGGATGAAAATATTACTAGTACTGCTGGTTTTCCTGATCGCAAGGCAACATGGACGGCAAAAGGTGTAGTGGAGGCTGTAAAGCGGATAGAGAGTGATAGAATACCGTTGTTTGAGGATATGATTAAACAACTCGAGGATTATCCAGAGTTAAAAGAGGTGATGAGACGTATACTCTTTGAAGGGGAATCCATTGCTTTTAATGCCTATAATGAAGTGCTGAACCTTGCTAAGATGTTTGACTATATTAAGGCTATAAATGGGCGTGTAGCTGTTTCCAATCGTATTTTTGAGGTGGTGCTGTATGATTATTTCCTTTCTGAAGAGGAAACCGGCAATGTCACAAAAAAGGCTGCGGAACTGAATAAAAGTCAGTTTATCGTGGATGGAAGACTGGATATGGAGACGTTGTTGCGCAGATTTGCGGAACATTATGCATATGTCTATACGGATAATGATCAGAAATTTGTTGAAAAATACGCGCGAAAGATTTTTCTGATGTATCTGAAACCGGTAATCAATGGTACGGGGAATTATTATATTGAATCACAGACGAGAGATGAGAAGCGAACCGATATTGTAGAAGATTATCTGGGCGAACAATATGTAATTGAGACCAAAATCTGGTATGGGCCGAAGTATAATGCAGACGGTGAAAAACAGCTGTGTGGATACCTTGAACAGTTACATTTGGAGAAAGGATATATGCTGACTTTTCGCTTCAATAAAAAGAAAGAAACTGGTGTAAAGGAAATCAAAATGGGGGACAAAGTGCTGTGGGAGATTACAGTGTGAGATATGGAAATAGTGTGAAAACATTTTTCACTATTTGTTCCGTGAACTGTGAACTGGAAGGCGATGGAGCAGTTCCTAGTGTATATGATAGACTTATTAAAAGGGGCTGTCCATCCCAACAGCCCCATGCTTGCTATAAGGATTTTGCTTCCTATTTTCTCTATACCTAAGTTTGTTTTAGACATCTTAAGATATGATCATAAATATTAGATGAATATGATCGTTTACATTACCAGATTTTTATTGGTAAAAAGAGGTTTTGGAATTTCTCTTCCAAGTTCTTCTGCTGTTTCAATCCATTCTGATATGATTACTTGTGCATTTTCTACCGCTTCCTGTGGTGTTTTCCCATCAGCCATACAACCTGGTAAATCGGGCACAGCCACTATATAGCAGTTGTCATCGGCTGACCAGGATACAATCATAGAATATTTAGTCATTGTAAACCTCCTAAATTTCATATTTTATAAAAAGCATTCTTATTTGTTTGACTTGGTATGGTTTCGCTTTGCTTTTATCTGGTTGTATGTTAATAATTTCATTAATATCATCGCGTGAGTAGATAAAATGATCTCCTTTAATTCTGCAAGAAAACCCTGAATTTCCCAGAAATTTTCTTAAGTCAGAAAAACGTATATTAGTGTCACATTTTCCGCACATAATATCATTATATATATCTTTTGACAATTATATCACCATCCATTCTTGATTACCAGTCAGTTTTTGTTAGTGATTCATGGGGTGAGGATATTGGATTTTCATTATAATTGTAAAGGTAGTTATTATCAATGGAAAAAATTGGCGCAAATGGAAATACTGAAAATATTTCTATATGTTTTTCAAATTATGTCGTTTAATAAAATCTCCACATTTTCCTCATCGAGGATAATCTTATAGATGAGAAGTTGTACACAGGTCCTTCTTTCCGGCAAGGATGCAGAGGTGAGGAGATGATGCAGTTGTTTTGCTGCGGAAAGATTGTAATCTCTGTCATAAGGGATAAAAAGATCAGAAGTTTCGGATATCTTTGAATCAGCCCATTTCGCCAGTGTTTTCGCTTCTTTATCCAGTCGATCTTTTTCCCCTTGCACTTCTTCTGCTTTTGCCGAAATCATATCGAAGGAAATCGTTCCTAATTGATAAAGGTTTAATAAGCGGGAGGTTTGTTCTTCTAAATTTTTCTGTTCACTTTCGATAGCAGTGATTCTCTCTTGATAATCTTCCTTTGCTGGGAAACGACAGGAAGTATCTGTGCCTGAAAGAGCCGTGTCTAATGAAAACATGTTTAATGGAGATAACTCTAATGCTTCAAAATCAAGGCGGCATAAAATATCAGTCACGAGAGCATCCAGTTCTGCAATCTTCCATTTCCGATTTTTGCAGGCGGGGTTACGGATGTATTTTTTGTCGCCTTTACTGCGGCTGTAGCAGGTGTAATTTCCATGTTCGCCATGATAACGGGCACCACATTTTTTGCAGTACAGCAGTCCGGAAAGCAGAGTGGAAGCCTGGAAGGGACGTTTTGCAGTATTTGGAGTGCTTTGGGCATTTGAAATGGTTTGAGTATTTTGGGGAGAGCGTTGCTGACGTTCTTTCAACATGTCCTGTACATGATAAAATAGTTGTTCCGAGACGATGGGGCGGTGTTTTCCAGGATAGGAAACACCGCCAAAAGTCACCCGTCCTATGTAGACCTCATTTTGTAAAATATTGCGCACAAGAGTTTCGCTTTTCCAATTTCCATATTTTGTTGAGTAATGTTCCTGCATATAACGCCAGCAATTGTGTATGGAGTAACCCTTTTCGAACCGTTAGAATAATTCCTGTATTTGCATGGCCTCATAGACATTTATGACCAAGCGGCCGTCCACATAGTCGTATCCGGTTGGAGCATGGGGACCGCCGTGGTAATAGCCGTTTTTGGCCCGGCCAATCCGTCCCATGGTAAAACGTTCGGTAATCTGATCTTTTTCAAGTTGAGCAAAGATGGATAATAATCCGATGGTGGCCCGGCCAAAAGGCGTGGAGGTATCAAAATTCTCACAGACGGAGATAAAATTGATATTTTGTGCCAGAACATAATCTTCGCTGAGACGGAGGGTGTCTTTTTGACTGCGGGACAGGCGGTCCAGTTTATACACAATCACTGTATCGAAATCTTTCAGGCTGGATAACATTTTCTGCAGCGCCGGTCGATGGACATTTCCACCGGAGTAGCCGCTGTCTGTGAAAAAATTTCCGATAGTGATGTCCTTTGCTTGGCAAAAGGCCTTAAGTCTGGCGGTTTGTTCTGCAATACTATAATTTTCTCGTTGATTTTCAGTGGAGACGCGCACATAACAGGCTGCGATTGGCATAAGAATCCTCCGTGTTCTTTTGCATTAAAGTATGAGAAAGGGGAATAAAATAGAATAACAGGAATTTTGCCCAGCTAGTGTCCTGGCATTATGTGCAGTTCAGAACAGTGATACACCTAAGGAACAGGCACGTAAAGAGGCTATTCCTGAATTTATGCGATTCAATATTGTAGAAAGCGAGGTTAGAAATGTCATTTGAAAATCGTGATATGGTTAATGTAACAATCATCGATAATCAGGGAACTGTCTATAACAATCCAGAGGAAATCAAGATATCTCGCAATGAAAAAACAGAATCCTTCTATTATCTTCTGGAGACATTTTGTCCGTCTCCAAAAGACCATTCATTAAAAGAAAACAACAAAAAAAGCAGATAACGGGAGTCGAACCCGCCTTTCCAGCTTGGGAAGCTGGTGTTCTACCGATGAACCATATCTGCATGTGTCCATTATATTCATTTTTGAAAGCCGTGTCAACCAAAAGATTCGGCATAAATTCAATTTTTGCAGGCAGTTAAACGTCCATGCACATGGTCAGTGCCTGTTTGCCACAGGCATGGCAGCACTGGAAGGGTTTATCCAGATTATAGGCGATGCGTGGCAGATAGCCGGAATCCTCTAATAGTGTGAATAACGGAAAAAATATGGCCATTGGCGGCAGCATGACGGAGATGACCCACGCCAGAGTACGGTAAAGGCCAAGCACGAGAAGCCCATAGAGCCAGTCAGGAGTGTGTGCCCATGTGAAAAGAACTGTTAATCCGTCCTGTATCCAAAACAAGATGTCGGCCAGCCAATCTGACAAAATATTGGCACCTACGATGGTGATCCAGAAAATAAGAGCAAGCAGAAGAAGCATGACAGGAAATCCCGTCAGACGACTGGTCAGAATTTTATCGATGGCCAGATCTGTTTTATGATAAGAATCTTTCTGGCAAGTGACCACCTCTCCGCTTATTTTTTCCGCAATGTTCAGGATGGCTTGCACAATCTGATCGTCCAGATGTTCTACATCGGCCATGTCCTTTGCAAGCTGTTTTCGGGCAACGGTGATTCCCTGAAGCAGTTCGGGATCACGCAGAAAATCTTTTCCCAGATACCGATCTAACGCTACAAGGTGAGAGGCATCGTGATGGAGAAGCTTCAAACTTAACCAGCGGCTGTTGATCTGTCCATTCACTTTTTCTTCGATCATTGGCTCAATCACCTGAATGGCGTGTTCGATATCTTTGGGATAATGAATTTTTAGCGGAGTGCTTTTCTTTTCTGTTTTGTTTTTGCCAGAGAGAGGAGTTTCATTGGAAACAGTATTTTCGGAAGATATAGTTTTGGAATCCGTGGATATCGATTTACAATGAGATGTCATAACATCGAGCGCATCTAAAAGCCCCTGCAACGTCTCCTTTTTTCGGGCAGAGGTGCCGATGACCGGAACACCCAATCGTTTCGACAGCAGAGCGAGATTAATATGGATTTTTTTGTGTTGGGCTTCATCCATGAGATTTACACAGACGATCACTTTGGATGATATCTCGATTGTCTGTAAAACAAGATTGAGATTGTGTTCCAGGCAGGTGGCGTCGCAGACGACGATGATGACATCCGGATTCCCAAAACAGATAAAATCTCTGGCAACTTCTTCCTCCGCAGAGTGGGCCATCAGAGAATAAGTGCCGGGAAGATCGACCAATACATAGGAATTCTTTTCTGTGGAGCAATATCCCTGCGCATGAGAAATGGTTTTTCCCGGCCAGTTACCCGTATGTTGATTCAGTCCTGTCAGAGCGTTAAAAATACTGCTTTTTCCCACATTGGGATTACCTGCCAGAGCGATGACTTTATCTTTTGGTGATTTTTTGATGATTTCTAACTCGTTATCCGAAGTATTTATTATCGCTGCATTTCTTGTCAGTCCCATAGCAATTCGATCCTTTCAATGGTTCGTTCTGAATCAAAACATTTTCGCAATCTTTTGCGCGAAGCGCAATAACAGCATCTCGTATTAAAAAAGCCGTTGGATCTCCAAGAGGGCTTCTTCCGAGACAATCGACGCGGGTCCCCGGCGTCAGGCCGATATCCAGGAGTCTTCTGCGCATATTCCCTTCCGTCAGCAATGACACGACAAATCCATATTGTCCGGGATGTATATCATTTAAACAAGCATTTCCTGGCATATAATTAATCCTTTCTAAATGTTTGAGGTTCATGGGATTTTACTAACCCATGGACTTTTCTAATCTATGATATTCGAAAAAAGGCGAAAGGTTCTGTCAAGGATGAGGCATTTTATGAATTTTTAAATGGAAACTTTTTCAATATGTTGAGCCATAAGTCGGTTCCCTTTACGTATTTTTTTGTTTTCCTGCGAAGAAAGAATTTCATGTTTTTGTGATTATTCGAAAAAAATCGCTCATATTTTTGCTTATAATGGTATAAAAGTCACTCATATTTTTGTGTTTATTTGTTGAAAAGTCACCCATATTTTTGTATAATGTTTTAAAAGGAGGGTGATAGCTGGTGATTTATTTAAAAAGAAAGATTGACCAATACCTTTTAGAGTGGAAAAAGAATCCGAATCATAACCCTTTAATTGTGAAAGGACCGAGACAGGTCGGCAAGACGGAGTCTATATTGCGATTCGCAAATGATAACTATGAGAGTGTTATATATATTAATTTTGTCGAAGACCCCAAATATAAACTGATTTGCGAAGATGGATATAAAACGGAAAATATTATCAAAAATATTTCACGAATGGACCCTGCGAAACATTTTCTTAAGGGGAAAACATTGATTTTTTTTGATGAACTACAGGAATTTCCGGAAATTGCAACATCTCTGAAGTTTTTCAAAATAGATGGGAGATATGACGTAATATGCAGTGGCTCATTGCTGGGTATCTCTTATAGAAGAATAGAGAACAACAGCGTTGGTTATAAGACAGACTACGAATTGTTTTCCCTGGACTTTGAAGAATTTCTTTGGGCTAAGGGATATGATAATGTAACAGTGGAAGAGATGCTGTCCCATATGAAAACGGTCACTCCATTTTCCCAAGTAGAAATGTCCGTATATAGTGAACTTTTTTTAGATTATTGTATTTTGGGTGGGATGCCTGCTGTTGTAAGGGAATATATAGAAAATGGAACTTTTGAAAGAACGTTGGAGATGCAGCGTCAATTGATTGAAGATTATAAGGAAGATATTCGTAAATATGCGGAAGGGGTTGATCAGACAAGGATTTTGAATATATTTAATCAGATTCCGATTCAACTGGCCAGGGATAATAAAAAGTTTCAGATTTCTAAGGTAGCAAAAGGCGCCAGATTTAAAGATTATCGTGGTTGTATTGAGTGGCTGGGAAGTGCTGGTGTCATCAGCACTTGTTATTGTCTGAATTACCCGGAGTTGCCTCTTAAGGGTAATTATGATGAGTCAAAATATAAAATATATTTTCGAGACACGGGGTTGTTGGTTGCCATGCTGGATGATGAAGCACAGGAAGATTTGCGGGCAAATAAAAATCTCGGTGTATATAAAGGGGCTTTATATGAAAATATTGTAGGAGAAGCATTAGTAAAATGCGGGTATTCGCTTTATTACTATAAGAGGGAAAATTCTACACTGGAGGAGGACTTTTTCGTTCGAACAAAGAAAAGTCTGCTCCCGGTGGAAGTAAAGGCGACAAACAGAACGGCAAAATCATTGCGGACTATGATAAAGAATCAAAATTATTCAGATATCCAATATGGATTGAAGCTGACTGCTGGAAATATTGGATTCGCAGAAAATGTATATACATTTCCTTATTTTTGCGCCTTCTTGTTGCGGCGGTATCTGGCGGATGTAGTGTATTGATATGAAGTGTATCGGTATGTTGGGTATATTTTGGATAGGATATTACGATAAACTATATTACGATGACGTAAATATAAATCTGGTTAAGAATATTTGAATTTGCAAATTGCAGGCCAGTGGTGGGCGGCGCGTTGAACGGACATGTCGCCCTTGTCAATTTTAGACAAAAATTATGGAAAAGGTAGAAAGATTTGATAATATGTTGACAAAAAGTGACCTGTTGAAGTAATATAAACATACTAACTTTTACAAATTTTGAAGGGAAATTACAGTAAACGATTAGAAAATGTCAAAATAATGTGCAATATATCGTTAATATTGTGACGGACTATGTCGGAACAGCTTTATGATATTTTCTAACATAACATTTCATAAATAATATGTGATGGGCAAAAAGCGCTCTTCTATGGATGCGCACTCGCACGATGGGAAGTACGTCATGGATGTGTTATCACGTTTCGCGTGAGAATACGTTAAGGCATATCTCCTGTTATTATTATTGATAGCAAAAGTATTTACAGCAAAAGAGAAATGAGAGGGAGGTAGTAAATGAACCGATTATCAGTAATGTCAGATGACAGGGTGGATGCGACGGTGGAACTCCTGATGAAGGAGTTCTCTCAGCGCATCATCGCGAATCCACCCGGAGTCTGTCCGATTGACATGCAGCTGGCTTTTTTGAAGGTCTGTCACGCGCAGACCTGTGGGAAATGCGTACCGTGCCGCGTCGGTCTCGGCGTGCTCGAGGAACTGCTCGAGAGCGTGCTTGATCATACGGCAACCATGGAGACGCTGGACTTGATCGAGTATACGGCGACGAATATCAAAAATTCCGCGGACTGTGCGATCGGGTTTGAGTCGGCGCGGATGATATTAAAGGGCTTTGAGGGCTTTAAGGAAGATTACATATCTCATATTCAAAATCATCGATGTACAGGAAGCTTTGAGCAGCCGATTCCGTGCGTGACTCTATGTCCGGCGAATGTGGATATTCCGGGCTATATCGCGCTTGCCGGAATGGGGCGCTGCGATGATGCCGTGCGTTTGATTCGGAAGGATAATCCGTTTCCGACAGCATGTGCCTTTATCTGCGAGCATCCCTGTGAGGCGAGATGTCGGCGGAATATGATCGATGATTCTGTGAATATTCGTGGAATCAAGCGTTATGTAGTGGATAAGGCGACGGCAGCGGAAGTGGCTGTTCCCGCCTGTGCACCATCTACCGGAAAAAAGGTCGCAGTGGTAGGCGGCGGACCGAGTGGTCTTACCACAGCATATTTTCTGCAGCTGATGGGCCATCAGACAGTGATCTATGAGGAAAAGAAACAGCTGGGCGGCATGTTGCGTTATGGCATTCCGAACTATCGTTTCCCGAGAGAACGCTTGCAGGAAGATATCGACGCCATTCTTTCAACCGGTGTGGAGACGCGGATGGGTGTGAATATCGGCACGGAAAAGCTGGCTGAACTGAATAAGGAATATGATGCGGTTTATATCGCCATCGGCGCCCATACGGATAACAAACTGGGCCTGGAAGGTGAGGATAGTGAAAACGTTATCTCCGCTGTCGAAATGCTGCGCAAGATTGGAGATGATGAATATCCTGATTTTACGGATAAACGTGTGATTGTTGTCGGTGGCGGCAATGTGGCGATGGACTGTGCCAGAACAGCGGTTCGCTCCAATGCGAAGACGGTCAGTATCGTTTACCGCAGACGGCAGGAAGATATGACAGCGCTGCCTGCGGAAGTGGAAGGCGCGATTGCAGAAGGTATCGAACTGATTACATTGAAGGCACCGCTCCGTGTGGAGGCGGATGAGGAAGGCAAGGTAGCTGCTCTTTGGGTACAGCCCCAGGTGATCGGTCCGGTTAAAGGTGGACGCCCTGCGCCAAGAAAGGCCAGGAAGGAAGAAGAACGATTAGAATGTGATGTGATTCTGGTAGCCATCGGGCAGAAGATTGTTTCGGAACCATTTGAAAAGGCGGGCATCGCCGCAAAGCGGGGCAGACTCTGCGCGGATGCCTCTGGAGCGTTGAACCGCATCGGTATGTATGCCGGAGGTAACTGTGTGACCGGCCCGGCTACGGTGATCAAAGCGATCGCGGCAGGGAAGGCAGCAGCGGCAAATATCGATGAATATCTGGGATACAAGCATATGATTTCGACAGATGTGGAGATACCAGAACCGCTCTTAAATGATAAATTGCCTTGCGGACGGGTGAATCTGGCTGAAAAAGAGTCCTGGGCTCGGCGAGATAATTTTGAAGGCATTGAATACACGATGAGCGAAGAGGAGGCGATACAGGAGACTTCACGCTGTCTGCGCTGTGATCGCCACGGCTGTGCTACGCTGAGGGGAGGCAGACAGTTAGAATGGTAAATCTGATAATTGATAATAAAAAGGTATGTGTGCCGGAAGGAACGACAATCTTAGAAGCGGCAAAAACTGTCGGCATCGAGATCCCGACACTGTGTTTTTTAAAGGACCTTAATGAGATCGGTGCCTGTCGTATCTGCTGTGTAAATGTAGTGGGAAAAGAGACTCTGGTTGCAGCCTGTAATACGAAGGTAGAAGAGGGTATGGTCATTTACACGAGTGATAAAAAGACACACCATGCCCGCCGGATGAATCTCCAGTTTATCCTGGCTGACCATGATTTTCGCTGTGCCGCCTGCGTGCGAAATGGCAACTGCGAACTGCAGAAGATCTGTTCGGATATGAACATCAATAATCTGCCATTTAAAAATCACTTTGAAGAAGATGAATGGAACAAGACATTTCCTTTAATCCGTGATGCCAGCAAATGTATCAAATGCATGTGCTGTGTGCAGGTCTGTAATAAAGTACAGGGATTGGGCATCTGGGATGTGATCAATACAGGGAAACGGACCAGCGTCGGAGTCAAGGATCAGAAGAAGATTACAGAGGTAGATTGCGCTCTCTGTGGTCAGTGTATTACGCACTGCCCGACTGGTGCCTTGAAAGAACGAGATGATGTGAATCGCTTGCTGGAAGCAGTGGCGGATTCGTCAAAGATTGTCGTAGCGCAGGTGGCACCGGCTGTGCGTGCCGCCTGGGGTGAGGGCCTCGGTCTGCCAAAAAAGCTTGCCACGGAAAAGAGGATGGCTGCCGCCATGCGGGCACTTGGCGTGGATTATGTCTTTGATACGAATTTCAGTGCTGATCTGACGATCATGGAAGAAGCCAATGAATTTCTGGAAAGATTCACCCATCATGACCAATACCAGTGGCCGATGTACACTTCCTGCTGTCCGGGATGGGTTCGTTTCCTTAAGACGCAATATCCAGAGATGGTTAGTCAGCTGTCGACGGCCAAATCACCTCAGCAGATGTTCGGAGCAGTGACGAAGAGTTATTTTGCGGAGAAGATTGGCGTGGACGCCGAGTAACTCTTTTCTTTTTCCATTCTTCCGTGTACTTCAAAGTAGGATGATTGTGATATTCCGACGATCAATGACGGTGACGGAGATCAGGATGTAGATATGGTACTGACAACCCGGGAATTTGACCGTCTCCTCCGCTCGAAACTGATTAATCCGGCCATGCTGGAGGAAGAAGAATTTGATTCGCCACTGGGAACTGGTACCGGTGCAGCCGTGATTTTCGGCGCCACTGGCGGCGTGATGGAGGCCGCACTGCGGACAGCGTATTACAAACTGGTCGGCACGAATCCCGAGCCGGACCTGTTTCAGGATGTCCGTGGTCTCGAAGGGATTAAGATCGTGACGGTAGATATCCAGGGTACGAAGGTTAACGCGGCTGTAGCGCACGGCTTGTCCCAGGCGCGTAAATTAATTGAAATGCAAAAAACCGGCGAAGTTGACCTTGATTTTGTGGAGATTATGGCCTGTCCGGGCGGCTGTGTTGGTGGCGGCGGTCAGCCGGTCACACCGGGACAGGAATTGGCGGCTTCCCGTGGTGAAATGTTGTATCGCCTGGATGCGAATAATCCACTGCGATTCTCTCATGAGAATCCTTCCGTCATCGTCTTGTATGACGAATATTTGGGAGAACCATTGTCTCACCGGGCACATGAGTTACTGCATACGGACCATATGTCATGGGAAGTGATTCAGTAGATTTTTGCATTGCTCTCACCATAATGTGAGTGATGATAACGTAAAGCAGGGG
>JAJQDO010000088.1:5057-5514 GCA_021202175.1 Clostridiales bacterium | reverse complement strand
ACCTGTTTGGTAAAATGTGTACAGGAGATAAAGCATATTATTCTTAATAGGAAAAAAAAACTTGCATCAAATATATTTACTGATAGTGATGTTTGTAGTCTGGGAATAACTTTTCTGGAATGTGGAAGAAAATTTTCATATGACTTTAAATATAACGCTAAAAATGAAGAGTTCTTGTATGAAAATTTTGCTGAAATATTAAAAGACAAATACGGCAATGAGAAAGAAGTTTCCTGGATTGTAAGGGACAATATAAAAGATGAATATTTATGTATTGATGAAAAAGCGATTGCGATGATGCCGTTAGTATCAAAAAATAATTTATTTTGTTATTTAATTGATACTAGCAGATTTGAGCATTTGGACGAATTGAAAAATATTATTATAAATTTCGCTGAGAGAATTGATATTATAAGTATGATTAACATTCCTAGGATGCGTACGATAGATCTCATGA
>JAJQDO010000088.1:0-5047 GCA_021202175.1 Clostridiales bacterium | reverse complement strand
TGGATAATTTTGAATATGTAGAAATGGATCAAATTAAAATAAGTGGAGATGATGTGAGTAAAAAACCTGAGGAAAAAGCTCTGGATATTCCAGAAACAATATTGGATCAAATGAGGCTTGTTTCCACATATAAAGGTGTCCACGTACCAAGCATGTTATTTGATTCTACGGGTACAAAAAAAATCACAGCATTGGCAGGCTATGTCATCGAAGGACTTGAAAATGGAAGGATACTTGTTGTAGATGAATTGGACAGCAGTATACATTTTAAATTAACCAGAGCAATTGTGGCAATGTTTAATAATGAATTGAATACAAATGCACAGATGTTGTTTACTGTACATGACATTAATCTGATGGATTGTAAAAGGATGTTTCGTAAAGAACAAATTTGGTTTGTTCATAAAGATAATAGAAGAGTATATGTGTATTCGCTTGCGGATTTTACAGCGCAACAGGGGATTCGGGATACAACAGATATTATAGAAAAATATAAAAAGGGTGCTTTGGGTGCACTTCCAGATCCAGAGTTAATTAACTCCTTGTTAAGCATTAAAGGAAATGGGAAGGAGTGATTGCTGATGGGAAATGAAATGCCTATTTTTTTGACAAACAAAAAATATGCATTATATGTGAAGGAAATGAAGAGTATGCTTATCTTGATAGATTAAAACAATTAGATGTATGGGATGATCAATATGACATATCTTTAGACAATGCTGGAGGAAATGGGAACATTCCTGCAAGGTATCAAGATCGTTATCAAAATGGTTCATATGAGCTAGTACTGGTTTTTTGTGATACGGAAAAGAAACCATATGAACAATATGAAGAAATCAAGCGTAATATTAATGAGTTCCATCGAATAGATAATGATGCCGATGAAATTGTTATTTTTGGAAATCCATGTACTATGCAAATCATTTCAAAACACTGGACAGATGAAAATGTTAAATCACCAGCCAAATCTGTTAATAGTCCGTTGATAAAAAAATTTACAGGCGTGGATCATTATAAAGCAAGAGCAGACCAACTTGAAATAGTTATGGGATGTATTACTAAAGATAATTACACAGATATGCGTCAACGAGTGAAACATTTAGATGATAATGATATAAATTCAGGAAGTAGTAATTTTGGGAAGCTCATGGACTGGCTTGAAAGTAATGATGATAAATGGATAAAACAAATCAATGGCAGTTTGGATTAAAGTGTTGCTGTTGCCATCCTATATTTCCTATTTAAAATAATTTTACACTTCCTATCATTCATAGATTTTAAAGAAAAAGTTTAAAAAAAGTTTATGTAAAATTCGTGTAAAGTTATATTGTTGTCTGTATACTTATAATCGTTACAAAGATAGAAGATAAAAAAGACAAAGGAATGAAAAAAGGAGGCAAGAATATGAATTGGAAGCATGGTACGATGATGGCAGCAGCGGCTTTATTATTCGCTGTGTCGGGAGTGAAGGCGAATGCGGCGGATATAACGATTAATGCTACGAATTTTCCGGATGCAACATTTCGCAGTTATGTGAGTAGTGAGATTGACACTGATGGTGACGGCGTTTTAGAGACGAGTGAGATTCAGAGAACGACAGAAATCGAAGTCGACAGGAAAGGCATCAGCGATCTGACCGGCATCGAATATTTTACCTCCTTGCAGGAACTGGATTGCAGCCACAACAGCCTGACCAGTCTGAATGTGAGCAGCAATACCGCCCTGGAGGAGTTGGATTGCGAATCCAACAGCATCAGCACATTGGATCTCAGCAATAATACATTGCTGGAAGACCTGGATTGTAAGTATAATAACCTGACCAGCCTGAATGTGAGCAGCAATACAAGACTGACGGATTTGGATTGCAGCTATAATAATCTGACCAGCTTAAATACCAGCGCGAATACCTTATTGGACGACCTGGATTGCAGCAACAACAGTATCACTAGCTTAAACCTGACGAACAATACCAGGTTAGAAGACCTGGCATGCAGCAACAATAATCTGACAGCTCTTGATCTGAGCACATGTACGATGTTAGAGGAGCTGAGCTGCGGTAATAATAATCTGGTCAGCCTGGATGTAAGCGCATGTACCGCGATAGAGCGGGTTTCCTGTTCTGGAAACAGCCTGACGATCGGAGACGGCCTATCATCCTACGCTCTCTCGAATCTGACTGCTTACGGATTTGAATCTTCAAAGGCTTCGAACTGGTCCGGGGCAACCTACGATGCGAGCAGCAACACGATTTCCGCTTTTACCTCTTCGACGATTACCTATACCTATAACTGTGGTCGTGGATATACGAACACCTTTACTCTGGTAGTGACGAATCCGAACGCGTCATCCTCCGGCGGCAGCACGGATACCGGTGGATCCTCTTCCGGCGGCAGCACGGATACGGGCGGTTCTTCCTCTGGCGGCAGCACGGATACTGGTTCTTCCGGTAATAGTGGCTCTTCGGGCAACACATCGGGAAGTGGCACTTCCTCGAACGGCAATAGTTCCAATAACGGCAGCACAAACACCGGAACAGGTTCTTCTTCTAACAGCGGAAGCACGAATAACAGCAGCGGCACATCCTCTAATATAACTGTAGGCGATAAAGTTACGAAGGGCAATGGCATCTACAAGGTGACCAAGATGACAGTAAATGGCGGCGCTGTAACTTGTGTGCAGCCGGCTGACAAGAGCCAGCCGACGGTTAAGATTCCGGCAACAGTTAAAATCAACGGCAAGACCTATAAAGTGACAGCTATCGCGGCAAACGCATTCAATGGATGCACAAAGCTGAAAAATGTGACGATTGGAAAGAACGTAACGAAGATTGGCAAGAAGGCATTTTATGGATGCAACAATCTGAAAAAGATCACCATCAAATCGACAAAGTTGAATTCGGTTGGCAAGAAAGCGATTTCTGGAATCAACAAGAAGGCGACGATCAAGGTTCCGAAGAACAAAAAGAGCGCATATAAGAAACTCTTCAAGACGAATACCGGTTTTAAGAAAACGATGAAGATAAAATAAAAGGTTTGCGATAAAATGGCCACCCTCATTCCTCAGGGTGGTCATTTTTAATTCAGCCTATGCATGTTGTTTCTGATACTGTTGCAGCTTTTTCATATCTAAGATGTAATAATACCCTCCAATTTTATCAATTAATTTTTCTTCTTTCAGGTTTTTTATTTCTCGTACAATGGTAATGCGGTTCATTCCCAGGATATCAGCCATAAGCTGCTGACTGAATTTTTCCTGAATCATCACTCTATTACCATCCGCTACACCATATCTGTCTGCAAATTCAATAAAAAGGCCACATATTTTCCATGTTGCGCTTTTATTTTTTTCATGACGAAATAGTTCTTCGGAGAACAATAGTTTTTCAGCCATCATCCTCATGATACATTTCGAAGTAACTGGATCTGTATCGATGATATGAAATAAAATATCACGGTCTATCTGAATCAGTTCTGATGGCTGTGCGGTCATATATTCAATTTGACATATCTGTCCCGTCAATAAATACTCTTCCATGACCAGAGATTTTTTTTCAAAAGATGTATAGATACGTTTTTCTCCTGTTTCTGTGTATTCACAGGCCAAAATCCTCCCCTCTTTGATAAAATAGCAATGAGAGATAGCATCACCCGCATGGACCAAAACATAATTTGTCGGTACACTGATGCAATTTCCGATATTTTCCAATCTGTTAATTTCTGAAGAGGATAGCGTTGTTTTTAAAGGTTCTTTACTACAATTATACTGCGATGTTTCCATACATGAAGTCTCCCCGATTATATTTAAAAAGATGATATCAGATAATTTCGTCATAGATAAGCAAGGCAGTCAAAAGTTCTACATACTGTATGGTGTCATCCAGGTTAAGCGAGAAAATTTCGTTTAAGCGATTCATCCTGTAAAACACAGTATTTCTGTGAACATGTAATGCCTTCGCCATCTGATCATAATTTCGATTGTTCCTGTAATACATTCGTAATGTTTCGAGATAAGAGGAAGAGTTTTTCAGGTCATAATCTATAATGGACTGTAGTTTCTGACTGGTAAACATATAGTCAGGAAGATTCTTTTTTGCGAAAGATATCTGATACAGGTACTTATAATCATCAAGAAAATAGAGTCTTTCATCAATGCCATAGGATTGGCATAATGGAAGTATCGTTGATATAATGTCCAGATTCTTTTTTGAATCTTCCAGCTTACTGTAAATGTCACTGACACAGGCAACAGCTTTTTTCTTATGCAAAAATTCATCGAGGTCATTCAGTGGTTTATGGCAATCTGCATCTATCAGAACAACATACCCGTCTTCATAGCGTACATGCCACCATTTTTCAGCCGTTTTACATATGCCGGCCAGCTGATATTCAAATTCGGCGGAATTGTTCTCATCCGAAACCGGTCGAATCCATATGATACGATATGCAGATGCACTTAGCGCGCCAACATAATGCAGATGACTTCTTTGCCTGCTGACATCCAAATCCCCTTTTATCATTCCGAGCAGAAAATTCTGAATGCTCTGGGAATGGCGGTTTGTGATATATCCATTGCTCACAAACCACATGGCAATGATGCGGGCAGCATTTTCTATGAATCTCATATCGGTCTTCTGAGGATTCGATGAGTAAACAGGAATCAGCAGTGTTGCAACCAGAAAATCTTTATATACACAGCCGCAGTTAATCTGTTTGTGGCGCAGATACGGCCACGCCTGAACATGTGGCTTTCCCGTTTTTAAAATGTTCTGAAAAGCGGCATGCATCTCTGTTATTTCTTCTTCATTCATATAGTCAGTCGATGATGTGAATTCTTTAATAAAATCTTCGGTAAACGTATCTGAATGTGCTATCAGAGTTTCCGTTGTTAAGGCAATCGCAACGGGATAGTTGATTTCATCAGAGATAATATTACAAAATTGACGCAGGCTCTGGCCACCTGTTAATCCCTCTAACAGCATATCTATGGATGGGGCTGTCATATCAGTCTCCTCTATTACTAACTTTATGTTGTACAAAATTGATTCATT
>JAJQDO010000246.1 GCA_021202175.1 Clostridiales bacterium | reverse complement strand
GATTACGGTTTGTTCCAATGCTCCGAGCCGTGCCATCAGAAAACCTATGACAACGAAAATGCAATCCAACAGATGATAAAGCAGCAGCAGGGTATGAAAATCCCGTCAGAGATGATTCCCCGCTGTCCGGTCTGCGGCAAGCCGATGACGATGAATCTGCGAAGCGACGATACTTTTGTGGAGGATGAGGGCTGGCACAGGGCATCGGAACGTTACTCTCTGTTCCTTCGCCGCCATGAAGGAATGCAAACGCTGTTCCTGGAACTTGGAGTAGGCTATAACACCCCGGTAATTATCAAGTATCCCTTCTGGCAGATGACAGCGAAAAATCCAAAAGCGACTTATGCCAGCATCAACAGAGGAGAAGCGTTATGTCCGAGAGAGATTGAACGGCAGTCGATTTGCATGGATGCTGATATTGGATATGTAATAAATCAGTTGAAAGAATCGTGAAAAGGTGAGATATGATTTTACAGACAGGATTTCGCACAGATATTCCGGCATTTTATTCCAGATGGTTTGCGAACCGGCTTCAGGCTGGTTTTGTCTGTGTGCGCAATCCTTATAACCCTGTTTCTGTGACCAGATACACGCTTTCGCCGGATGTCGTTGACCTGATCGGCTTCTGCACCAAAAATCCGGCACCAATGTTTCCATACATGGATTTGCTTGCGCCCTACGGACAGTATTGGTTTGTCACAATAACTCCATATGGCAAAGATATAGAGCCAAATGTACCGGAAAAGGAAAAAGTGATGGAGAGTTTCCGGAAACTCTCCAATATCGTCGGCATTGATTCTGTTGGATGGAGGTATGACCCAATCCTGATTACAGACGTTTATACTGTAGAACGGCATATTTCCGATTTTGAAAATATGGCGGCTGCCTTGTCAGGCTACACAAGAAGCTGTGTCATCAGCTTCATAGATATTTATAAAAAGGTGGAACGCAATTTTCCGGAAGCGAGGGCAGTTCAACCCTCCGAGCGCATAGAGATTGGACAAGCCTTTGCAAAAATCGGTCAAAAATACGGTATGACAGTCAAAGCCTGTGCGGAAGGAAATGACCTTGAGCCATACGGGATAGACTGCTCCGGCTGTATGACTGTTGAAGTGTTTGAGCAGGCGTTGCACTGCCGTCTGGATGCGCCAAAAAGAAAATCCATCCGCAGTGAATGTGCATGTTATCTTGGAAACGATATAGGAGCTTATGATACCTGCGGCCATCTCTGTCGTTACTGCTATGCCAATGCAAATGCGGCGGCTGTGAAGCAGAATATGCAGAGGCATAACCCGGCTTCTCCATTTCTGATTGGAACGGAAGGACCGGATGATCAGATTCATGATGCAAAGCAGACAAGCTGGATTGACAGACAGATGAATTTGTTTTAATTGTCCATAGATTTTTTAACTTGTTGCTTCAATCATAGTATGCAACGAAAAAATTAAAAATATGGAATCTAATGTAGGGCAGATGACAGAGATGATGTTGTCTGCCCTATTTTTTTCTGCCCTTTTTTCCTGAGCTTTGATTTGGAAAGCTGGCAGATTTGCTGAATGTTGCATTGTTTGGACAGACTGCGAAGCAATGGCGAGATAAGAATCCGGGCAAAAAGGGAAATATGCGGGACGATGCGAACCTGAACCAGCTGCTGGTGCTGGCGAATATGAAAAGCTATAATGCGGTTCTGATTGAGCAGGATAAGCCGCAGTCAGAACGACTGGTGCTGCTGCGGGAACTTGCAGTGAAGCAGATGCAGACATTATCGTCTTTGGACACTACACAGCTTGCAGCCCTGCCGGGAGGTGGAGAAAAGTGAAAAAGAAAACCAAATGCTATATTTACACAAGGGTATCTACTTCCATTCAGGTGGATGGGTACAGTCTGGACGCCCAGCGGGACAAGTTGCGGAAATACGCAGAATACGAGGAGATGACGAGTGCCGGGGAGTATTCCGACGAAGGCTTTTCGGGGAAAAATATCCAGGGAAGATTGGAATTCCAAAGGATGTTGAATGACATTCAGGAAGGAAAAGACGGCGTTTCTTTTGTGCTGGTGTTTAAACTGTCCCGGTTCGGACGAAATGCCGCCGACGTGCTGAACTCTTTACAGCTGATGCAGGATTTTGGCGTGAACCTGATCTGTGTGGAGGATGGCATCGACAGTTCCAAGGATTCCGGCAAGTTGATGATCTCCGTATTGTCAGCGGTAGCCGAGATTGAACGTGAAAATATCCGTACACAGACAATGGCAGGGCGGGAACAGAAAGCCAAAGAAGGAAAATGGAACGGTGGCTTTGCCCCTTACGGCTATCGACTGGATAACGGACAGCTTCTGATTGCAGAAGATGAAGCGGAAGTGATACGCCTGATCTTTGACCGTTATATTCACACGAACGATGGAATTAACGGCGTATGCAGTTATCTGAACAGTCACGGGTATACAAAGAAGCTGCGGCAGAATGGCACGATACCGGGGTTTTCATCTGGTTTTGTGAAAGGCGTTTTATATAATGTACCCTAAGATGTGGACACATTAAAAAGCATGAGACTCTTGGTTTCGCTTCTCCTGAAAGACGGACGCATCAACGACCTGGAAAGGGCTGCAGAAGATGAGATATACTATACTGCCGGCAATTGAAAGAAGAATACGATATCAACAACAAAGAGAAGAATTAAGATACTCACTCCAAAAGTAAAATTTGGGTCAGTTTTAATTATAATTCACCAGAAGAATTACAAATGCATGATAATCCATTGATAATACAAATGATCCGATTTTGATATTTGATTTCATTCATCAGAAAAAAGGAGTTCCGCTCGCGTAACTCTTTTTTGAAGTGTTGATTCGGGAATATGGTGTGAATTACGAACAGATTAGCCATGTATACCTTGCAGGAGAGTTTGGGCAAAAAGTAAATGTGCGAAAAGCTGTGGGAATCGGACTGTTGTCTATGGAATTGGCAGATAAGTCATTGCTGTGGGAAACAGTTCTCTGGAAGGGACAGTGATATATGCGTAAAATCCGGCTTTGAGTGAACGTTTTATTCATATAGCTTCGTTTGCAAGGGAAATCTCGTTAGCGGAGAATCCTGGTTTTCAGGAACTGTTTATGAAATACATGTATTTTCCTGAAATTTTATGAAATATCATAAGGATATATAGTAAACTGAGATTATCCCGGCCTGATTAAATGAGGCCGGGATTTTTCCGTGCTTATTCTGATTTTTCAATCGTCATTGCCCGGATGACCCTGCGTGCTCTGAAGGATCCGCTTCCGGTGCGAATAGCAGGACGGAAGAGTAGAATACGTGATCCTCATACCGGAAATCCGTCCACCCGTGGTATTTTTCTGCGACAGAGCGTACGGAAGCTGTCCCGATCCCCGCTCCGCTGTGTTTTGTGGAAAGAAAAACGTCCCCATCCATCTGAGGCGGGGCATCACAGGTGTTGTCTACGACCAGAATAAACTGTCTGTTGTCAGCCTGGGCTTTCAGTTTGATCGTCGGCTGTCCTTCGGAAATCTTCGTGCATGCTGTAAGTGCGTTTTCCAGGAGGTTGCCAAGGATGGAGCAGATGTCGGGTTCGGAAAACGCGAGTTTTTCCGGGAGGGAGGTTTCTGCTTCGAATGTAATCCTATGGGACTGGCATTCCCCGGCATAATAGCTCAGCATGATGTTTGCTGCATGGTTGGAACACCATATTTTTGGAGCGCTTTTCGGAATGGATGCCTCATACTGTTCCAGATAATCTTTCAGCTTACCGTAATCTTCGTTTTCGAGGAAACTCCGGATGATGACCAGGTGCTGCAGCTGGTCATGCCTTACCCGGCGCATCTCCAGGACGTAGCGTTCCAGCTGTTCCTGGCGTGCGCGTTCCGCCGCCATGAACTCTTCCTGCTTTGCCGTCCGTTCCTTTAATGCTGCCTCGCGGCGGCTGACATCGAGCACCCGCGTGAAGATGATAAAAACCAGGAACATGGAAAGGAAGAGAAGGAGGCGGGAAGTTAAATACCGCGGCCTTATCAGATTCTCCCTGGCAGACTCATTCGTATTCATGAGCACGATCAGGGTATTGATTGCGGGGAGCATCCATACCGTGCGCCAGAAGAATGGCTCCTGGATGCCTGATGTTTTCTCGTTTGTCTTCTTCAGGAAATGCGTGACAAAAGGGGCGCTGGCGGCAAACAGGGCAAACGTGACGAGTGCAGCAGGAAGCATGTCCGAGGGCTGCCCTGGCCCATCGAAGACCAATGCGTCAAATACTTTGGATATGCCCTGCGCAGTGATTTCATAGTCCAGGATGAAGATATACGAGTATAGCATCGGCCACCTGTCACCTCCAAGACAGAGGAAGAGGAAAAGAAAAAAGATGAGGCCAAAGCCAAAGTGTGCCCATGTAACAGGGTACGGCGATCTTATGACAGCGGTTATGACAGCCGCCTGGACAAACTGGAGCACTGCGGTGGCGGTAACAGCCGTCCATAGCGGGATACGGAGGCTTTTTCCGAAAAGGCAGACCGCAAAGATGCGGAAAGGGAGCACAGACAGAAATTCGAACAGGATGGTATTCATACATATGGCAATGCTCATAACCTTCACACCCCTTTTCTGATGATGGAAAACTTGTAATTTGCATACGCTTCTATGGTCTCTTTTGTTTTCCTGCGGCTGCTGAACACCTCTGTATTATTGCTCAATATTATCTTCCCGCCTTCCTGTATCTTTTTCACATGCTGGAAATTTACCATCAACCCGCGTCCACACTCATAGAACTGCCCATTCCCAGGCAGGAGCTGCATGAACTCTCTGAAGGTATAGTATGTCCGTATGTCCCCGTCTGTCATATGTATGTCCAGCACGTTCCGAGCGGACTGTGCATACAGGATGTCCTCCAGAGCAAGAAGCTTTGTGGTGCCGGCCACGTTGGCGGCAGTTGCGCCTTTCACCTTGATGTACAGCGGGATGGCCGCAATGTCATATAATTTTTTCAGGCACCATGCAAGGCGTTCGGCTGTTACTGGCTTAACCAGGTAGTCCAA
The DNA here is from genome assembly GCA_021202175.1 of Clostridiales bacterium. Classification (GTDB taxonomy): domain Bacteria; phylum Bacillota; class Clostridia; order Lachnospirales; family Lachnospiraceae; genus Anaerobutyricum. The sequence continues at coordinate 474 of JAJQDO010000246.1, read as the reverse complement.
AGCGTGGACGCCATAGCTGTCTAACGCAAAGCCCGGCTCCGTGGTTGTAAAGATAATGGCGATGTGGGCGTCCTTTTTCCTTATTTCCTTCGCAACCTCAATGCCGGACATGCCATCCATCAGTATGTCCAAAAAGACCACACTGAACCTGCCAGGGGAAAAATCGCCCAGGAAAGATTCGCCGCTTTCATAGGAGGAGAACGTCATTGTCTCTCTGTTAGCCGCACAATATTCATTTATAAGGGAAACCAGGCGGCCCCTGTCAGGCTCCTGGTCATCGATAATTGCAAGATGCACAAAAGATACCCCCTTCTTAAACCGTTTAGCACGGATTTCAACCGTTTGTCCCGAACTTGTTGAAAAAATAACGGCCAAAAAGTAATATGCTATCAGGATGGGCATTGATGTGTCTACTTAAAATCCCGTTTTCGACACTTTGAGATCAGAAAAGAGGCGAAATCCCTTGTAAATACT
>JAJQDO010000249.1 GCA_021202175.1 Clostridiales bacterium | reverse complement strand
CAAGCCTTATGCCCCTGTTTGCTAATCCAATCCTTGGTATGATTGCCGGAGCCGTGCTGACGGCGGTGATTCAGAGTTCCTCCGCGTCTGTCGGTATCCTGCAGGCTCTTTGCGCGACGGGCGCCGTGAATTTTAGTACGGCGCTGCCAATTATCATGGGGCAGAATATCGGAACATGTATCACAGCCATCATGTCCAGTATCGGCGCCAGCAAAAATGCAAAGCGGGCGGCGGCTGTTCATCTGTATTTCAACCTGATTGGGACGATACTGTTTATGTGCCTGTTTTATCTGTTCAACGCCTTCTTTCATTTTTCCTTTTTGAATACGGCGGCCAATGCGGCAGGAATCGCCCTGGTTCACAGCGTGTTTAATATCAGCGCGACGGTCGTGCTCTTTCCTTTTGCGAATCAGCTGGAAAAACTGGCGATTCTCACAATTCCCGACAAAAAAAGCGAAAAAGGAGAACAAGCCGGTGCCTCACCGGACTTTGGACGACTGGATGAACGTTTTTTGGACAAGCCAGGTCTGGCTGTGGAAGAATGCCAGATTGTTGCCATCGATATGGCGAAAAAAGCGAAAGAAGCGATGTTTCTTGCCATTGAATTGTTGACGAAGTATAATAAAGAAATAGCAGAACGTGTCCTTGAACTGGAAGATCAGATCGATCAGTATGAGGATGTGATCGGGACCTACCTTGTGAAACTGAGCAGCAGAGATCTGTCAGAAAAAGACAGCCGTACCCTGTCGATTATTCTCCATTGCATTGGCGATTTTGAGCGTATTTCCGATCACGCGGTCAATGTGCAGGAGGCAGCGGAGGAAATGCAGAAAAAAAAGCTGCAGTTTTCAGAAAAAGCCAGAGAAGAACTGGTAATATTTTCCAGCGCCATCATGGAGATTTTAAGCATCACGGTAGATGTGTTTGAGAAAAGCGACCTGGAGCGGGCCAGAGAGATCGAGCCCCTCGAACAGGTGGTGGACAAGCTGAACATGGAAGAAAAGCAAAGGCATATCAGCCGCTTGCGTCAGGGCCGATGCACCATCGAGCTTGGCTTTATCCTGTCAGATATCTCCACGAATTATGAGCGGGTAGCGGACCATTGTTCCAACATCGGCTTATGTATCATAGAAGTGAACGAAGGGGTATACGGTACCCATGGATATGTAAATGATTTAAAAGAGGAAAATTATGAAGAATTCCGGAGTGAGTTTCTTGAGTACAGCGAGAAATATACGCTGCCACCAAGCAAACATTCCGAAGTTCATGCGTAATGTCGCCGATGTGTCGGCGACACGAAGGAAAAAGGTGAGAGAATGGCACTGATATATGTAGTGGAAGATGATATAAATATTCAGGAAATCGAGGCAATCGCATTAAAAAACAGCGGGCACAAAGTATATACATTTGATGACGCAGCACATTTCTATAAAAAGATCAAGGAAAAGGTGCCGGATCTGGCCATACTTGATGTGATGCTCCCCGATGAGGATGGGTATGAGGTTGTAAAAAAGATTCGCCAGAATCCAATCACCAAAAAAATGCCTGTAATTATGGTGACGGCAAAAACATCAGAGATCGACATGGTAAGAGGACTGGACATCGGCGCAGACGATTATATTAAGAAGCCATTTTCAATTATTGAGTTTATCACTCGTGTCAAAGCCGTTTTACGTCGAACCGTCGACCAGTCGGAAAATAAATTTCTTTCCATCGGTGACGTCTTCCTGGATGATGAAAGACATATGGCTTATGTACAGGATAAGGCGGTGGAGCTCACATTTAAAGAGTACGAGCTTCTAAAGCTTCTGATGCGCAATGCCGGCATCGTCATGACCAGAGAGATGATCATGCAGAGGGTCTGGGATACGGAATTTGAAGGTGAATCGTGGACGGTCGACATGCATATCAAGACTTTGCGCAAAAAGTTGGGAGAAAACGGCGCCAGGATTAAGACGGTGCGTAATGTGGGGTATGTGATGGAGTAGGGTTTCGTGGTGAGCGGACAGAGAATTAGAGGCTGGAGTCAGGAAATTAGTGAGCAGTATAATGTGCAGTAGAGTAATTGCGTAGTGGGAGTCATGTATGAAAAGGAAAATAAATTATCAGTTAGTCGCCATATCCCTTCTTTCAATTTTTATCACCATGTTCCTGCTGTTTGTGATATTTTATGATGTATACAAAGAGCAGGTCAGAGGAGATTTAAGGACCATTGCCGTCACATTGAAGGATACGAATATATTTCAGGAAGATAACCCGGTCGGTTATTATTTTGATATCAGTGTCCTTCGTGTCACCTGGGTGGATGAAGAAGGAAATGTATTATTCGATAATGGGGCTGACTCGGAACAGATGGAGAATCACGCGGAGCGGCCGGAAATTGCCAGCGCGATGGAAACCGGCACCGGAGAATCTATTCGTGAGTCAGCGACTATGAATAAAAGTACATTCTACTATGCGATTCGCCTGGACGATGGTTCGATTCTTCGTGTTTCCAAGGATGAGGAGAACCTGTTCAGCATCATGAGCAGTGTGATACCACTGATTGCGGCGACGATAATTTTTATGATCATATTGTGCATTGTCCTGGCCCGATTCATGACAAAGAGCATCATCGAGCCGATTGAAGAAATGGCAGAAAACATGAATGATTACTCCTTTGCGCCGGCTTACAAGGAACTGGTTCCCTTCACGCAGACGATTCGCAAACAGCACGCGGATATCCTGGAAGGGGCTCAAATGCGGCAGGACTTTACCGCTAATGTATCTCACGAATTAAAAACACCGCTCACAGCGATATCCGGTTACGCAGAACTGATGGAAAATAATATGATAGAAGCGAAAGATGTACCTTCTTTCGCTTCCAAAATCCGCCAGAATGCAGAGCGGCTTCTCTCACTCATCAATGATACCATTCGTCTTTCCGAACTGGATAATGAAAAAAGTCTTGAAAGTGATATGACTACATTTGGCTTAAATGCCCTGGCAGAACATTGCGTGGACAACCTGCGGATGTATGCACACCAGCATGATGTAACCATCGTCAATATCGGTGTATCGACCTCTGTTACCGGAAACAAAGAACTGATTGAGGAGTTGATTGATAATCTCTGTAACAATGCCATCCGCTATAATAATAAAAATGGTCATGTGATCGTGGAGGTGGGAGCATTAAATGGGCATGCTTTTTTGAAGGTGCGTGATACCGGCATCGGCATTCCCAAGGAACATCAGGAACGTGTTTTTGAGCGCTTTTATCGGGTGGATAAAAGTCGCTCCAAACAGACCGGTGGAACCGGACTGGGTCTTGCTATCGTCAAACATGTGGTGGCGCTTCACAATGCTACCTTGTCCCTGGAGAGCGAGGTCAACCAGGGAACGGAGATTACGGTGACGTTTTAAAAGATTTTTTATTGACATATGCCATTAATGATGGTACGATACCAGCGAAAGGTGGTGAATGAAGATGAAATATATCTGCGATGTTTGTGGTTATGAATATGACGAAGCCCTTGGTGATCCAGATAACGGAATCGAGCCGGGTACAAAGTGGGAAGACCTTCCAGACGATTGGGAATGTCCTCTCTGTGGTGTTGGTAAAGACCAGTTTAGTGTGGCTTAAGAGTAAACGATATACAGATCATATATTATTTAAAGAAAAAGGACGTGCTAAGGCGCGTTCTTTTTTTGTTTCTCAAAACAAGATGGTGTGTTATACTATGACTAAGGATAAACTGATATTTTGTGTAGTGGGAACCGAGGTAAGGATTGTTCAAAAGGGGGTTAAATTGGATGACAAAAAGATTTAATGTGACAGGCACCTGTGATCCGAACCGACATTATATGGTAAATTTGGACTCCAGATTAGAGGATATCCGCAAGATGGTGGATTTTGGCGAATATTTTACCATCAATCGTGCCAGACAATATGGAAAGACTACGACGTTGCGGGCACTTGCGCGATATCTTAAAGATGAATATGAAGTGGTGAGCCTTGATTTTCAGACATTGGATGCAGATTGTTTTAAAGATGTTCATACCTTTACAAGGGCGTTTGCGATGGAACTCCTAGATAATGTGCCAGCCTTTCCAGAGGGGATTCAAGAGAAGATAGAAGAATTAGGAAAGAAACCAGCAGATAAGTACACTTTACAGGATTTGTTCAGAATCTTGAAAATGTGGTGTGGAAAAACAGACAGAAAAATCGTCTTGCTCATCGATGAGGTAGATACTGCAACGAATAATCAGGTATTTTTAGATTTTCTGGCACAGTTGCGGGCTTATTATCTAAAAAGACCGGATGTCGCTACTTTTCAGTCTGTAATTCTTGCAGGCGTTTACGATGTACGCAATATGAAAAGAAAAATACGACCGGATGAGGAGCATAAAGCCAACAGCCCTTGGAATATTGCCTCAGATTTTGACGTAGATATGAGCTTTTCGACGGAAGATATCGCCAATATGCTTAAAGAATATGAAGAAGATTATCATACAGGGATGCATATCGATGAGATATCGCAACTAATCTATGATTATACGTCAGGATATCCGGTGCTGGTTTCACGCATTTGTAAACTGCTGGATGAAAAAATTTCAGGAAGCGAGGAGTTCCCGGACAAAAGCAGTGCCTGGACGAAAGAAGGCTTTTATGAAGCAGAGAAGAGACTGATCAGAGAAGATAATCCCTTATATGAATCTTTGATGGAGAAGTTGCAGCGTTATCCGGAACTGCGGACGATGATTTATGAACTGTTGTTTAATGGAAGGTCGATACCGTTTGTGGCGACAAGTCCTTATATAAAGGATGCCGTAATGTTCGGATTCATCCGCAATGAAGGCGATCGGGCTGTGATTTCCAATCGGATTTTTGAAGCTGTTCTCTATAATAATTTTATCGCGGAAGAATTTGTGACAAGTAAGATGTATGCTGCAGGCGAAAGAGAACGAAATCAATTCTTTATCGGAGGACATTTGGATATTAGACGGATTTTGGAAAAGTTTGTCGAGGCATTCGAAGAATTATATAGTCAGGAAGACGAGGCGTTTTTGGAGAATGTCGGAAGAAAGTATTTCCTTTTGTTCCTTAAACCAATCATTAACGGCGTGGGAAATTACAGCATTGAACCGCAGACCAGAAATAGTGAGCGGATGGACCTGGTGATATACTATCAGGGGGAGCAAAATATTCTGGAACTGAAAATATGGCGGGGAAATGCGTATAATGAACGCGGAGAAAAACAACTTTCCGCGTATCTTGACTATTTTCATATGAAAAAAGGGTATATGCTAAGCTTTAATTTTAATAAAAACAAGGAACCAGGGCTAAAAGAGATTGTAATGGGCGATAAGATGTTGGTTGAAGCAGTGGTGTGAAGACGCTTATGGACAAGTAGAAATTAAATGGAATATGGAATGTTCGTCTGACGAAAGAAGATAGAACCTCGAATTTTCCATTTTAAAAGATTGCATTGTCTGCAATATCGTGATAAAATGGCAATATGTTTTTGGGTTGTGTGTTTTCAGAGTAAAGATATAAGACGAGCGATGATTTCAAAGGGGAAATTCCGACCAGGGTTTCCCCTGTTTTTAAACTTCGAATTGCAGTTTTGTCTTATGAATCCTGCAAAAAATGACTAATATTATTTCTATAAAACTGTTTTACTGTGCTTACCATTGTGTACATAAGAGAAAGTTTCAGTTATTCTGGATTGTGGATACAGGATGCATATTGTTAATAATATTAAGAGGAATAACATGGGATTCGAAAACTCGAAAGCACACGTTACATTTAAGAAAAAGGAGAAGAAGATCATGAAGAAGAAATTATTAAGTATTATTCTTGCATCTGTAATGGTGCTGGGACTGGCGGGATGCGGCAGTTCGAGCAGCAGCACATCGGAATCAGCGGATACTTCCGCAGAAACAGCAGATACCTCCGCGGAAGGAGCATCGACAGCAGAGACAGAATCCAAGGGTACGCTGACCGTAGCCATGGAATGTGGTTATGCACCATACAATTGGACGCAGTCAGATGATTCCAACGGTGCTGTTCCGATTAAGGACAGTTCCGATTATGCCTATGGTTATGACGTGATGATGGCAAAATTAATCGCCGAGGAATGTGGTTATGACCTGGAAATCGTCAAGCTTGACTGGGATTCTCTGGTTCCGGCGGTGCAGTCAGGAACGGTTGACTGTGTGATCGCAGGACAGTCCATCACTTCGGATCGTCTGGAAATGGTAGACTTTTCAGATCCTTATTACTATGCATCCATTATCACTCTGGTTAGGAGCGACGGAGAATATGCGGATGCACAGGGAGTATCAGATCTGGCTGGAGCTACCTGTACTTCACAGCTTGGAACGATCTGGTATGATAACTGTCTGCCACAGATTCCGGATGCCGATATTCAGGCTGCACAGGAATCCGCGCCGGCTATGCTTGTAGCGTTGAACAGTGGCCGCACGGATGTTGTTGTAACCGATATGCCGACAGGGAAAGCTGCTCTGGTTGCTTATCCTGATTTTACATTGCTTGATTTCTCTGGAACAGACGATGATTATGAAGTTTCCGAAGAAGAAATCAATATCGGTATTTCCATCCAGAAAGGCAATACGGAATTACTGGACGAGATTAATTCTGTCCTGGCGGGATTGACAACGGATGATTACGATGAAATGATGGATGAAGCGATTTCTGTACAGCCATTATCAGAATAAAAACGTGGAAAAATGTGGAATATAGTGAGGAGATGAAATTATGTCCATTTCCCAGATGAATTTTTTTCAGCGGATTATTTACCTCCTGCAGACCTATTGGATGTCCTATTTAAAGGGTGCAGGGACGACCCTCGTGATTGCGATCATTTCCACTTTTATCGGTTGTCTGATTGGATTTGCTGTGGGCATTATCCAGACGATTCCAGTGGATAAAAAAAGGGACAGTGCGCCCAAACGGGCACTTTTAAAAGTAGTTAAAATTATATTGAAAGCTTATGTGGAGATTTTCCGTGGAACGCCAATGATCGTGCAGGCCGTATTCATTTATTACGGCGCGGCACAGGTATTTAACATTCAGTTTGGCATGTGGAGTGCTGCATTTTTTGTCGTATCCATCAATACCGGGGCGTACATGGCAGAATCTGTCCGAGGCGGCATTATTTCCGTAGATCCCGGGCAGATGGAAGGAGCGAAGGCGATTGGAATGACCCATTTTCAGGCGATGCTCTATGTCATTATCCCGCAGGCTTTCCGCAATATCATCCCGCAGATTGGGAATAACTTTATCATCAACATCAAGGATACCTCAGTATTGTCTATCATCAGTATCGTGGATCTGTTTTTCGTCCACAAAAGTGTGGCGGGCGCATTGTATACATATTTTGAATCGGCGACCATCGTGATGGTCATTTACCTGATCATGACGCTTGTTTCCTCCAGGCTGCTTCTGTTGTGGGAGAAAAAGCTCGATGGAGACGAGAACTTTGAATTGGCAGACGCTATGGATGTCGGCACGCAGTTTGGACAGGATATAAGGGGGAGATAATGATGAAAGATGAAAAAAATATTCTGGAGGTCTCCCATCTGGTAAAGAGCTTTGGCTCCCATGAGGTGTTGAAGGATATCGATTTTACTGTCAAAAAAGGAGATGTCATCTCCATCATCGGCGCGTCCGGGTCAGGAAAATCGACAATGCTTCGCTGTATCAACCTGTTGGAGACGCCGACAGGAGGCAGCATCTACTATCACGGCGATGACATTACCGATCCGAAGATGTCCGTCTCCACTTATCGGGAGAAGGTGGGGATGGTATTCCAGAGCTTTAATCTTTTTAACAACCTGTCGGTGCTCGACAACTGCATGATCGGGCCGGAAAAGGTGGCAAAAAAGGATAAAAAAACAGCAAAAGATTTGTCTATGCAGTTTCTGGTGAAGGTGGGGATGGAACAGTATATCAATGCGAAGCCCCGGCAGCTGTCCGGCGGGCAGAAGCAGAGAGTCGCTATCGCCAGAGCCCTGGCTATGGAGCCGGAGATTCTGCTTTTTGATGAGCTGACTTCCGCCCTGGACCCGCAAATGGTCGGGGAAGTGTTGAATGTTATGAGCACCCTGGCAGAGGAGGGAATGACGATGCTCATCGTCACCCACGAGATGGCCTTTGCGCGCGACATTTCCAGCCATGTGATTTTCATGGCTGACGGCGTCATCGAAGAAGAAGGAACCAGCGGGCAGATTTTTGGTAATCCGCAAAAGGAGAAGACCAGAGAGTTTCTGAGCCGATTCCGGAATCTGTAGTATCATACTTCTATCATCTAAATCATGTTATTAATAACAGCGCATATTACGAAATATGCGCTGTTTCTTTGTAAGGGCAAGGTACTGTTCCCCATTGCGGTATGTTGATTCTTGCGTATACATAGCAAAAAACAGAAACAAAAAAATTTGTGCTATCAATAGCACAAACATGATAAAAATTAATATTTATGCTATTGATAAAACTGTGGCTTTTCCCTATCGACACAATCATCTGCAAAGTGGTAAAATAATAAAAAGACAGGGCAGAAAATGGATTGGAAAACTGGGGGTGGAATTTTGAAATAAGTCGACCGCAATCCCATTGGCTTTAGACAATGGGGTAGTTCACAATAACAGTTGCAGCATGTTGTAAGCAGAAATAGAAATGATAAGGATGATGTAAAATGTATAATAGTTCGAGTGGAGACGTTTTTTGCGAGGTCATGGTAGATCATAAAAAGGGAATGGCAGAATATCTTAAGACAGCCCTTGCCATTGTGGCAGGTATTCTTCTGACTTTTGCTTTGATGATATTTATGCCGGCACTATTTATTCTGGTAATTGCTATTTGGGGTCTGGTTATGTTTTTTATCCGACTGCAAAGGACGGAGTATGAATATATCTTTACCTCCGGGAGTCTGGATATTGACAAGATCAGTGGTGCTTTCCGGCGGAAAAGGAAAATGACGGTGTCCATGGAGCAGATGGAACTGGTTGCGCCGGAGGATTCCCATGAGTTGGATAAATATGAGCATGGTAACTATAAGGTTTATGATTACAGCGCCAATGACACGGCTATGAAAAATTATGTCATAGTTGGAAATATCGGTAATGAGCAGCAGGTAAAACTGATCTTTACACCTGACGAGAATATGGTGGAACGTATGTATCATTATTCTCCGCGAAAGGTAAGATTATCAGATTAGATTATCTTTATAGTGAACGACAAATTATTTTTGTGGTTCACTATAATAATTTTTTCCTCATAAAACGAACTTCATCTCATGCCATTCCTCTCCACCCCACGAGGAGTCCGCCAGACCCCGGTCGGTGAATCCCATTTTTTCGTACAAGCTTACTTTGTCTTTAAGACAGGTCAGAATCAGCGATCTGCGTCCTTTTTTCCGTTCTGCCCCTGTGTATTCTTCTACCAACTGTGTGGCGAGACCCTGTCTGCGGTATTCCGGCAATACATCCAGCCCCAGAAGCATTACATTTTTTCCAAGTGGTTGGTATAGTGTCGCATCGGTAAAAAATTCGTCACGAAAGCGTTCTTCATCCGTGGCTAAACCATTGAGAAAACCCGCCAGTTTGCCCGTCTGTTCATCAACGACAACGAGAAAAAGCTCAGGCGCGGCAGCAATACGTTTCATCATATCCTCTCTTGAACAAGCCTCATGAGGAGGAAAGCAGATTTGTTCAATGTCTGCTGCCTGTTCCGCTTCATCGTGATTGATGTATCTAAAACGAAATCTTTTCTTAAAATCAGACATAATATATTCCTTTCGACAGTATTTGATTGGTGCTGGCTCATGTATGGGTCTGCACAGCAATTTGTAATATTATTTTGATGGTTGTATTCTAGCATTTTTGGTTGGAAAAGACCAGTCGGAAATAGATTTCGGTTGTTGAGTGTTTTTTGTTTTTGCAGGCATAAAAAGAACTGGCACAAATACCTGTGTATTTGTGCCAATCTTTTTTAAGAGAGAAAAGTATGAAAAAATCTATGACTATCAAAACAACGTTTTTTGTTTTGATGGTCTAAGTATACAACATATTTGTAATGAAGTTGTCAATTTTTTCTCACGATTTTCTGATGATTTTCATAAGAAGATGAAAGATTTCTTAAGGGACTGCATATGCCCTTTTGAAAGTTACAGAGCACTATTAACTTTATATTGAATTATAATAAAAGCAAAGTTATAATTATAAAAGTTAAAAGTGGTAATCTTGACAGTATAAGATTATATTAAAACAAAGATATATCTGAAAGATGCGATTGATAGAGCAGTAAAAACAGGAAGGACACGTAACATGGCACGTTTAAAAATCATCAGTAATCCATATAAGAAACAAATTAGATATCAGCAATGGGATGATGACAGTTCAGCATGGCTCGAAATTAATCTGGCGGATCATAAGGCAACAAAACTTCTGAGCAAAGACTTAACAGAAGGATTCTTCCCTTTTAAAGTGAAACAGATTGTTTTGCAGATGGTGGAAGATTATCAAGTAGACGGAGAAACGATAGAGTTATATTTTGAAGGATCCGCAGACGAATTCAGTGAATTGGAGTCCGTATGCAAGGCAGGAGGATATGAAGCGACGGTGAAGCCGGTATGTTCAAATGTATACCTTGAAAATGCAAGGGACATTCTGCCGGAAGTGAAATCTTTATTTCAGGAGATGAGTCCACTGATTTTACAGAGTGCAGATCGTGAAAGAATTGAACGGGATTTGAACAGATTTGCTGATGCGTCCAGTGATGTTGTTCCTGTTTGTGTCATGGGTAATTATAGTTCGGGCAAATCGACATTTATCAATGCCCTGATTGGTAGTGAGATTTTGCCGAATGGGAGTAATCCGGTTACAGCCAAAGTTTATAAAATAGCCAGATCTAAATTTTCAGACCGTGCTTCGGTTAAGTTAAACTATCGTGGACAGCTGATTTCTTTAATTATGACAGCCAGCAATACTTATTTCGAGGATTTACAGATGCCAAATACTTTATCCAATATGCTTAACGAACAAGTTGTATCGATGGCGGGAGAAAGTATCGAGCATCGAATGAATAAATCGATCAGTATTATCAATGATTACGAAAATGATGTTGAGGATAACGGTATTTCTGATTTGATTGAAATAGAAATTCCTTTTGTTAATGGAGTATTGGCTAAATCACAGCATCCGTTCGTGATTTTTGATACACCTGGGTCTAATTCGGCTTCAAACGCTAAGCACTTGCAGGTTTTAAAAGAAGCGATGGCAAACATGACCAATGGACTGCCAATCTTTCTTGCGACACCGGATACGCTTGACAGTACAGATAATGAGAACCTGTACAAAATGATTAGTGAACTTGATGAATTGGATAGTCGCTTTACCATGATCGTTGTAAATAAAGCGGATAAGAATGATTTGAATCGTAAAGAATCCAGTGCAGAAGAAGAAAAGCAGGTTTTGAGACAGGCTATTCCCAGAAATCTTTATTCTGGCGGGATTTTCTATGTTTCTTCTATTCTCGGTCTTGGTTCTAAGAATAATGGCGAGTTTCTGGATGATTTCTATGATGAAACATTTGAAGATCAGGAAAGAAAATACAGAGATCCGAAAAATCGCAGATACAAACAGCTATACACTTATAATATCATGCCGTCACAGATAAAAGAGAGGTCGGATTGTGCTGCCCAAAACGAACAAAATCTGGTGTATGCAAACAGTGGATTGTTTAGTGTTGAAACGGAAATTGATACATTTGCGGGCAAATATTCGGCATATAATAAGTGCTACCAATCGCAGCTGTTTTTGTATCGGATCATCGAATTGACGCAGGAATGCATTGATGAGACGAAACGAGAGACTGCAGAAACCAGAGAGATGATAAAAGAGAAACTTGAAATGGATAAGCGATTGCTCCTGGAACAATTGGAGAATGGTTCGGAAGAAAAAAAGGCAGAGTACCAATCTGGATATGAAGGATATATGCAGCAGTTCATTTCCGGGGCAGATGAGACATTTTCTTTGGAGAGTTTGAGACGGCATGAAGAAGAGATGACAGAAGAAGTCGAAGCTGAGATGGACTTTGACAAACATGTGGAGAAGACCAAAGAAAGTCGCAGTGCGGTCGGACAGAATTTTCTGCAGCATATGACGAAAGCCATGAAAGAAAAGAGTTTTGATACGGTTGGGAATGCTTTTGCAGAGCTTGGTGCTGATATAAGTATTGCCTCTGATGACAGAAAAGCGAAAAATGAGGTTCGAAAAGCTGTTGACAGAAAGGTGGCAGATCAGCTTACAGATTATGCAAGGGAAAAATATAAGAAAAGACTATTGGATATTTTTGAATCCATGGATCAGGGATCACAGTAATACTGGACTTCGAATACAGAGGCATTGCGAAGAGTACTGGCAGAGATTGTAACTGGTTCCGATGTTTTAACGGCAGATCGCCGTGATGAGCTTGAAAAAATTATTATTGAATATCAGAAACTGACCTTTGATGTAAGCCATGCGGAATCTATTTTCCGTAAGGAAGAGTTTGAGAGAAAGTTGGCATTTGGGGAATTTGTTTTATGGCATTCCAATCATCTTAATCTTGAAAAGCTTGCAAATACCTATAATGAGCATATGAGTGAAGATGTAAAAAACAGGTATGATGCGATCGAAGTAAGCCACAGGGAAAGCGCATATCAGTGGATTGAAAGTTTGTTGGATGAAATCAGAGCCAATATTGTGGAATACAGCCCTGAATTGTCTAAACAGGCGAAGAAGATTCAAACGTTAACAAAACAGATAGAGGAACTTATGGAAAGGCAGGAAAAGTTAAAGAACTATACAGTCAAGCTTGACGCAATGATGGATTGGAAGGTATATGCGTAAAATGAGAGGGAATTTAAATGGGGATTAAGAACAGGATTAAGAGGGCGGGTGGTAAAGCAGCGGACACGATTGCCAAACTATCTGTTCTCAGCCCGGAACAATTACATGAAATGGAAAAACGCAGAGAGGAGTATCTGACAGAAGTTCCCGGCATGGATGATGAAGCAGCGGAAGTTTTGACAAAAAGACTTCTTAGTGCGGCAAGTATTGAAATATATAATGAATACTTAAAACATATCAATGAACTTTATGTTCCAGTGAAAAAAGATGCAGAATATGATTCGGCATTTAAGCCTGCGTATAACATTCGTTATATCAATATAACGAAATGGGTGACGGACAAAAAAGAAAATAATCTGGAAAAACTGGTCAATGTATATGAGGTGCTTTCCGATGAAGATTGTAATATCGCGCTGGTTTTCCATCGGACCATGGTTGGTACATCCGTATATTTAGCCGTAACCAATACACAGAATACCAGAGATAACGTGGATGTGGATAATTACAGAAAGCGTTTGCTTGAGGCTATTCGAGGTAATTTTCCCGGGGCAGAATGGACAGAGGATAAGGGAAAAGGTGTCATTCCCTGTATGAATGAAATTCGTTCCTATACGATTGCGAGTGCTTCCAATATTCCAGGAGAAAAGTCAGAGAAATTTATCAGTCAAACGATTGAAAAACTTTTAGACGGAATTATCCCGGATGATGCGGAGAAGGAGTACACGATTGTTCTTCTGGCAACGCCGGTAAAAGATGTCGAGGATCGAAAGCTGCATCTGGCAGATTTATATTCAGGAATGGCACCTTATTCTGGCTGGCAGACGAACTTTACCTATACACAATCTGATTCCACGAATTCTATGGCAACCTTTGGTTTAAATGCGGGAGTGAGTGCGGGGGTTCAATCAGGAAGAAATGCATCTGTTGCGAATACAAGCGGCGTTACGGACTCAGAAGGATCTTCCATTACGGATTCAACAGGAACCTCTGCGAGCACGGGGACGGGTACTACAGTAACCGAAGGAACTTCGCATACGGCAGGAACAAATGAAAGTATTGCAAATGCCACAGGAACAAGTACCAATGTAGGAGTGAATGCCAGTGTTTCAACCGGTGGAGAAGTTGGCATACCCTGGTTGGCAAAGGCAGATACACATGTGACTGCAGGCGGATCTCTTTCGCAGGGAAGCAGTATGACAAACACGGCTTCGACCGGCAGTTCGGTTGCAGATACAGCCTCGAGCAGTACTGCTTCCTCTGTTACGCAGACATTGGCAAAGACGACGGGCCGTGCAGTTGCGAATACACTTGGCAGAGCGGTTTCTAATTCGGCAACGACAACGGATGGTCTATATAAAGGCGTAAATCTGGGCGGTAATTTTGGGGCTAATTTTGCCCGCTCTTCCAATGTCAGTGCTACGGTTGGGAAAAATGAAGGGATTACCCAGTCATTTACTAATTACACAATCAAACATACCTTGGAAATCCTTGAAGATCAGATGAAACGTCTGGAGCAAAGTACTGCACTGGGAATGTGGGATTTTGCCGCCTATTTCATTAGCGAAGACCAGAACGTTGCAAGCAATGCCGCCCATTCTTATCTGGCACTGACACAAGGAGAGAAATCTTATATGTCACAGACGGCGGTCAACTTGTGGCGCGGAGATACAACGGATAATGATGATGCACAGGAAATCTATGGATACTTAAGAGAACTGAGACACCCTGTCTTCGGTTTGAGTCCGGCAATAACTGCGATCGGTTCCGATTTTTATGCCTATCCTGCGATTGTTACCGCTACCACCAGTTTGTCAGGAAAAGAACTCGCATATTCGTTGAATTTTCCACAGAAATCGGTTGCTGGGTTCCCTGTGCTGGAATGCGCGGAATTTGGAAGAAATGTTGTTACTTATGGTGGACAAAATAGCAAAGACGGATTGCGGCTCGGAAAAATCTTCCATATGAATCATGAGGAACGGATTGAGGTTTCTTTAGCCAGGCAGTCGCTGGCCGCGCATGTTTTCATTACAGGAAGCACTGGTTCCGGGAAGAGTAATGCTGTCTATCAGCTTTTGGACGAGGTATCGCACCAGAATATAGTATTTCTCGTAGTGGAACCGGCAAAAGGCGAATATAAAAATGTTTTTGGTTCGGCTCCGGATGTTTTCGTTTATGGAACAAATCCCCATCTCAGTCCGATGCTGCGATTAAATCCATTTAGCTTTCCGGAAGGCGTGCATATTTTTGAACATTTAGATCGTCTGGTAGAAATCTTTAATGTTTGCTGGCCGATGTATGCGGCAATGCCTGCTGTTCTCAAGGCGGCGATAGAAAAATCTTATGAGGATTGCGGATGGGACATGATTCGTTCCGAAAATAAATATGGTGAGGAGTTGTATCCTTCCTTTTCGGACGTTGCCAGAAATATCAAAACGATTATTGAGACCAGTGAGTATGACGCAGAAAACAAAGGAGCTTATAAAGGTTCTTTATTAACCAGATTACAGTCCCTGACAAATGGTATTAACGGAACCGTTTTTGTGACGGATGAGCTGTCATCAGAAGAATTGTTTGAACAGAATGTTATTGTAGATCTTAGCAGAGTAGGATCCGCGGAAACAAAATCTCTGATTATGGGCATTCTTGTCTTGAAACTTCAGGAATATCGCCTGTCTACATCCGATGGTATGAATTCGGAATTACGACATATCACTGTCCTGGAAGAAGCGCATAATCTTTTGAAAAAAACATCAGCTGCCGTATCTTCTGAATCTGGGAATCTTCTGGGAAAGAGCGTCGAAATGATTTCCAATGCGATAGCGGAAATGAGAACCTACGGAGAGAGCTTTGTAATTGTTGATCAGGCTCCGGGCTTATTGGATATGGCGGCGATTAGAAATACCAATACGAAGATTATTATGCGGTTGCCGGATCAGGAGGATCGGGAACTGGTAGGAAGAGCGGCAAACTTAAATGATGATCAGATTCAGGAGTTGGCAAAGCTGCCTTGCGGAGTCGGTGCAGTATACCAAAATGAATGGGTACAGCCGGTCCTCTGTAAGATAAATAAGTATGAAGATGGAAATCTTATTTACAGATACACACCGGACGAAGATGTGTTTGAAACAATGAGTACCGAAGACCTTTCAGAATCACTGCTGGACTTTATCATGGAGAAAGCATTGTTTCAGCTTGGAGACAAAAATGAAATCAAAAGATTTCAAAGAGCAATCCTTCAATCAAAACTTGACACCACGGTAAAGATTGATTTTATGGACTATCTTGTATCAGCGCCAAAGGAGGGGATGGATAAATTACGTCCACTCTTATATGATTTGTTACAGGCAGACATCGTGATGGGAACAGTGGACAAATCTGCTGAATTATCGTCATGGACCCACGCGGTTGTAGATGCAATAAAGCCCTCTCTTAAATACTATAGTAACAGGCAGATTAATATGACCCTGGGATTGCTTTTATATGAACATGCACAGAGAAATCCGGCATATAACGATTTACATTGCCGATTTACGGAAGTTTATAAAAAGGAAGGGAGAGTCTTCTGATGGGTGAAATAAGAACATCGGACCTTACAGAAATTAAAATGCAAACTCCTGAAAGACAGGGATTTCACGAAATCCAGCCACAAGAGGGAATGACCCCTCAAGAAGCAAATACATATTGGGACAATGAAGTAGCCAGATTGAAAGATCAGGATCTGTCATCTGATATATACACGGATGATAGTGGAAAAATTTATCGTGTAGGAGACAATTTATTGCCGGACAATAATTTTGAGGTGGATGGATTCCATTATGAGACTGATAGCAACGGCAGAACAAAATCAGTAGAAGGACAGTTACAGAAGGCAGTATCATCAAAACGAAGTATGGACAGTATGGATGTTGTCGGAAAAGGTGACAATTTGGACGGGGACGAAAAGGGTCATTTGATCGCACACCGTTTTGGTGGTTCAGATAAATTGGAGAACCTGGTCGCGATGGATGAAAAACTTAACCGAGGCGATTATGCCAGAATGGAAAATGAATTGGCAAAGGCTGTCGATGCTGGTGCGGATGTGAGAATGAAAGTGGAGCCGGAATACAAAGGAGATTCTAACAGACCTTCTGAAATCAGGGTGACCTACAGTATTGACGGAGATACCTCGGTCCGGGTGTTTAGAAATGGAGGAGACGATTGATATGATAAAGAAAAAAACATTTCAGATTATATTTGATCAGGTGTGTAGATGCCTTCCGTCGGAATGGGATAAGCTGGTGATTTACCTGGAATACGGAGCGGCATCATATGCATATTCCTTTTACATTCAGAAGAATGGGAAATATATCAATGGATTTGATATTCCTGGCACATCGGAGAAGAAGATTGCAGATAGTTTCAAGAAAGTTGACAAGGCCGTGTTTAAGGATCGCGAAGCGTCAAAAGACGAACTGTGGACGAATATGACAATGATCGTTGACGCAAATGGCACCATGCATTCAGATTTTGATTATACTGATTTGACAGAAGATGCTTACGAATATAAGAAGCAATGGAAAGATAAGTATCTCAGTTGATTTCGGAGGGATTGTAGATGATTAAATTTTCAGAAATCATATCGTCACCAGATGTTTCCGACAGGAAAAGGATGGAAAGTGAAAAATGGTCACAGCCTCTGAATGATGATGTCGAATCAGCAAATCGCTTTTGGGATGATTTGATGGCTACACCGCTTGAATCCCAGGAATTAACGGAAGAGCAGATGATCGATAACATTTTTGGAATTGAGGAAGATTCCTTCGATTTTGACATAAAGACTTCTCTGAAAAATGAGCTTGCTGAGAAGTTTCACGATTCATCTTGGACAGAATGCACGGAAAAGGAAAAAAAGACTGCTGTAGAAGAATTACGGGATGTGCTTGCGGAAGATTTGAATTTGGCGAAGTATCCAAAAGTCGATTATTATGATGGACGAGATTGTGATTGCGGTTCTTATAACTATGCTGAAGGCAAATTGGAGATTAACAGAGCTTTGCTGAATAATCCAAATGAATTAATTGATACGCTTGCACACGAAATGCGCCATGCATATCAGTATGAACGGGCAGAAAAATTAGAGACTTTCACGGACTATTTATATAGAAAAAATCTCGAAAACTACATATCTCCGATACCGTTGACGGATGGAACGTATCTGTTTTATATGGATTATTATGACCAGTTTGTGGAAGCAGAGGCCAGGGCATATGCAAAGTCATTTAAGGAAGCAGGGTGGAAAAATGAGTAAGATAATAGGAGATTATTATGCAAAAGCGCCTATGTTGCCGCTTTTGGTGCAGCAAAAGATAGAGAGATTCAATCGCAATCCGGATATTGCCGCGGAGTTTGAAGATTGGATTGTCAACAAGGCATATAGGAAAAATAATGCAGTTATGATTCAGGGATATACCGCTGAAAAACTTGCTGCTATTTCAGAATATATGAATGGGGAAGCTGCGTTTATTACGCTGATAAATTTACGAGAACAGCCAGAAAAGACGCTAAAGAAAATAGAAACAGGGTTTAAACGCAAGTAAGGTTGATGAAAGATTTCTTAAGAGGCATTCTTATTCTTCTAATTTCGTTGCCTATTAAAAATAGATATGGTATAGTTTAGTTGTAGCAGGAGAATTGTTTATAGTATTGGAGGAATGTTATGGCTGTTTATACTATTTTTCAACTGAAAGAAAAGATTTCTCCTATTGCAGAGAAGCATGGAGTTAAGAGTGTTTCTTTATTTGGCTCCTACGCTAAAGGAACGGCGAAAGACGATAGCGATGTTGATTTGTTGATAGATAAAGGAAAAGTGGATTCATTATTTCAACTGTGTAGTTTTCGTTTGACAGTGGAGGATGAATTGGCAGTACCGGTTGACTTAGTTACTACAGAGTCATCCGACAAAATGTTTTTAAATGATATTCAAAAGGAGAGAATCTTATTATATGGAACAACGTGATGTGCCAGTCTTTTTTAAGAGAGAGGTTTGAAAAAAGAAAAGTTAGATTAATGGTCTCCTCAACTTTATTGCAGAATAAAAACTGATATGCTATAGTAAATCGCAGAAAGGTGTTGATTGTTCATGAACAAAAGTAAAGAATCTGCGGAAAATGGTCGTAAACTTCAAATCCGTGATAGCACGGTTGACTTTCTTGTGTTTACCAGAGATGCACACGAAGAAGGCATTGAGGTCCGCGTACAATGGGGCAATGTATAGCTAACGCAAAAAGCGATTGGTCAGCTTTTTGATGTGGACAGGAGCGTCGTTACAAAGCATCTGAAAAATATATATGACGGTGGCGAATTGTTAGAGGAGTCAACTTGTGCAAATTTTGCACAAGTTGCAGACAATGGCGGATTGTTGAATAAAATCCCCTTTTGTTTTATATTAGGATTATAAATATAAAAGAACTGGCACAAATACCTGTGTATTTGTGCCAATCTTTTTTAAGAGAGAAAAGTATGAAAAAATCTATGACTATCAAAACAATGTTCTTTGTTTTGATAGCCTAAGTATACAATATATTTGTAATGAAGTTGTCAATTTTTTCTCACGATTTTCTGACGATTTTCATAAGAAGATGAAAGATTTCTTTCGGGGACGATCTATTCTAAAGTTTTTTAATAGATAATATGAAGCGACATTATATTTGTAACATCATGGATTTGCCTGTATACTACAGTGTAAGAGGAGTTTTTCTCCAAAACATATTTCATATTTCTAAGTAACGCAATGAAGGGAGGAGACGGAAGAATGAGATTCTTTATCGGAATTGCTCTTCCAGAAAAGGTTCGCAATACACTGGCTGATGATGCTGAAAAGTTGCAAAAAGCGATTCCCGGCCGGTACGCACCAAAAAGTAATTACCATATCACATTGGTATTTATAGGCGAGATAAATCAAAATAGTATCCCAGGCATCAAAAGAGCTATGGAAACTGCCGTGGAAGGCCAGAATCGATACAGAGATATTAAAGCGTTGGTCGGGGCAGGACTGCGCGTTTTGTGTCAATGAAATTACGTTATTTCATAGTACAAGAGTAAATGGTGTACTGACCTATCTGCCAATTGAGAAGGCTTGTTTTGGAAAAACATGTAAGGAAAACTATGTAAGGTAAACCATAACCATAGAGAAAAACAGCATCGAAAGAACAAAGGATGGTCTGATGAGAATAAAATCGAAGGATATAGCGAAAGAACTTCACCTGTCGGAGGCGACAGTATCACTGGTTTTGAATGACCGGGAAGGTGTCAGCAGGGAAACCAGGCGGAAAGTACTTGATTATGTGAATCAAAAAGAAAAAGAATATTATGACAGGGAAAGAAAACCGAAGAAGAGTCGTCGTGGGCTGATTCTTATGTTGCAGTATATTAAACATGGGGTAATATTTGACCGACAAATTTCTGATTGGAGAACAAAGGGACGGCAGACATTTAATATTTCTAATAATGGCTCAGAATCATACATGGATGAATTGAAGGAGATGGTCGAAAAGGAAGGATATGAATTTGCTTTTGTTCGCTATGATGAGAGGGTGCATGATCTGGATTGCTGGATGGAAGAGTGGAAAGGACATCATTTACGAGGAATTTACTTGATGGGAGCAGAAATGAATCAGAATGATGTGCTTTATCTTTCCAAACTTTCTGTACCCATTGTTGTTGGTGACAACAATTTTTATGATATGGGGATTGACAGTTACCTGGTTGATAACAGGGAAGGAATCCGCCGCTGTGTAGATTATCTGGTAGATAAGGGACACAGTAAGATTGTTTACCTGGCGGAGTCGATTGATATTTATAATTTTGTAGAAAGAAGAGAGAGCTTTCTGGAAGAAATGAAACGACGGGACTGTGGTGACGCGCAAAACTGTATTATACGGTTGGGAAAAAATTATGAAGAGATTCATATGAACATGTTGCGCAATATAGAAAAAGGAAGTCGGAGACCGACGGCATATGTGTTGGAAAGTTCGCTGATTTCACTGGGTGTGGTGCAGGCACTTCTGGAATCGAATATAAGGATTCCGAATGATATTTCTCTGGTAGGATTTGACGCGGTTCCTCCGGTGAATCTTTCGGAACTTAAACTGACGATTGTGAAAGGTACGCATACGAGACGACATCGGGCAGCGTTGAAACATTTGATGAGACATATTGATGATAATGAAACTGAAATTACGAGAACTTATTATAGAACACGGATGCAGGAAGGCAACAGCGTGTTTGATAAAACGAAATATATCTATACATGAGGGAGGTTATAATATATTAAGAGTTTATTTTGTCTTTTTTGTTGAAAGCATAAATAGTGATGAGAATATATTTTTATTATTGATCAGGATGTCAAAAGATTCAGAAAATTAGCCAGCAAGGGAAATGTATGGCTTTTGACATTCTGATCATTATCATATTGCGAATTATAATTCTGTTTCTTTTTGAGAACTTTTATGCGGTATATATGTCTTTGTTTTAAATTTTCTTTAAAACCCATGTGATATTTTCACAAATATGACCACTACTTTTTTGACAATAATGAGAGTTATGCATCAATCCTTAGAAAAATCGAAAGGGGATTGAGGAACAGTATTTTCCAATGCTAAAGTACAGATAACAAAATAATCTTGTCAAAAATATAAGGAGGAAAATCATGGCAAAAAATTATGACAGTTTAACGAAGTCTATTGCTGCTTATGTGGGTGGGGCAGAAAATGTAATCTCTGTTTTCCATTGTGCTACTCGTCTTCGTTTCAAAGTGAAGGATGAAAAGAAGGTAGAGAAAAATAGGCTCGAGCAACTGGAAGGTGTCATTTCCGTGATTGAAAGTGGTGGACAGATACAGGTAGTGATTGGAACACATGTGGGTGATGTCTATGCGGCTTTGCTAAAAAATACTGATATCAAAGGGCAGGCAGAGGGAGATGACGGAACGGACGCAGGCGCAGATGGAGAAAAAAAGAATCCGGTCAATTTATTTATGGAGACGATTTCCGGTATATTTGCTCCGATACTGGCAGCAATGTGTGGAGCCGGTCTGCTGAAAGGTCTTCTGATTTTATGTACTACGGTGGGTGTGCTCACTTCTGATATGGGAACTTATCGAATTCTCTATGCGGCAGCGGATGGCGTATTTAATTATCTGCCGATGTTTCTGGCTATTACAGCGGCGAGAAAATTTAAGACGAATGAATTTCTTGCGTTAGCTATAGCAGCGGCTTTGTTGTATCCGGATATCACCAGTGCGTATTCCGCGGGAGAGGCACTGACATTTCTTACGATTCCGGTAACATTGGTAAGTTATACTTCTTCTGTTATTCCGATTATTATTTCCGTATATGTTCTTTCCAAAGTGGAAAAATGGTTAAAGAAGGTTTTGCCGGAAATGATAAAGAGTTTTATGGTTCCGTTACTCTGTATTACGATTATGGTTCCGGCAACCTATCTTGTGATCGGGCCGATTTCAGATACTGCTGGTAATCTACTGGCTTCAGGCTATACCAGTCTCGTTGGTTTCAACCCAATTATAGCCGGCCTCTTATTGGGAATGTTATGGCCATTCATCGTAATGTTTGGTTTGCATTGGGGATTTGCACCGATTGTTATGAATAATATTGCACAGTATGGAAGAGATACCTTATTTACTATTACCGGACCGCATAATATGGCACAGGCGGGAGCAACTTTGGGAGTTTTCCTGAAAACCAAAGATCCGGGGCTGAAATCGCTTTCCGGTTCTGCTGCTATTTCGGCGGTGCTTGCCGGTATTACCGAACCAGCCATTTATGGTATCACATTGAAGTATAAAAGACCGTTTTATATTGGTGCTGTTTTCTCCGGTATCGCAGGTGCTATCGTTGCGGCTTGTGGGGCAGGGGCTCCAACGCTTCTTACTACCAGCCTTCTGACATTGCCCGGATATATTGGACAGGGATTTGTTGGATTTTTGATAGCCTGTGCCATCGCTTATTTTGGAGCTGCTATCGTGACCTTCCTGTTTGGTTTTAATGATAATATGCTTCTGGATGGAGCAAAGACAGATGCAGACGAAAAAAATGTATCCAATATGGATGACAGCAAATCGGATGTGGCGAGTGTCGGAATGGATAAGGTGGAAGAAACTACTTCATATGTAGAATTAAAAATGCCGACAGATGGCAGATTGATTCCATTATCAGAAGTAAATGATGACGCCTTTTCTACCGGGTTATTGGGAATGGGAGCTGCTGTGGTGCCGGAAAATGGTACAATATGTTCGCCATGCGATGGAGTGATCAGCGCCGTGTATCCGACAGGGCATGCGATTGGTATTACATCCAAAGAAGGCGCTGAGGTATTGATTCATATTGGAATGGATACGGTATCGTTAGAAGGCAGAGGTTTTAATGTAAAAGTGGAAAACGGACAACAGATTAAAACAGGGGACGTTCTTGTTGTAGCAGATTTGGAGGTAATCAGAGCAGCGGGGCTTGATACCACGATTCCGATTATTATTGCCAATACAGATGCTTATACACAGATTAAACCTGCAGAAACCGGCTCCAAAAGGGCAGGGGAGGTTATGATATACGGTGTTGCGAAGTAGAAACGGAGGATTCCAATGAAACGATTAGAAGTCGCAAAAAATAAATGTAATTTTACATATGATGGAAAGCCTTTTTTCTACCTGGCGGATACAATCTGGAGTGCATTTACTAATGTGAGCATGGAGGAATGGAAATATTATCTGCATGTGAGAAAAACGCAAGGGTTCAATGTGTTGCAGATTAATACTTTACCACAGTGGGACCGATGCATGACTGATGTGGGAATCTATCCATTTGCCACAGAAGATGGACAAAGATTTGATTTTTCTTGTCGGGATGACACGTATTATGAGAGAGCAAAAGAAATGTGTCGCATGGCAAAAGAGGAAGGATTTCAACTTGCGCTTGTGGTCTTATGGTTGAATTATGTGCCGGGTACCTGGGGCAGTAAGATTGTGGACACCAATATTATGCCCGAAGAGATGCTGCAGGAGTATGCCGGGAAGATTGTGAAAGAATTTGACGAGTTTGCTCCCATATATATTGTGAGTGGCGATACGGATTTTGAGGAGAAAGTCACTGTGGATTATTATGAAATCATTCTTTCTACTTTGTGCGAAAAATCTCCTGATTCCCTGAAGGCTATGCACATCCGAAGAGGTTATGATTACATTCCGGAGCAATTCCTTGACTGGCTGGACTTTTATATGTTCCAGTCGGGACATAATGCAGGAGCGCAGGATATGGCCTATAAATTGCCGGAAAGCTTCCTTAAAAAATATCCGCGAAAACCGATCATCAACGCAGAACCATGCTATGAGCAGATGGGTTACAGTCGTAAAAAATATGGACGATTTGGTCAGAGGGATGTGCGGAAGGCTGCCTGGGACAGTCTGCTTAGCGGAGCCTGTGCCGGTGTAACTTATGGAGCACATGGGATATGGAATTGGAAAAAAACAGGTTCGGAAACTAATCCTGTTTTAGGCGAAGGTTTCGATGAAGCGCAATCCTGGGAAACAGCATTGCAATTTCCGGGAGCATGGGATTACGGTTTGGCGAAGCATTTGCTAGAAGATATGGGGGAATTGCCGCTGACCGGGTGCAATCAGTTGCTGGAGGGCGCGGATGAAGAGATTCGTATGGCGGAAGGAGAGTATCATTATTTTATATATCTTCCTTATAATACGAATATCCAGATTAAAAAGTCATTGCGTTCTCACATTTGTCGGGCTTTAGATTTGCAGGAAAAAAGGATGGCCGATGTCAGGATGAGCAATCGCAATGGGAATACATTTGTGGAAATGCATCCTTTTAAAGACGATGTCCTTTTGATGATTCGGAAAGACGATTCGTATTGTGGAGCAACGTGTTAGATGAAATATGGTTATCCTGACAATTGGCTTTGGACATTTTGAACATTTAGCAGTTAGGAACTTTTATTTTGAGAGAGCCAAGGAATTGTTAAAAACTAAATTTTAATGTTACATGTTTTGGCTCATTCATGGAGCAGAACTAGGAGGGATGCAAATGAGAACGTTTCCAGAACATTTTTTATGGGGTGGCGCTGTTGCCGCCAATCAGTTGGAAGGGGCTTATAACGAGGACGGAAAAGGGTTATCGATTCAGGATGTTATGCCACATGGAATCCGAGGGAGTCGGACGAAACAGCCAACAGAAGATAACATGAAACTGATCGGCATTGATTTTTATCACAGATATAAAGAAGATATCAAACTGTTCGCGGAGATGGGATTCAAAGTATTTCGGACATCCATCGCCTGGAGCCGTATTTTCCCGAAAGGAGATGAGGCAGAACCCAACGAAAAAGGCCTGGAATTCTATGATAATCTTTTCGATGAATGCCATAAATATGGGATAGAGCCTTTGGTAACCATATCTCATTATGAGACGCCGCTGTATCTTGCAGAAACGTATGATGGTTGGATTGACAGGAGGATGATTAGTTTTTATGAGAGATATGTGCGGACGATTTTTGACCGTTATAAAGACAAAGTAAAGTACTGGCTGACTTTTAATGAGATTAATTCCATATTACATGCCCCCTTCTTAAGCGGGGGAATTAATACACCAGCGGATCAATTGTCTGAACAGGATCTGTATCAGGCGATACATCACGAATTCGTTGCCAGTGCTTTGGCAGTGAAAATCGGGCATGAGATCATGCCGGAAGCAAAAATCGGATGCATGGTCCTTAGCATGCCGATTTATCCACTGACGCCATCTCCAGATGATATCATTCAGGTTATGGAAGAAGATCATAAAAACCTGTTTTTTGCTGATGTGCATGCCAGAGGAAAATATCCGGGATATATGTTGCGATATTTTGAAGAGAATGGTATACAGATTCATTTTGAGCCGGGCGATGAAGAGATTTTGAAAAATACAGTAGATTTCATTTCTTTCAGTTATTATATGAGTTGTTGCGCCTCAGCCGACCCGGAAAAACAGGAAAGAGGAGAAGGTAACTTGATGGGAGGGGTGCCCAATCCTACCTTGAAGGCATCAGCATGGGGATGGCAGATTGACCCGAAAGGGCTTCGCTATGTGTTAAATCAATACTATGATCGTTATCAGCTGCCATTATTTATTGTAGAAAATGGATTGGGAGCCGCTGATGAGTTGGTTACGGATGCCAGTAGAAATAAAACCGTGGAAGATGATTATCGTATCGACTACCTGAGAGAACATTTGATTCAGGTGGAAGAGGCGATAAAAGATGGTGTGGAAGTGATGGGATACACAACCTGGGGCTGCATTGATCTGGTCAGTGCGTCGACAGCGGAATTACGCAAACGGTATGGTTTCATCTATGTAGATCGTAATGATGATGGCAGTGGTACGCTAAACCGCTATAAGAAGAAATCCTTCGATTGGTACAAAGAGGTGATTGCAACGAACGGCGAGAGTTTGCATAAAGAATAAGAAAAAACGAAAAAATAATGCCCATCCCGTCGGCAAACGAGATGGGCGCCTCTTTAATTAAGAGGTAAATAAACCATCGCCGGGAGCAAACACTTTGGAGTGGGGGCGTTCGTGTATTTATAGGATCAAAAATATGCTACTTCAGGATTTTGTTTAGTACTTATTTCTATAAAAGTAACAGTATAGTTTTTATTCACTTTCAAGAAGAGGTTAAGGTGACAGACAAAGTAGAGCAGACTCTTGTAGCTTTTTGCAAGTTATAGTTTTAGCCTGTATAATCGAAGACAACCTCATCTTAGGGGATATGCCAATATTTATATATAAAATCTTGTTCTACCTTTGTCTATATTTCCCAATATTCTATATAGAAAGAAAAGAACGACTATCTTTTTGATTAAGATATCCTAAGATTCTTCGGATGATTCAATGTAAAATAAGACCATCAGCAAACGCTGTAGGATGAAAACGGAATTATTTTACAAGGAGGATTTATATCATGAAGAAATTGAAACTTGGAATCATCGGAACTGGCGGAATCTGTAACAATAAACATTTGCCATCTTTAATGAAGGTAACAGACAAAGTAGAGGTTGTCGCTCTTTGTGATTTGGATGAGGAAAAAGCAAAGGCCACGGCGGAACGTCATGGGTTGACAGATGCTGCGATTTATACAGATTATAAGGAATTATTAAAGGACGAGACGATTGATGTTGTGCATGTTTGTACGCCAAACGTGGCTCATTGCCAGATTACCGTAGATGCTTTTGAGGCTGGGAAACATGTTCTTTGCGAAAAACCAATGGCAGCGACATCAGCCGATGCGCAGAAAATGCTCGATGCCTGGAAAAAATCCGGAAAGAAGTTTACGGTTGGTTATCAGAATCGTTTCCGCCCGGATGTACAGGTTCTGAAAAAAGCCTGTGATGCTGGTGAATTGGAAGACATTTATTATGGGGAAGCAAATGCAATCCGTCGTAAGGCAGTGCCGACATGGGGCGTGTTCCCGGATAAATCCAAACAGGGCGGTGGTCCATTGATTGATATCGGTACGCATGCTTTGGATATCACTCTCTGGTGCATGAATAATTATGATGTGGATAGCGTGAGTGGCCAGGTATTTTATAAACTTGGTAATCTTCCGTCTGCGGCCGAAGGAAATACTTATGGTGCCTGGGATACGGATACCTTTGAAGTGGAGGATTCCGCAATGGGATTTATCAAGATGAAGAATGGTGCGTTAATTAATTTACGTGCATCCTGGGCTTTAAATTATATGGATGCCCGTGAAGCATCTACTACATTGTGTGGCACGCTGGAAGGTGCGGAAATCAAACATGGCGGCAGTTATCCACAGTCTGAACTCTATTTCAATCAGACTCGTCATGGGAAAATGATGAGCCAGAAAATGGATGGAGAAGCATTGGTTGATTATTTTGATGGTGTAAATGAGGCTCCTGGCGTTGTGGAAGTGAAACAGTGGATCGATGCGATCTTAAATGATACAGAACCTTGTGTCAAACCGGAAGAAGCTTTCCGTGTGACACAGATTCTGGAGGCAATCTATCATGCTTCAGAGGGCAACACAACGATTAAGTTTTAATGAAAATATAAGAATCTAACCAGGTTATGGAAATCTCAATAAAATATATAATTTGAAATGAAAAATGTAATGGAATCATGATGACGGAAAAAACCATTCATTCAGGAATTCATTTCGAAGAGGTATCCAAAAGCTCGCGAATATTTTCGCGGGCTTTTTGGCTGTTCTGTGGTAAAGGGATTTTTGATACTTCATATCGAGAAGAGAAGAACGTCAATTTCAAGGGCGAATGAATGGTTCTGAGAATATGGATGGCAAGATTTGATATAAGATTATTGCTCTTTTGAGGATAGCCTCTTTTGGGTTGTGATTTATTGCTTTTCCAAATGATGAAATCAGGACAGAATCAAGACAACAAATAGAAGGACGCAGGGCGAAAATCATTTTATAATAATGTCAGGATGAAAGGAAGGGAAGGTGGTAACGTTTGAAAAAATCTACAAATACTGTAATTCGGTTTCTGATTTACCTGGTTGGAATACTTTTGGTTTCCCTGGGCATTGTTTTATGCAAAAGAAGCAATCTTGGCATATCGCCGATCAGCAGTATTCCCTTTGTACTGGAGGATTTACTGCCATTAAGCTTTGGAACATTGACGATGTTATTCCATTTTGTCAATATTGCGTTGCAGCTGATTTTAAGCAGGCAGGTAAAGAATATCCGAATTTTATTGCAGATACCATTGGCTTTTGTGTTTGGAGTTGTCATTGACTGGATGCAGACCTGGGTGGTTTTTGATGGAACCTTTATAGCTTATCAGGTGGTATCTTTGGCCGGAAGCATATTCTTTACAGCACTTGGGATGGTATTCATGATTCATATGGATCTGATTCAGAATCCTCCGGACGGCTTTGTCAGACAGTTAAGCCATAAGATGAATGGAGAGCTTGGCAAAGTAAAAATATTTTATGATTGTTTTTGCGTGGCTCTGTCGACGGTCATTGGACTGTTGTTTCTTGGAAAAGCGAAGGGCCTGGGGATTGCCACCGTGCTATCCATGCTGCTGGTAGGAAGGACCGTCACTTGTCTGCGGGAGAAAAACGGAGAAACTTAGGTCGCGGCAGTACAGATAAATCATTGAACTTTTAATAAAGATGTGAGTGCCAAAGGGTTGGAAATCAACTATCAAAAGGAATGTATGAATTTTGACACTGACATCATGAACAAATAATAAAAAGGAGAGAGTAAAAATGTTGTTAGGACTTGTAAGCGCGATTGCGGATACGATGGGTTATGAAGAGATGATGGATTTTGTAGCGGAAGCCGGCCTGGAATGTGTGGAGGTAGCCTGCTGGCCTGCGGGAAAAGCAGAGCGGCGCTATGCTGGCGTAAGCCATATTGACGCGGACCGTGTGTTGGAAGACGATGTTTATGCGAAGCATATTCTTGATTATGCTTCAGAAAGAAATATAAAAATATCTTCCTTAGCTTATTATCCAAATACGATGGATGGTGACCTGGAAAAGCGGGCAACAGCAGTGGAACATATCAAAAAGTTGATCAGCGCCTCCGCAAAGCTTGGTGTTAACATGGTAACAACCTTTATCGGACGAGATCAGACAAAGAATCTGGAGGATAATCTGGAACTGGTTAAGGAAATCTGGCCGCCAATTATCGCTTTGGCAGAAGAGAAGGGTGTAAAGATTGCCATTGAGAATTGTCCGATGCTTTTTGGGCCGGATCAATGGCCGGGTGGACAGAATCTGATGACAACACCGTCTATCTGGCGGAAGGTTTTTGAAATCTTACCGAGTGATAACCTAGGCATCAATTACGATCCGTCTCATTTTGTATGGCAGATGATTGACTATATTAAACCGATTTATGAATTTAAGGATAAGATTTTCCATGTTCATTATAAAGACATTAAGTTGTATCCAGACCGTCTGCAGCAGGTAGGTATCATGGGATATCCGTTGGATTTCATGTCTCCAAAGCTTCCGGGACTTGGCGATGTGGATTGGGGCAAATATGTTTCTGCCTTGACAGATATCGGATATCAGGGATACACCTGCATTGAGATTGAGGATAAGGCTTTTGAAGGATCCGTGGAAGATGTGAAGAAATCTGTGATTCTCAGTGCGCGCTATTTGAGAAATTTTGTCATTTAATTTATTGGAGCATTAGGAGGAGGAATACGATGAGTTATAAGTATGCAGTGATCGGTTATGGATTTATCGGAAGAAGACATGTGAATACATTGATGACTATGGAAAAATCAGAATGTGTTGCCGTGTGCGACATTGATAAGAGACGCCTTGATGAAGTGAAAACACTTTATCCGGATATGACAGTTTATGAAAATGCAGAGGAACTTTTTGCTAAGGAGAAGCTGGATGGCGTAATTATCGCTGCGAGCAATAAGGCACATAAAGCTTTGACGATACAGGCAGCGGAGAATGGATGCAATATTATTTGCGAAAAACCGGCGGCTCTTACGGTGGCGGAATTTGATGAGATGATGGAGGCAGTGAACAAAAATGGGGTATCCTTTACGGTTCACCAGCAAAGAAGATTTGATAAGGATTTCAATACGGTAAAGAGGTGCTATGATGAACATCTTGTTGGAGATGTATATACGATTCAAAGCAGTCTGTATGGTTTTAATGGAAACATGCATGACTGGCATGTCTATAAGGCAGAAGGTGGGGGAATGCTTTATGACTGGGGTGTCCATCTGATTGACCAGATTCTTTACATGGTGGAAGGAAAACTGAATACAGTGTACGCTGACGTCCGTAATGTGATTAATAAGGAAGTGGATGATTATTTTAAGATTATCCTTCGCTTTGAAAATAATGTGACAGCAGAAATAGAACTGGGGACATATTTCCTCAATGACAAACCAGACTGGTTTGAACGTCACTGGTTTGTAGGAGGAAACAAAGGTTCTATGAATGTTAACAAGTTTGATCCAGAAGGAAGTATCGTAAAAACAGCATGGCTCCTTGAAAATGTGAGTGAAGATCAGGATAAATCTGCTGCTTCTTACGGCCCGACCCGGTCCTTTGGTATTCCTGCTCCTGGTCTGATTCTTACCGAACCTTTGCCGGAAGTGAACTGTGAACAGTCAGATTATTTTGTCAATTATTTCAGAGCACTGGACGGAAAAGAAGAAATGCTGGTAAAACCGGAAGAGGTAAGACGAGTACTTTGCGTGATGGAGGCTTGTTGGGAATCGGCAAAGACAAAACGCAGTGTTGATTTCGAACTTTGAAAGGGCAAAACCATGAATGCAAGAGAATAAAACGCGATAATGAAGGAGGAAAAGAAATGAGGATTGACGCGCATGTGCATATCGCCGTGAATGATGGCGAAAATCCGATGTCCAAGCCAGAAAATGTGATTCGTTCCATGGATGAAAACGGAATTGATAAAATAGTATGTTTTACATTTGGCACGGGACTGGATACCCAGAAACGTCTGGCGGAAGCGGTCGCTCCCTACCGAGACCGGATGATTCCCTTAGCCTATGTCGACCCCAGGGAAAAAGATTGTGCCGAGCAATTGCTGTATTGCCTGGATGAACTGGGATTTCAGGGAGTGAAGCTTCATCCCTATGTTTCCAATTTCTGTGTTGCGGATGTTGTGATGCTCCGACCGATTTTTGAGATTCTGGAAGAAAGAAGATCTTATGCGGTGATTCACTGCGCAAGCGAAGATTTTCGAAATCATCCGTCCATGTTTGAGCGTCTGGGGAACTGTTTTCCACATGTACTGATTCAGATGGCACATATGGGAGAGGTGATGTCTACAAAATATGCGGTGGATGTTGCCAAGCGTGTTCCGAATATATACCTTGACACGGCAATCTGTTCCTATGCCGCAGTAAACAGGGCACTGGCTAATTGCCCGGATAAGGTGTTTATGGGATGTGATTATCCGTTCTATAAATTTGAGATGGAGATTCATAAACAGCTTTTGGTCGCGAAGGATACGGGAAGAACGCAGGATATCGAAAATATCATGGGTGGGAACTTTACGTGTATTTTTGATATCGATGAACATAACAATATTCGACACAGACTATACGAGGAATCATAATCCGAAATAGAAATCATGGAAACGCTCCGCGCTGCAGGTGTCCTGTAACGCGGAGTGTTACTATTCTCTTGTAGTAGATATTCTCACGTAGACAGGCAGTGACCGTAAACTATCTTATTGAATATCAAATGAATATTTAAAAGAATAGGCATAGTAAATGATAGAAAGTCGTTTATTATAAAAATGTTAGTATTGAGCATATTCAAATTATCAGGTATAATGATAAAAAATATTAGAAAACATGATTTGGAAAATACGGTAAGATGAAGCGTGAATTCAAGTGTCCACTGTTATGGATATATTATAGAAGGAGCGGTTATGGAAAAAAACTATATGCGCGCAGATGCAATCGTGGATTTTGAATTTCTGGAAGAAGAAAACATGGAAAAACATTTTCATAGTAATCCAGAAATTCTTTTTGTTTTGGAAGGAGAACTTCATGTAAAGACGGATGACCGGGAGTATGATCTTCTGAATGAGGATTTTCTGGTGATTAATGCAGGGAGATTGCATAGTTATCAGGCAACAAGACGATTTTTTGCGGTACGATTTCAGCTTTCCATGAAATTGCTGAAAAAAATGCTACACCGTAATTCCGTTTTATTTTGGTGCTCTTCTGTCTCAGAAAAGTCTAAATCCTGCGAAGAAGTGCGTAAATTGCTTCAAAACATTCTGCTTTGCAATGTAAATAAAAGCTCGAAAGATGAATTTTATGAAAAAAGTCTTCACTATCAGCTTTTGAGCCTGCTCTGCGGGGAATTTCTTCTGGATCATAGAGAAGAGACTGGCAATAATACTGAAAACAATGATCACATGCGTCAATTGCAAGAATATATCCAGGATAATTATCAAAACAGAATCTCTCTGAAAGACGCCGCAGATGAGCTATATCTGTCACCGACATATCTTTCAAAATATATCCGTAAGAGAAGCGGACAGGGCTTTGTTGATCTGATTAACGCCGAGAGACTTTCGCACGCGATGGAAGATCTGATGTATTCTGACGCGCCAATCATAAAAAATGCCATGGATAATGGTTTCGCTTCTGTGGCGGCGTTAAATAAGGTTTTTAAGGAAACATACCATACGACGCCTTCGGCCTATCGCAAAGAAAAGAAAACGAAAACTGAAAAAAATGAATATATGAAAAAAACGGCTGCCTGTCTGCACCGATATTTGGAACAGGACGATTATGTAAGAGTCAGGAATGAAGAATTTTTATCATTGACATCAGATGAATATCGGTCTATGACGATGGAGAATATGATGAATGTTGGTCAGGCATCCGATTTGTTGCGGGCATCACCGCAGAATAAGATT
>JAJQDO010000143.1 GCA_021202175.1 Clostridiales bacterium | reverse complement strand
CCTGTTGGCTGTGAACAGAATTAATACGGATTTCTGCACGCTCTGGATAGAGCGGGTTATACCTGCGAGAGACTGATTTATTCTCAGTCCGTCCTGAATTATTGCTATGCCATGTATCTGCTCATGGACATGGAAGGCGTTCCTTCTGATAAGAAAGAATCGCTGATCGGGAAATGGATGACGATGAGTCTGATTACCGGCCATTACCAGAGTTCGCCGGACAGTGTGGTGGTGAAAGATTATAATGAGATCAAGGCGGCCGGTATGGAACATTACCTGTCCCAGATCGAAGAACTGCGGATGAATGAGGAGTTTTATGAAGCTGTCCTGCCGGAGAGATTTGCCGCGACATCAGTGAGAACGGCGCCATATCTGGCATATCTCGCCGCGCAAACGGCGTCTGGCACATGCTCCCTCTACAGCGATACTGACCGGATTGGCGATCTTTACGCGGATAAAACAGAGTCGTATCAGATTCTCCCCAAAGCTTATCTTGAGAAATGTGGTTTCAAGACCAGGGAGATTTACGGACAGGTAGGGAATATCACCTATATCTCCAAAGCGGTGAAAGGCATTGTCAGAAGAAAATCGCCGCAGGATTATCATGCGCTGTTGTTAAAGCATCTTTCGGAAGAACAGATTCAGGCCTCCCTGGAGGCCAATGATATTCCGGCAGAGATTTTTGAAGCGGAGCAGGATAACGTGCCGGAGATCCTGGCAGCCAGAAGAAGAGCCATGGCCGGGAAGATAAAAAAATATTACGAAGATTTATAAATTTCTTGCAACAGCAAAATATCTGTGCTATACTACCTTTGGTAAATTATGTTGTCGTTTGGTCATCGCGCAGATTGCTGCCGCGGACTGAATAAAACACACGTTGTCGGATTCTGTCGGTCGATGTGCCCTTATGATTGATGTATTTTTGTTTTATAGGAGATTTTGTTCTTATAGAATAAAAACGCTCCGCTATGGATGCGCGCTCTTTTTATGTGGAATCATTCAGTGACATCGGATGGTTCATTGAAGGATTTCCGGGCGATGAGGTACATCATGGGGTGGCTGAGGAATGTGAAGATGACGGAAGATCAAACAAAAAGGAGATATGACATGAGTGTAATTTCAATGAAACAGTTACTCGAAGCCGGTGTTCATTTCGGACATCAGACCAGAAGATGGAACCCTAAGATGGCTCCGTACATTTACACAGAGCGTAACGGCATCTATATCATCGATTTACAGAAATCGGTTGGCAAGGTGGACGAAGCTTACGATGCCATCAGAGATTGCGTACAGGACGGAGGTAAGATCCTTTTCGTCGGCACGAAGAAACAGGCGCAGGATTCTATCAAGAATGAAGCGGAAAGATGCGGCATGTTCTATGTTAACCAGAGATGGCTGGGCGGTATGCTGACGAACTTCAAGACGATCCAGAGCCGTGTCGCGCAGTTAAAGAAGATTGAAGTGATGGAGGAAGACGGAACCTTCGATGTGCTCCCGAAAAAAGAAGTGATCAAGCTGAAAAAACAGCAGGAGAAGCTGGAGAAGAACCTGGGCGGTATCAAGGAGATGCAGGATGTTCCTGACATGATCTTTGTCGTTGACCCGAGAAAAGAAAGAATCTGTATCCAGGAAGCACATACTCTTGGCATTCCGCTGGTCGGCATCTGCGATACGTACTGTGAGCCGCAAGAACTGGATTACGTGATCCCTGGCAATGACGACGCGATCCGCGCCGTGAAGCTGATCGTTTCCAAGATGGCAGACGCTGTCATCGAGGGTAATCAGGGACAGGACGCAGAAGTTTCCGAAGAGGAAGAAGCAGAAGAGTTCGTAGAAGCTTAATTTTCCCATTTGATTCATTTACCTCAGCCTGCATCAAGCGGGCCGAGGTGTTTTTGTGCGGATAACATAACGAGTAATATTTGATTTTGGAGGAATTAAAAATGGCTATTACAGCAAAACAGGTTAAAGAGTTACGTGATATGACTGGCGCCGGCATGATGGATTGTAAGAAGGCACTTACGGCATCTGATGGTGATTTTGATAAAGCGATTGAGTTCTTAAGAGAAAAAGGTCTGGCTACCGCGGAAAAGAAGGCAGGCAGGATCGCAGCGGAAGGACTCGTGAAGGTTCTCGTATCTCAGGACGGCACACAGGCTGTTGCTGTCGAGGTGAATGCCGAGACAGACTTCGTTGCCAAGAATGAGAAGTTCCAGGCATACGTAGGACAGGTTGCGGAGCAGGCGATGGACACGACCGCAGCGGACGTGGATGCTTTCCTCGCGGAAACATGGAAGTTCGATGAGAGCAAGACCGTTAAGGAAGCTCTGGCTGGACAGATCGCAGTCATCGGTGAAAACATGAACATCCGTCGTTTCGAGCAGGTGAAAGAGGATGCAGGCCTTGTCGCTTCTTATACTCATATGGGCGGTAAGATCGGCGTTCTGGTCGATGTTGTCACAGACGTTGTCAATGACGAGACCAAGGAGATGGCCAAGAATGTCTGCATGCAGGTTGCAGCTTTAAAACCGAAATATACCACCCGCGCGGAAGTCGATCAGGACTATCTTGCGAAAGAGGAAGAGATTCTTCGTGCCGCTGCTAAGAACGAGAAGCCGGACGCGAATGACAAGATTATCAACGGCATGGTAAAAGGTCGTCTGAACAAAGAGCTGAAAGAGATCTGCCTTGTTGACCAGGTTTACGTAAAAGCGGAAGACGGAAAACAGACTGTCGGCAAATATGTAGAGCAGGTTGCCAAAGCAAATGGCGCTAAGGTCGAGATTAAAGGATTCGTTCGGATGGAGACTGGAGAGGGAATCGAAAAGAAACAGGTAGATTTTGCGGCGGAAGTGGCTGCACAGATGGCGCAGTAGTTTTTTTGCGAATTTAATAAAATAATGATTTTGATCAAGGATTCTGATATTTTTGGAATCCTTGATTTTTTTTTGCCCTTTTTGCTAATGAAAAATTTGCATTGAAAAGTGAACAAACTTTAATAAATTTCCTGTTCCAATCTTTGACGAAATATGTTATCATCATTGGTATTGATACGATATTGATTTTTATCAATCCTTCACATGCCGTTAAGATACTGGCACATACGGGTTCATGAAAATATGGCAGAAAAACGATGCTGCTTTGCGTATCACATCATTTTAAAATAGTAAAAAACGAGGATAAAAGCAGAAAGATAGGAGGATAATGATGGCAACTGGTAAAAATGGAGCAACTTTTGAGGTGGTGGATAATGCACCTCGCACGCAGACAGGCCCATCCAGACAGGCAGGCCAATCCAGACGAATGAACGACACGATAGAGATTGACCTTGTCGATTTGTTTTATCATCTGTTGGACAAGATACCTTACATAATCCTTTGCCTGATGCTGGGAGCGGTAGTCTTTAATGCTTACGCATTTTTTTGTATTTCGCCCACTTACCAGTCTACCGCGAAACTTTATGTGGTATCGGCTTCTAATGATTCGGTCGTAGATTTGACAGATTTAAATATAGGAACATCATTGACGTCTGATTATGAAGAGTTGATTTTAAGTTATTCTGTCTTGGATGAGGTGATCGAGGAATTGGACCTGGATATGAGTACGAACGCATTGAAAAATATGATCAACCTGAATAATCCGACGGATACCCGTATTCTGACGATCACGGTGACCAGCACAGACCGGGTTCTGGCAAAAGATATCGCGAACAAGGTGGCAAAAGTCGCGGTGGAATACCTTCCGGAGACGATGAGTACGAATGCTCCGAACATTGCTGAGAAAGCCAGGCTGGCTGATTCGAAATCCGGTCCAAGCTATACAAGGTATACGATGATGGGCGCGCTATTTGGCGCCTGCCTGTGCGGTGCTTATTTTGTGATTCGTTACCTGATGGATGATACGATTCATTCAGGAGATGATCTGGAGAAATATTTTGATGTTGTGCCGCTGGCGGTTATCCCCGAAAACAGAGTGGTTTCGGCAGGGATAAAGCAGGATAAGAAAAATAAACATCAGAAAGAAGCTTGATATGATTATAATAACGGACATATCATAAAGCGATAAAGGTGAAACAGACAGGAAAATGAACATTTTTTGCAGACTTAATAACTTCAAAAAATAGGGTCAAATGGTTGAAGTCAGTTTTGATTTATGTTAGAATCATAATCGAAATAAATCTGTTATCATTATATGATATCGGCTTTGTTTCTCAAACCAAACGGTCAGTCCGATAATGTGGCTTGTTCCGCTGATCGTTTGTAAAGGAGGCATATTAATTATGAGCAGAATGAAAAAGTTCTTGGCGATTGTCCTTGTAATCGCCATGATGGTGCCGTCTTCTGTGTTTGCTGCAACGGAATCGCCGCATAAAATGGATATCCATCACTGGACGACTTTTATCACTCAAGCTTATTGCGGTTATCGTAAATTACTGACGATTATTCTGAATGGGCATAAGATGGTAGAAGGCGTTGACTTTGTCGTTGTCGGAACCAAACCGATTACTGGCGGAAACCATACGCTGGTCATCAAGGGCGTCGGTTACTATACTGGTAAAACAACGATTTCATACCGTATAACGAAGGCCAGCAAGCCGGTCGTGACGGTGTCTGCAAAGACACAAATGACTTTAATGAAGGGGATTAAAGCTTCCACGCTTAAGAATTCTTCCAAAAAGATCACGTTGGACCTGAATGCTGGCAGTACGGTAACAAAGGTTTATGAAGTTGTAGGTAATATTGCCAAACAATATGTATCTGTTAGCTCGAATGGCGTCGTTACTTTGAAGAAGGGCGCGCCGAAGGGTACTTATAAGATTAGAGTCCGTTTCAGCGGGTCTCCGAATTATGAGGGAGGATCTACGATTTATAAGATTAATGTAAAATAAGCAAGGGCGATCCGATTTTACCTGAAATGTATGGGTACTTTGGCCACACAGAGTACCTGTGCTATTCTAATAAGATGTTTTTCTCTGCCTGGCGGTAACATGGACTTGCTCTCGTATGTTTATATTAATAAGTAAAATACTTTGCTTGGCAAAAGATTTGATATGATTCGCCTTTATGCCTTTGTGGATAAGTATAGAGATGACAAAAACATATACGACGGATCGAAAGGTTGGTGAGGGCATGGAGTCGGAAAAACAAAATAGTCCGGTAGTCGATAAGGATCCTATTGGAGAAGAACAGCATACCGAACAGACGACAAAGCTGACAGAATTAGAATCCGTCGGCTTTATTGTTATTCCTATCAAGGGCGTCAGCATGCAGCCATTACTTTATACTTATACTTCTCATGTCCTGATCCGGAAACTGGAAGGAAGGCCGAAAAAGAACGATGTGGCATTATATGTCCGGCCGGATGGCATGCAGGTGCTTCACCGCATTCAGGGTTTTGATGGAGATGTGTGTCTGATTCGCGGAGATAATACATTTGCCATGGAGCGGGTGCCGCTTTCCGCTTTCAAAGGCGTCATGGATACACTGTGGAGAGGAAAAAGGAGATTCAGACGAAGGATTTTCTCTATAAGCTCTA
>JAJQDO010000131.1 GCA_021202175.1 Clostridiales bacterium | reverse complement strand
ATAATCTACTAAGTGCATCATCTCAATCATCATCCAGCTTCAATACGCTCATAAATGCCTTCTGCGGTATCTCCACGTTGCCGATTTGGCGCATCCGCTTCTTGCCTTCTTTCTGCTTTTCCAGAAGTTTCTTCTTGCGGGTGATATCTCCGCCATAGCATTTGGCAAGGACGTCCTTGCGGACTGCTTTCACGGTCTCCCGGGCGATGATCTTGCTGCCGATGGCTGCCTGTATCGGGATCTCGAACAGATGCCGCGGAATCTCTTCTTTTAATTTCTCGCACATTTTTCTTCCCCGCTCATATGCGGTGGAGGAATGGACGATAAAGGACAGGGCGTCCACACCTTCCCGATTAATGAGGATATCGAGTTTCACAAGGTCAGAACGCTCGTAGCCTTTCATCTCGTAATCAAAGGAGGCGTATCCACGGGAACGGGATTTTAAGGCATCAAAGAAATCATAGATGATTTCATTTAATGGCAGTTCATATTTGAGCAGAGCACGGGTTTCTTCCATATATTCCATGGAAACATAGGTGCCCCGCCGTTCCTGACAGAGCTTCATGATAGGCCCGACATACTCTTTGGTCACCATGATTTCCGCGGACACGATGGGTTCTTCCATGTATTCAATCGTCGACGGATCCGGCAGGTTCGTGGGGTTAGTGAGGTCAAATTCCGTGCCGTCTGTCAGATGCACCTTGTAGATAACGCTGGGCGCCGTGGTAACTAGATCCAGATTATACTCTCTTTCCAGGCGTTCCTGCACGATTTCCAGATGGAGAAGGCCCAGAAAACCACAGCGAAATCCAAATCCCAGCGCCACGGATGTCTCCGGCTCATATTGCAAAGCAGCATCATTTAACTGTAATTTTTCCAAAGCATCGCGCAAATCCGGATATTTGGCTCCATCCGCTGGATATACGCCGCAAAATACCATAGGGTTCACTTTTTTATAACCTGGCAGCGGTTCCGCACAAGGGTTATCCGCATCAGTAACCGTATCACCCACGCGGGTATCCTTCACATTTTTCAGGCTGGCAGTGATGTAACCCACCATCCCGGCGGACAGCTCATCACAGGGGATGAACTGACCGGCGCCAAAGGTCCCAACCTCCACCACCTCCGCTCGAGCACCTGTCGCCATCATCCGCATATTGGTTCCCTTGCGGATACTGCCTTCCATGATGCGGGCAAAAATGATCACACCTTTGTAGGAATCATAGACACTGTCGAAAATCAACGCTTGTAACGGATGATCCACACTTCCGCCCGGTGCGGGAATCTTCGCCACAATCTGTTCCAGCACCTGTTCGATATTGATGCCATTCTTTGCGGATATCTGCGGCGCATCCTCTGCCTCAATGCCGATCACGTCCTCAATCTCCGCCACAACACGCTGCGGATCGGCACTCGGCAGATCGATCTTATTGATGACCGGCATGATCTCCAGGTCATGGTCCAAAGCCAGATAGACATTAGCCAGGGTCTGGGCCTCAATGCCCTGAGCGGCATCCACCACCAGGACAGCCCCTTCACAGGCCGCCAGGCTTCTGCTGACTTCATAATTAAAATCCACATGCCCTGGGGTGTCGATCAGGTTAAAAATATATTCTTCGCCATCCTCGGCTTTATATATGATACGCACAGCCTGAGACTTGATGGTGATGCCACGCTCTCTTTCCAGATCCATGTTATCAAGAACCTGGTCCTGCATTTCTCGACTGGTCAGAAGACCGGTCTTTTCAATAATTCGGTCTGCCAGGGTCGACTTGCCATGATCGATATGGGCAATAATACAAAAATTACGAATCTTACTCTGATCAATTCCTGCCAACGTTCTTTCCTCCTGTCTCTTTGCCGCGTTTTCGCTTTTTGGTCCTTATGTTCTCTCTTTTGGTACAAATCATTACCGCATTTCCCACTGCTTTGTTCCTTCCGTTCCCTCTTCCGGTACGATAATCATTCTGCCAACTCCCGCTCAATCTTCCGCAAACAGTACATGCAGGTCGGCACGATATAGATGACGGCTGTCACCCATCCGGCCCGGTCCGTAAAGCAGATGGCAGTAAATCCCCATATGGGGACAAAGACGAGGCTGACAAAAGAACGGGCGATCATCTCCACCACGCCAGAAAAGATAGCCCGGCCGGAAAATCCCAGTCCCTGGGTTGAAAGCCGGACTACATTCAATATCCCCAACGTCCAGTAGAAAAATCCGGAACAGAACAGCAAGCGACCTCCAGCATCAAGAACAGCGGTTTCACTGCTGTTCACAAATAACAGACACATGTCTCTTCCAAAGAATATCAACAAAATGCCAATAACAAATCCGTATCCCACCGCGACGGCCGTACCCTGAAAAAGACCTGTTTTGATACGGTCGAGTTTTTTCGCTCCGTAGTTCTGACTACAGAAGGTGGATACGCCGGTCGCCACAGCGTCAAAGGGACACATGGCAAATAATTTCAGGCGATTTGCCGCCGTGAAGCCGGAAACATAAACACTGCCGAGATTATTATTCGCCGACTGCATCACCATGCTGCCGATGGCCGTGATGGAATACTGCAATCCCATGGGAAAGCCCATGACAGCGAGCGTTCTCACAGCCTTCGTCTGCACCCGGCACTCTTCTTTCTTCATTTTTAATACCGGATAATTCCGCAATATCCAGATCAGGCATAATAACCCGCTCATCCCCTGAGATGTAATCGTCGCGATGGCGGCGCCAGCCACACCCCATTTGAGAACCGTAACACAAAAAAGGTCCAAAAATATGTTGGCTATCGTAGAAAATGCCAGAAAAAGAAACGGTGTTCTGCTGTCTCCCACTGCCCGCATAATGCTGGATGTCAGATTATACAATAGAGTGAGGGGTATGCCTAGAAAAAGAATATATAAATAAGTATAAGCACTGTCATATATCTCATCCGGCGTAGATAAAAGGCTGACAATCTGTCCACAAAGCAATGCGCAGCAGGTTGTCAGCACAACGGCCAAAACAATCGTAAGAACAAAACTGTTATAAATATAGCGGCGCATGAGGCTGTAATCCTCCGCGCCAAATCTCTGCGCAACCGGGACGCAAAATCCGACACAGGTTCCGATTCAGAATCCCATTACCAGAAACTGGACGCTGCTCGAAGCGCCAACCGCCGCCAGCGCGTTGGTCCCCAGAAACTGACCCACTATAGCCGCATCGACAAGATTATACCCCTGCTGCATCAGATTCCCTGCCAGAAGAGGCAGGGAAAATCTTAAAATCAGACCAAGTGGATTCCCCACTGTCATATCTTTCGTCATAAAAAACTCCTTTTCCACAGACACAATAGATAAGGCATCGGAAAAGGAGCTGTGCTCACTTTTTATTCTTCGTTTGACATTTTGATAAATTCGTCAAGCTTTGCTTTTGCCGCTCCACAATCAATCAGTTCCTCTGCCTTACGAATTCCTTCCTCCAGTGTCTTCACTTTTCCTGCTACATAGAGTCCTGCACCCGCATTCATGACAACTGCATTTCTCTTTGCTCCTTTTTCTCCGTTCAAAATCGAAAGCGTAATCTGCGCGTTTTCTTCCGGAGTGCCTCCGACCAGTTCTTCTTTTTTACTTCTCTCAAAACTGAACTGTTCCGGCTTGATCTCATAGGACGTAAACTGTCCGTCTCTCACTTCACAAACATAGGTGTCAGCGCTTGTCGATATCTCGTCAAGCTTATCTTCTCCATAGACAACCAGTGCATTCTTCACACCAAGGTTGGACAAAACCTGTGCTAACGGTTCTACCATACTCCTGTCATAGACGCCCATAACCTGCATGGTCGCGCCGGCCGGATTCGAAAGAGGCCCTAAAATATTAAAAATCGTGCGAATACCTATTTCTTTACGCACACTACCTACAAAACGCATCGCCGTATGATACTTCTGAGCGTACAAAAAGCAGATACTAATCTCCTTCAGCATCTGCGCGCTCTTCGCCGGAGAAACCATGATATTCACGCCTAATGCTTCCAGGACGTCAGCTGCTCCGCATTTACTGGATGCAGCGCGATTCCCGTGTTTCGCTACCGGAACACCGCCCGCCGCAATCACAAAAGCCGAAGTTGTGGAAATATTAAAGGAATTGGACTGATCTCCGCCAGTTCCGACGATTTCCAGGGCATCCATATCATTGAGCAGGCGCGTGCAATGCGCTCTCATACCCGCTGCGGAGGCCGTAATCTCTTCAATCGTCTCCCCCTTCATGGCAAGCGCTGTCAGATAGCTGGCCTTCAAAACATCATTTACCTCGCCGCTCATGATCTCATCCATCACTTGTTCCGCTACTTCATAGCTTAAATCTTCCTTTTTACTTAAGGTCATAATTGCTTCTTTGATCATAACATATACCTCCATATTATTTGCATGTGCATGCCATGGACAATGAATCGGATGATATAAGTATCAAAAAGCTTTTTGACCCAAAAAGATTTTCATCGCTGTATCATAACCCAATGCAGGCAGAGAACTCTCTCCTGCGACAAAAAACACCTGTCCACGGCAATGTGTTAACCTTGCCAAGGACGGGTGTATAAATATCCAGAATAAACTGACATGACATCCGCGGTGCCACCTTGTTTCACATATAATGTGCTCTTAGCGAGATACTACAAAATTATATCTCCGACAGCTAACGCGTGTCCGACGTCGCAGAATACTCGACTCCCCTCAAAAAGAGTGATAAGCCTTTGACTGCGCCCTCCGTGGCCCATTTGATAATCTGCGTTCGGCCCGGCTCCCACCTGCCCGGACTCTCTGTGCGTGCACAACTATCTTTACTCCCACTTCAACGGTTTTCTCTTAAATCCTCTTAAAATATATAAGAATTTATATAATAGGAATTTATCTATAGGAAACGACTGCCAGACGTTCACTATAATCGGCGTTTCCCTCGCGCCATTTCCCATCTATTAGAACACAGAATATTTTTTTTGTCAATTCTTTTTAGCAATTCCGTCGATTCATGGGGTACCGTGGTTATTTTTCACGGTAAAACATAAATAACTTCGATATATCCTCATGCTAACGACTCGCTCTCCCACAGGACTCCCGTTCCACCAGCGTACAGGGCATTTTGGCCTTTAAAGGAGTCACACTACTCAAATTCGAAGAGCCAAATAAAAAGTTAACACCATATTGTCCCATGTGATAGGCCGGCGCGTAAATCGTCGTCAAGGAAGGTGTCGTGTACGCGCATATTTCCGTATCATCAAAACCGATGACAGAGACATCTCCCGGAATAAGAAGACCTGCTTCCTGAATCGCTTTCATCGCGCCAAAAGCAATGTTATCACTTGCCGCAAAAACCGCTGTAAAAACCTTGC
The DNA here is from genome assembly GCA_021202175.1 of Clostridiales bacterium. GTDB lineage: Bacteria > Bacillota > Clostridia > Lachnospirales > Lachnospiraceae > Anaerobutyricum. Next base: position 220 of record JAJQDO010000131.1, on the reverse strand, counting down.
CCTCGGCAATCAGTTCCTTCATCATCGCATAGCCCGATTCCACGGAATAACTTCCTTCCTTTACGAATCCTTCATCATAGATATCATGTTCCCTGCAGTAACGGACATAAGTGTCTTTCCGCTCATCTTTGAACTCTATATCCTTTTCTACATATTCCTTTCCGCTCAAAAAGGCGATTCTTCTATGCCCAAGCTTCCACAGATAGTCCAGAGCCTGTTG
>JAJQDO010000035.1:1826-5609 GCA_021202175.1 Clostridiales bacterium | reverse complement strand
ATTAGGGAGTCAAAAGGTCATTCTCAAAACAATAACGACTAATCTGAAATTAAAGAAAAAGATGGATATAAGACTGGACAAAGAAGGTGTAATGGTGCAAAATATTATATGTTTTTGCATGATGAATTTTATCAGAATGTAACCTCAAATCGTTAGATTATAAAGTAAGGAGAAGGATATGAGAGTATTATCAGGTCTGGAACCAGAAAAGGTGTTTTATTATTTTGAAGAGATTTGTTCCATTCCCCATGGTTCGGGAAATGTAGAGCAGATCAGTAATTATCTGGTGGATTTTGCCAGGAAAAGAAAATTAAGATACAGACAGGATGAGATGTTTAATGTGATCATCTGGAAGGATGGTTCTGCCGGTTATGAAGATTCTGAGCCATTGATTATCGAAGGTCATATGGATATGGTGGCTGTAAAGACAGCGAATTGTGCCAAGGATATGGAAAAGGAAGGACTGGATCTGGAGGTACACGGTGATATGGTTTCCGCCACAGGTACTTCTCTTGGCGGGGATGATGGCATTGCCGTGGCTTATGGTCTGGCGATTCTCGATGATGATGAGATGGCTCATCCGCCTTTGGAAGCGGTGTTTACAGTGGATGAGGAGATTGGCATGCTGGGCGCGGATTACCTGGACGCGTCTGATCTGAGGGGACATCGCCTGTTAAATCTTGATTCGGAGGATGAAGGCATCTTTACGGTAAGCTGTGCCGGAGGCGTCAGAGTGACCTCTCGTTTTCTATGTCAAATGCAGCAGGCGAATAGAGCCACACTTACCATTCATATCGATGATTTTCGTGGTGGACATTCCGGTGTGGAGATTGACAAGGGGCGCGCCAATGCCAATATCGTGATGGGAAGGCTCCTTTACAGCGTGATGGATGAGATCTCCCTTATCCGGATCAACGGTGGAGAAAAGGATAATGCCATCGCCATGTCGTGTGAGGCGGTGACAGCAGTTCCGTCTCATAAGCTGGATACTGTAAAACAGACGGTTCTTGATACATTTCACACGGTGGCAGCAGAATATGAAACGACAGAACCGGAGCCATCTATTACCATAACGATTGGAAAAGAAGAAGAACAGGAATTTTTCAGTGCGGAGGATACGAAAAGAGTCGTTCGGGCGCTCTTTCACATGCCGGACGGCGTTCAGAAAATGAATGCGGATATACAGGGGCTGGTACAGACCTCACTGAATCTGGGGATTTTAAGGACGAATAAAGAATGCGTGGAGATTATCAGATCCGTGAGAAGTTCTGTGGAAAGTGAGAAAATGCTTCTGATTGAAAAAATCCGCGATTTGACGGAACTCTTTGGCGGCAGTGTTGAATTATTTGCTGATTATCCCGGATGGGCTTATCGCGCGGATTCTAAGATCCGGGACGTGATGATTGAAGTGTACCGGAAGCTTTACGCGGAAGATCCGGTTGTGGAAGGCGTTCATGCAGGCCTTGAATGCGGGCTGTTCGCTTCGAAGATAGACGATCTGGATGCCATATCGGTGGGACCGCAGATGTATGATATTCACACGGTAAATGAGATGCTCAGCATATCTTCCGTGAAGCGGACCTGGGAGTTGATCACAGAGACCCTGACGGCGCTGAAATGATACGGAGCTTCGTAATCTTTGTCAATGAATCTATGTTACTGCTGGTTTTGCGGCAATCATCTTGCAAAGATATGACGATCAATAATCTTCTTCGATGACCTGAAAGTCCAGATAATCGAAAGAAATATGTTCGATAAAATTATCCTGGTAAAACCTGGTGCGGGCGTGGCGGATAAATTCCCGTTTATTCTTGTCCAGCCACATCGGTTTTTCCAGGTCGAACTCATAGCAGGCCTGTTCCAGACTGTCATAAACTTTGGCTGTTCTTGACATGTTTATATCATAATTCTCAATCACCGTGTCCTGGAGCGGGCGATTTTTTTTGATTAGTTTACACCAGATTCTCATAATAGCATAGCCTTTCTGTTCATGAAGTTAGTGGAAGTATAACATATAGAACCTGTTCACGGTATATGTGGACAGGTTCTATTATCTAACAAATCGGAAAGAGTGTCAATGAATATCATGATGATAAAAGCAAATAACAGGTGGCAGGATTTTTTTAATCCCTATTGTCGAACTGGGAGATGATATGATATAATCGACCAGAGTTCAGGGACACAGACCAGAATTCAAGGACATATAAGGCATATAACATATAGGTAAGAAAAGGAGGTTTCCGTTCATGCATGACTGTGAACGGAAGCAGGAATGCAACTGGCTAAGGCGGTACGTTTGTCAAGATTTTTGATTTGTGTTCGATATAGTTTGTAGTGATGGAGGAAGATATGGTAGTAAAAAATGTTTTGGATATTATTGGAAATACACCGCTGATTGATCTGAGTCCGACGATGGGATGTCAGATTTTTGCCAAAGCGGAATTTTTGAATTTGGGCGGAAGCATTAAGGATCGTGTTGCCAAAAATATGATTGAGGCGGCAGAAAAAGAAGGGAAACTGAAAAAGGGGATGACCATTGTCGAGCCGACTTCCGGCAATACCGGAATCGGACTGCTGTAAACCTGCCGCCAAACTACCATGCCATAGTGATGAAATTATGATTAAGCCATCATAACCATAATCCACATTGTGCAATTTGCCAGTGAAATGATTCTATTATCTAATTATAATAAACGCTTTGTTAAAAACAAAACAAAATGATTGCCAACAAAAGATTTTAGGTATATAATAATGAAATAGTTTATCTGGTGAAAGATAGTATCGTAAATCTTTCATTTTCATGTGATGGCAAAGATTGATGCCGTTCACAGTATGTGAACAGCAACGATTTTTTCCTATTGTAATAATAGATTTTATCAGGAGGATATACATCATGGGAAGAGTATATAATTTTTCAGCGGGTCCGGCTGTATTGCCGGAAGAAGTATTGCAGGAAGCGGCAGCGGAGATGATGGATTACAAGGGTTGTGGCATGTCTGTTATGGAGATGAGTCACAGATCCAAGGTATTCGATACGATTATAAAAGAGGCGGAGCAAGATCTGAGAGATCTTATGAATATTCCGGATAATTATAAGGTTCTGTTTCTGCAGGGCGGAGCTTCCCAGCAGTTTTCGGCGATTCCGATGAATCTGATGAAGAACGGAGTTGCGGATTACATCGTGACCGGTCAGTGGTCGAAGAAAGCGTATCAGGAAGCATCCCGCTATGGTAAGGCGGTAAAGATCGCTTCCTCTGAGGATAAGACATTTTCTTATATTCCGGACTGCTCTGATCTGCCGATCGATGAAGATGCGGATTATGTGTACATTTGTGAGAACAATACGATTTACGGGACGAAGTACAAAGAACTTCCGAACACGAAGGGCAAGACTCTGGTTGCGGATGTTTCATCCTGTTTCCTGTCCGAACCGCATGACGTGGAGAAATACGGTGTGATCTACGGCGGCGTGCAGAAGAATGTGGGACCGGCTGGCGTGGTCATCGTCATCATCCGTGAAGATCTGATACGTGACGATGTGATGGAAGGTACGCCGACCATGCTCAAGTATAAGACACAGGCAGATAATGACTCTCTGTATAATACACCGCCATGTTATGGTATCTATATTTGCGGAAAAGTCTTCAAATGGTTGAAAAAGCAGGGCGGACTTGCCGCTATGAAAGAATATAATGAGAAAAAAGCGGCCGTTCTTTATGATTTCCTTGATCAGAGCAAGATGTTCCACGGAACCGTCGAGAAAAAAGACCGTTCTCTCATGAA
>JAJQDO010000035.1:0-1816 GCA_021202175.1 Clostridiales bacterium | reverse complement strand
TGTGACAGGGGATAAGGAACTGGATGCCTAGTTTGTTGCGGAAGCGACAGCGGCCGGTTTTGTCAACTTAAAGGGACACATAACTGTCGGCGGTATGCGGGCGTCCATCTATAACGCGATGCCGATCGAGGGCGTGGAGAAACTGGTAGAGTTTATGAATAAATTTGAACAGGAAAATGCATAACAGCATGCTGTATTTCTGTCATACCCGCCATGTAACATAAATCACATAACATAAATTAAGAAGAACCATGGAATCATGCTAACGGATCATGGTTCTTTTTATGTTGACGTATGCCTGGATTTTACGAAAAAGCGGTATATCGTATTTCCTGGAAGATGGTTTTCGTGCCATAGTGTTTTTGCGATTGTTCATAGTTCAAATCTTTATACTTCATAACGCATATCCATGATTCCCTCTGCGATAAAATCGGCCATCCTGTTTACCCTATACAGGCTGGTGTAAGTCAGGCTCTGTTCGACAGCGAGGGCGGCGTCACCAACAATCCCGGTCACGGACAGATGTCCCACCGGCGACAGTGGGCGTTCGATGCCTTTACCTGGAGAAAGAGGTGAGCGGGATAGGGAGATATAACCGATATTCTTTGAAGAGCCAACCGCAGCATCGACAGCGATTAAATACGGATGTTGGTAGCTGTCATTGATTTTTTTGGTAATCAAGGAAAGATTTGCGGCATGTACAGGGGATTGTAAAGTGCCGTAAATGGGGAAAGGACAATCCATATCCAAAAGCTTGGCGCCCACGAGAGGCCCCAGGCAGTCTCCGATGATTTTATCCGTACCAATGCAAAGAAAAATAAGATTTGACAGAGCAGTCTGCTGCCTTGTCATTTCTTGTGTCAGTGCCTGAACAAAGAGAGTATGGTTCCTATCTTCCGGAAAAAAGTATTGTTGTATTTTTGGTTTGTTTTTTAAAAGAATCATGACAATATATTATACCTATTCTGTTTTATGGGTTCCGTGAAAGTGTAAGAAAATAACGGGATTATGGATGATGGTTTCACCGGATATCCTCATTAGGTCCTACATTATGCATTTACAGGTAGAGCATTTACAAAAAAGAGAGGATTTAAACATTTTTTTGAGATAAAAGGGAAGAAAAATACGAAATCTTTCGACAGAAAACGGAAAAGAAATAGAAGCAGACATGCTATGATAAATCCGCAAAATATCATATAAGCTCCGCAAAAATCAGGCTTCACGCAGGTATCTAACTTAAAATGTCTTTTTGCAGCGAAACCAAGTCATGCGGGGCGAGTTTTATTTATTTGGGAGGCGGGAAAATCATGGCAAACGAACAGAAGACCTGTAATCCTTCAGAATGGCAGACAAGAAACCTGCCGAAAAATTTTAGGCAGATTGGCGAACCAGGTTCTAAAAAGATTTATATGGAAGATTATGTATATACATATTTAAATAAATTAGCGCAGCCGGGAAACATCTATGCCAGAGGTGCGATTCTTTTTGGGAATATGTACAAAACCTCCACAGGAAACGGTTTATTCATTAGTGGAGCGGCAGCCTGTCAGAATTTTGAATTTGACTTGGAAAATAATATTTTCACAGAAGAAAATTGGAGCGATATTTATCGTATACGCGATACGTTTTTTCCGGGAATGGAAATCGTAGGATGGTTTTTATCCAGGATGGGATTTTCCGTTGATCTGAATGATAAGATTATACGAATCCATATGGATAATTTTAGCGGGGAAAATAAAGTACTGTATATGATCGATGCCTAAGACAATGAGGATGCCTTCTATCAATTTGAAAATTATTCTTTGAAAAAACAGAG
>JAJQDO010000081.1 GCA_021202175.1 Clostridiales bacterium | reverse complement strand
ATTATTCAACTATAAAATGCAGTTCAAAAAGGTAGTTTAGACACCCAAATCAAATATTTCTTCAGATATATCCCCGTATACGATTCTGGCACCTGGGTAATCTCCTCCGGCGTGCCGCTGGTGATAACCGTTCCGCCTCTCTCGCCGCCTTCCGGTCCCATATCGATGATGTAGTCTGCCGTTTTAATGACTTCCAGATTATGTTCGATGACGACAACGGTATTGCCACCCTCTGCCAGGCGATGTAAAATGTCAATCAGCTTCTGCACGTCCGCAAAATGCAGTCCGGTGGTCGGCTCATCGAGCACATAGATCGTCTTCCCTGTACTCTGGCGGCTCAGCTCTGTGGCCAGCTTCACACGCTGCGCCTCACCGCCGGACAAAGTCGTGGAGGGTTGCCCCAGCTTGATATAGGAAAGACCCACATCACGCAGGGTCTCTATTTTTCTGCGGATGGACGGCAGGCTTTCGAAAAAGTCACACGCTTCTTCGACCGTCATGTCCAGCACTTCATAAATATTTTTCCCTTTATATTTTACCTCCAGCGTCTCCCGGTTATACCGTTTTCCATGGCAGACTTCACATGGTACATAAACGTCCGGCAGAAAATGCATCTCAATCTTGATGATGCCGTCTCCGGCACAGGCTTCGCAACGGCCTCCTTTTTTGTTAAAGCTAAAACGCCCTTTGTCGTACCCACGGGCTTTGGCGTCCTTCGTCATGGCAAATAATTCTCGAATCTGATCAAATACGCCTGTATAGGTCGCTGGATTCGAGCGCGGTGTCCGTCCGATCGGAGACTGGTCGATATTGATAATCTTATCGAGCTGTTCCACTCCTTTGATAGCCTTATGTTTTCCCGGCTTGATTCTGGCCCGGTTCAGCACGCCAGCCAGCTTCTTATAGAGAATCTCGTTAATGAGAGAACTCTTCCCGGAGCCGGAAACACCAGTGACACAGGTCAATATACCAAGAGGCACCTTCACATTAATATTTTTGAGATTATTTTCCGCGGCGCCCTGGATGGTCAGCCATCCGGTCGGCTTGCGGCGTGTCTCGGGCACTGGAATCTTCCGCTTGCCGCTCAGATATTCGCCGGTGATGGAATTCGGATTGCGCATCAGTTCCTCTGCCGTGCCCACGGCAACCACCTCGCCGCCGTGCTCCCCGGCTTCCGGTCCAATATCCACGATATAATCAGCAGCCAGCATGGTATCCTCGTCGTGTTCCACCACGATTTCGGAGTTTCCCAAATCACGCATACTTATCAATGCGCTTATCAATTATTCGGCATCCCTCTGATGCACGCCAATCCTTGGCCCGTCTAAAAAGTAAGCTACCCCTACCAGACCAGAACCAATCTGGGTTGCCAGACGGATGCGCTGTGCTTCGCCACCGGACAGAGTCGCCGTCGCCTGGGAAAGGCTCAGATAATCCAGTCCCACTTCATTCAGAAAACCGATTCTGCCGCGAATCTCCCGCAAAATCTGTTTCCCGATCATCTGCTGGCGCTCGGTGAGTTGTATGTCGTTGAAATAATCAATCAACCGCCGCACCGACAGCTGCGTTAGTTCGGCAATATTGTATTCTCCTACGGTGACCGCCAGCGATTCCGGTTTCAGTCTTTTCCCCTTGCAGGCATCACAGGGGGTAATCGTCATAAAACTCTCGTATTCTGCCTTCTGTCTTTCTGAATGATTCTCCCGGTATTTCCTCTGTACGTTACGGAGCAATCCATCAAAGGCCACATCATAGTAACCTTCTCCTCGTTTTCCGATATAGTGGACCTTCACTTCTCTGCCGCCAGTGCCGTAAATCAACATATCCTGAATGTTCTCGGGCAAATCCTGAAACGGTGTCTTCAAATCAAATTGGTATTCCTCCGCCAAGGCATCCAGCACCGCCCGGGTATAGCTTTTCGGATCGGTGCAGGACTGCCAGCCAATCACTACAATGGCACCATCCGCGATGCTCAGGCTTTTGTCGGGAATCATCAGGTCCACGTCAAACTCCATCTTGAATCCCAGACCATGGCAGACCGAGCAGGCACCAAAAGGATTATTAAAGGAAAAACTACGCGGCTCAATCTCATCGATGCTGATGCCACAATCCGGGCAGGAAAAGCTTTGGCTGAAATTCATCGTCTCACCGCCAACCACATCAACCACAAGTAAGCCACCAGTCAGACCCATAACGGTCTCGATAGAATCACTGAGTCTTTGTTCCATCCCCTCTTTGATAACCAGACGGTCCACAACAATCTCTATATTATGCTTCTTATTTTTTTCCAGTTTAATCTCTTCCGACAAATCATATAGATTTCCATCAATACGAACTCGCACATAGCCACTGCGCCTGGCATTATCCAGAATCTTGACATGCTCCCCTTTTCTTCCCCGGACAATCGGCGCCAGCAGCTGAATTCTCGTCCGTTCCGGCATAGCCATCAACACATCCACAATCTGGTCGACCGTCTGTTTCTCGATGACCTTCCCACATTTCGGACAATGCGGAATCCCTACCCGCGCATATAACAAACGTAGATAATCATAAATCTCCGTCACCGTCCCCACCGTAGAACGCGGATTGCGGTTCGTAGACTTCTGATCAATCGATATCGCCGGCGAAAGTCCCTGAATATCATCCACATCCGGCTTCTCCATCTGCCCTAAAAACTGTCGGGCATAGGAAGAAAGCGCCTCCATATTTCGCCGCTGTCCTTCAGCATAAATCGTGTCAAACGCCAGCGAAGACTTCCCGGAACCGCTGAGCCCGGTAAAAACCACGAACTCATTTCTCGGGATATCGATATCAATATTTTTCAGGTTATGCTCCCTGGCACCCCGAATCCGAATATATTCCTTCTTGCTACTCATGTGTACCTCTTCTAAATGTATATATTATAAACATGTATATCATATCTATCGCGTCCATTATATATCATGTATATCTTTTATACGTATCTATTTTGCAAATGCTACGACAGCTATCTTATCCTTTTATAAAATAATTTGCAAGGGATAATTGCTGCATCCAATCATTACTCATGACGTAATCTTAACAATCGATTATTTATATTTTATTGCAATATAATTTCGATAACACTATCCATCCAATATCTTCGTGTACAAGCTATATGAGCGACATAATTCATCCAATATCTTCGTGCACAGCTATATAAGCAACATAATTCCTCTCACTTATCATAATCCCGCAGAGCTATCTTATATTTTTTCAATTCATCGCGGTACATCGCCGCATCTTCAAAATTCAACTCCGCCGCTGCCCGATTCATTTTCTTCGTCAGCTGCGCAATCATATCCTGAATCTCCTTGCGGTCCATGGACTCGACATCCTTCTTCAGGCGACTGCCAGTTTCTTCCTTCTCACTGTCATTGAGAATGGAAATAACATCTCGCACTGCTTTCTGTATGGTCTGCGGTGTAATGCCATGTTCCTCATTATACTGCATCTGAATCTGCCGTCTTCGCTCTGTCTCACTGATGGCGGCTCGCATGGACTCGGTAATCGTATCGCCATACATGATAACGTGCCCATCCACATTTCGAGCGGCCCGGCCAATCGTCTGCACCAGTGAAGTCTCCGAACGCAGAAAGCCTTCCTTATCCGCATCCAAAATGGCAATGAGTGTCACTTCTGGAATATCCAACCCCTCTCGAAGCAGGTTGATGCCGACGAGCACATCAAATATATCCATACGCAGGTCGCGGATAATCTCACTGCGTTCGAGAGTGTCAATATCAGAATGCAGGTACTTCACGCGAATATCCAGTTCCTTCATATAAGAAGTAAGGTCCTCCGCCATACGCTTGGTCAATGTCGTGACCAGAATCTTGTGCTTCTTCTCCACTTCTTTATTAATCTCGCTGATCAGATCATCAATCTGCCCTTCTACCGGCCGCACTTCAACCTTCGGATCCAAAAGACCGGTCGGTCGGATAATTTGCTCCGTCCGCAGCATCTCGTGTTCATCCTCATAAACATTCGGCGTCGCCGACACAAACATCATCTGATCAATGCGCTGCTCAAACTCCTCAAAATTCAGCGGACGATTATCCAACGCTGACGGGAGACGGAATCCATAATCTACCAGTGTCTGCTTCCTTGATCGATCCCCGGCATACATACCCCGCACCTGTGGGATGGTGATATGCGACTCGTCCACAATCATCAGAAAATCATCATCAAAGAAATCAATCAGCGTGTACGGCGTCTGTCCCGGTGCCAGTCCGGTCAAATGTCTGGAATAGTTCTCGATACCGGAACAAAATCCTGTCTCCTTCAGCATCTCCATGTCAAAATTCGTCCGCTCGGCAATCCGCTGTGCCTCCAGAAGTTTGTCGTTCTCCTGAAACCAGGCTACCCGTTCCTCCAATTCTTCTTTGATCGTTCCCACTGCACGTTCAATCTGCTCTTCAGGAACCACATAATGGGATGCCGGGAAAATCGCGGCGAAATTCAGGCTGGCCTTAATCTCCCCCGTCAAAACATCCACCTGCATGATGCGGTCAATCTCGTCTCCAAAAAATTCTACCCGCACCGCGTCCTCAAAAGTGGAGACCGGCAATATCTCCAGCACATCCCCGCGCACGCGAAATGTCCCTCTCTTAAAATCCAGTTCATTTCGAACATATTGTATGTCAATCAGTCGCCGCACCACTTCATCCCGGTCAATCTCCATCCCTGGTCGCAGCGAAATCATCATCTCCTCATAATCCTTCCGACTGCCAATCCCGTAAATACAAGAAACCGAGGACACGACGATAACATCTTTCCTCTCAATAAGCGCCGCCGTCGCACTATGCCGCAGCTTATCAATCTCATCATTAATCGAAGAATCTTTCTCTATATACGTATCCGTGGATGGCACATAAGCTTCTGGCTGATAATAATCATAATAAGACACAAAATACTCTACCGCGTTTTCTGGGAAAAATGCTGTGAACTCACTGTACAATTGGGCAGCAAGCGTTTTATTGTGTGCAAGTACCAAAGTCGGTTTTTGCAGTTGCTCTATGACATTAGCCATCGTAAATGTCTTGCCAGATCCCGTGACCCCCAAAAGAGTCTGGAACTGATTTCCTTCTCTAAACCCCTTAACCAACTCGGCTATCGCCTGCGGCTGGTCTCCCGTGGGCTGGTATTCGCTGTGTAAAACGAAAGGTTTCTGTTCACGTCGCACAAAAATCACCTCGAAATTCCATAGTAAAAAAGTTCATCTATCAGGCAGAAATTCATCGAATCACATTCTCAGTTTTTGGGAAAATCCGCTCTCGACGAATTTTGGTCACCACTTTCATTTTTTCTGACTGTGCGGAAGTAGTAATACGACTCTGCTAAGCTCTACCCGTAGGGCATGCAGACAGTATAGCAGATTTTATCAATCGTGTCTATACGCAAAACGAACATAAGTTCTAATTCTACGACCCATATGACCGCTCACAAAAAACAGGCACTTGTGATTGGTCTGCGTCAAGACAAGTAACACATGTATGATTTCCTGGAAATGCTTTTTCAGGCACTATCCTTATTACAGCCAGCATTCTGTAAATGTCAATGAAAAAGTTTACCAGTCGCTAACGAATTTTTTGACCACTCCG
>JAJQDO010000141.1 GCA_021202175.1 Clostridiales bacterium | reverse complement strand
CGACCTGGCAGGTTCCTGGATCGGATGTGGCAACGCTGTGGGAAAGGATAACGGCTATCGTGCGGAAAATCTTTCTTTATCCATCACAGAAGACGGCACATTCATCTTATCAGATATCGAACAGGGAACCAGCCTCTATGATGGCAGCTTTACCCTTGATACGAAGGAAAAGACCATTTCTGTAACAAACAAAGACGATTCCTACAACACGCTTCCCACAGGATGGGATTCTTTTGTCTCTGGTGATTCTGTTTCTTACCTGGCTCCAGATTCCAGCCATTTGATTCTGACTTACAGTGACGTCAGCTATTTTTTTGAAAAACAAGACGATTCCTCTTCAAACAAAGCAGAATCGTCCGGCAGTGCCCTCATCGACATTGCCGATACGGATATCTGGTATAGCGGGGATGAAATTTCTGACGATACGGATGCTTCCGGCAATACGTCTGCTGATGATGGCCTTGTCGATACAATAACCAATAATGAGTCTGACAACGTGGTCACCTACGAACTGGCTCTTTATGATAAATACGCGGAAATATATGCCATTGATTCCGAAACCAGCACGAGCACGTTCCTGACGAATTTTCTTTATTATTCCAACGAGGGAGACACCTTCTCTTTTTACACCTACCGGGATGAGGCCATAGAGCTTCCTGAAATCTTTACAGGCATTTCGCAAGGGCTCTCCCAGGTTGATCTGAAACTGACAATGGAGGAGGAAAACTGCCTGCAAATGAACTATAACGGGAACGCGCTTTCCTTCTATAATAATGCCATCTACGGACTGCATACATCCAGCACCGCTTACTACCTGAACAATACCTGTTTCACCTGGCGATTCGATAAAACAGATCATTTCTGTTATTTCTCTGCAGACGTGGAAACAGGCAGGTTGTCCTTATACATTTCCGATGGAGGTGAGGGAGATGCAGATGGAAATACCATCTGCTGCAACATTACCATTGATGAGGCGACCAGTGAGATCATCCTCGACTTTGATAAAGCTGCCAGTAAAAAAACTGCCGATAAAAAATCAGACCTTTTTCAGACTTTTAAAAAGCTTGCTAAGGAAAATAAAAACGGCCTGCGAATCTCTTTTATTTTGAAAGATGATTCCACACTGCGATTAAAAGCAAAAAAATATTTCGGAAAAAACTACACTTTTGCGTTGAGTGATTATTAACATATACAGGAGACAGATTGATGATAGAAGTAGAGATAAAACTCCCTGTTCACCGCAGATCAACCATAGAGCACGGCCTGACCGAGCTTGGATTTGCGGCCGGCCATCTGATCAGGGAATCAGATACTTATTTTACCAGTGCTTTTCACGATTTCATGCAAACGGATGAGGCTTTGCGCATCCGGGAAAGCGAAGATTATACTACGGCATCTGCCACAGCCTCCCTTACCTATAAAGGACCTAAACTGGACACTGTATCCACCACCAGAAAGGAGTTGGAGACCGTTATAGAAAATGCTACCGTCTGCCGGGATATCCTGCGTTCTCTCGGCTATAAAGAGCTGGCTCCTGTCCGCAAATTGCGACAATATTATCATCTTGATGATGTGACTGCCTGTGTTGATCAGGTAGAAGAACTCGGATCTTTTCTGGAACTGGAAATCATCGTAGATTCCGAGATTTTGCGAAAAGAAGCCCTGCATAGAATCGAGAACATCCTGGAATCCCTGGGGTGCAGCATGTCCGAAACGACCCGATATTCTTATCTGTATATGCTGCGACAACGACATGCAGCGGATTAACGACAGGACAAAGGAGGCACCAAAAAAGGAGGAATACGCATGAAGATCATCCATACTGCTGACTGGCATCTGGGCAAGAATCTGGAAGGGCAGAGCCGTTTGCCGGAACAGGAACGTTTTCTAAAGGATTTTGTCCGCATCTGCGACGAAGAGCAGGCCGACCTGATTCTCATCGCGGGAGATATATATGACAGTTACAATCCGCCTGCCATGGCGGAACTGCTTTTTTATGATACCTTAAAGCAGCTTTCCCGCGGAGGCGCCTGCATGACCGTGATCATTTCCGGCAATCATGACAATCCTGACCGACTGACGGCTTCCGGACCACTGGCAAAGGAACATGGCATCGTCATGGCCGGCACGCCGAATACCGTTATCCCTGTCGGAAAATACGGACAAAACCATATCACGGAAAGCGGACCCGGTTATATCCACACGGAAATCCAAGGCGAGAAAGCGGACATCCTGCTGGTTCCTTTCCCCAGTGAAAAACGATTAGGGGAGCTGTATTTACAGGGAACGGACGAAGAATTTCAAAAGGCAGAAAGCTATGAACAGCGCATGCGCATCTTGTTTTCCGACCTGGCAGAACATTTCCGACCGGATGCTATCCATCTTATTATAAGTCATCTGTTTGTCATGGACAGCACCTGCGATGGTTCGGAACGAAGCATACAGCTGGGAGGAAGCTATCTGCTGCCCGGCAATGTTTTTCCGGAATCCGCAGATTACATCGCACTTGGTCATGTACATAAGCCACAGAAGGTTCCCGGACGACAAAATGCCCGCTACAGCGGTGCACCGCTTCATTATAATCAGCGGGAGATTGCCTTTGAGAATCAGATCCTGTCTGTTGAAGCTCATATTGGAACCCCTGTATCGGGTAGCAGTGAAAATCAGCCATCAAAAACAAGGATACAGATTCGTGAGATTCCACTCCCTGTCTATAAACCGATCGAAGTCTGGCGCTGCGACAGTCCCGCTGAAGCCATACGCCAATGCGAAGAACATCAAACGGATGACAGCTGGGTTTACCTGGAGATTAAAACCGACCACTATATTCATGAGGAAGATATCCGCGCCATGAAACGTCTGAAAGCGGATATCTTATCCATTCGTCCTGTCTTCCCAGAAGGAGATGAGGGACGGCCTGCTCCGGAAAAGATGGAAGAGCCGCCTTTTGAAGTCCTGGTGCAGAATTATTACCGGAAAAGATTTCAGGTCGATATGGAACAGGAAACCCTTGACCTTCTGATGTCTATCCTCAATGATAACGAAGAAACGAATCTATAAAACATAAATTTTTTAGAAAGGATTCCTTCATGAGACCACGGAAGCTTACTTTACGAGGAATTAACAGTTACCGAAAGGAACAGGTCATTGATTTTTCCGCACTGACCTCCTCCGGACTATTTGGGATATTCGGACCGACAGGCAGCGGAAAGTCCAGTATCCTGGATGCCATTACATTGGCCCTCTACGCCAAATTACCCCGATCTACAAAGAATTTTATTAATATCAATGAACAGACAGCTGCCGTCTCCTTCCAGTTTTCCATTACCACCACAGAAACCAGAATCTATCAGGTAGAACGAGGATTTCGCTATCATAAAAGCAATGCCGGCCCTACGGTGAGAAATACCAATGCTTCTCTCGCTGACATCACAGGAGAAACGCCCCTTATTCTTGCCGATCGCCCCACGGATGTCACCCAGGAATGTACCCGTATCCTTGGTTTAAACAGCGATGACTTCATGCGCACGGTCGTCCTTCCCCAAGGCCAGTTCAGCGACTTTCTCAAATTAAAAAATGCAGAACGAAGGGGAATGCTCCAGCGTATTTTCCATTTGGAGCAGTATGGGCTGGAACTCACGCAGAAGATTGCCGCTGCCAGGCAAAAACACGATCTCCTTCTCAGCAGTCTGGAAGGTCAGCTGCAAATGTTCGAAGCGATCACCCCGGATACCTTAAAAGAAATCCAGCAAAAACAAATCATAGTCCAGGAGAACACAAAAAAGGCCGCACAGGATAAACAAAAGGCAGAAGCCATTTTTAAAGAAGCAGAGGCATTGCGCTCTCTCCTGGCCGAATACGCACCGGTAAAGAAGAAATATGAGGAGCTTTGTTCACAGGTTCCAGCTATGAAAGAGATGGAACATCGTCTTCAGCTCGGAAACCAGGCCAATCAACTGCAGCCTTTCGCACTTGAGTCAAAGCGGACAGCGTCAGCATATCAGGAAGCCTGTCTCTCTCTGGATAAGGCCAAAGCGGAATTGGCGGTCTCCTCATCAAACTATGAAAAACTACAGCAACAAAAAGAACAGATTTTTTCAGAATATGAGACAAAACTTCCACTATTCCTGAGTGAAGAACAGGAATACCGCAATGCCCTAGAACGCTGTGATTCCATAACACAGTGGAAAACCAGTCGCAGCAACGGGACAAGAAAACTGGCACAACAAAAGAAAAAACAGGATGCCTTGTCGATTGAAAATGATTCTCTTCTTGCCCAGGACGCAGACCTAAAAAATCAGATTGCCAGACAGACAGAAGCAGCCGGCCATCTTCGCATTCCCCAGGAACGTATGGCTGCCCTGGAACAGGGACATGTTCTGGAAGAAACCTACCGGGAAAAAAGACAGCATTACGAGGAAAACAAACAGACTGGAGAGGAACTTCAAAAAAAACACAAAGCAGAGACAAGGAAACTCCACTCACTCTCTGAAAAAATTATGGAACTTCAACAATCTGCTCTCACTCTCTTCCATCAGGAAAACAGCCAAATGGAAGAACAGGAGCAGCATTTGAAGGCAGTGGTGGCAGAAAAAGAACAACTGTTTTTCTCTCTGGAACAACTGGAAAATCATCACCATGCGCTTGCACTGCAAGCTTCGTTAAAGGACGGGGACATCTGTCCGGTTTGCGGGGGGATTTATTCCTCTGCGGCTGCCTCGTCGGAAAATCTGGCAGAAACTGAAGAACAAAAAAAAGGTCGCCACATCAAATCACAGATTGAAAAGCTGGAAAAGGAAGAAGAGCGTCTTACTGCGGAAAAAGTTCGCCTGGAGCAACAGATAGCCCTGATCAATATGACGCTGCAAAATATGGAACATCTGATTTCTACAGAGGATTTTTTTACAGTTTTCTCTTCAGCACCTTCCAAAGCCTCGACCAAACGCCAGGCAAATGATACGCCCGTATCCTTGCAACGCCGTTTTCAAAAATTATCTTCTGACTACGTTTCCTCCAGAGAACGGTTGACACAGCTGACGGTCCAGCACGAAAAACTGTCGGAACAGATGTCCCGGCAAAAGGAAACGCTACAGCAGTCTGCCGATACGATTCTGGAACTGCGCAACAAATGGAACGCCCAGAACTTCACCGAGGATCTATCGCATGCCCGTGCGGCAGAAAAAGAATACGATGCCATACAGGAAAAGCTGGAGAAGCTGAGAAAACAGCTGGATGCCAATCAACTGAAAAAAGAAGCCGTCACAAAGAAGTTGTCCGAATCTGCCGCTTCCATCTCGACCCTGGAAAATGAAATCCAACATTTCAATTCTCTGATTGAAACGGAACAGCGGAAGTTCCCCCGCGGCTTATTTCCGGATTCAGATTTCGCCACTCTCCTGAAAAAGGTACAGGAGAATAAAAAGAAACTGGAATGCCAGAAAAAAGCACTGGATGCCAAATACCAGGACGCATCGAGCGAACTACAGGAAAAAAGGGAACAGTTGACCGCGGCAGACAGCCGACAAAAAATCTGTAAGACAAGCAAAGAACAGGCTGCTGCTGTACTGCAAGCGCAACAGGAAGCATCCGATCTGGCACCGGACGCGAATCTTGATTCCCTCTATCT
>JAJQDO010000122.1:21828-34290 GCA_021202175.1 Clostridiales bacterium | reverse complement strand
ACATAAGTAAGTAGGAGGTACAGACCACCATAAACAGTAGCTAAGTATTTAATACTATAATGAGAAGAAGGAGGTACGGGCCGCCAGAAGTATTAGTTTAGAACTCAAACGATATTATGACAGGAGGTACAGACCGAAGGAAGTATTAGTAATGGAATTCGAGGGAAGCTGAAGGTAGAGGTACAGGAGATGAAGAGGTCATGAAGTGAAGTAGCTGGCCTGAGGAGTTGTAGAAGAGAAAGAGTACAGATCGCCGGGGAGTTTGTCTTAGGATTCATAGGATTTGAACTTTGAAATTGAGATTACAGACAGAAAGTTCGCCTGAGATGTTAAGAAGGCAGTGATGACGGATGAGACGTTGTGATAGGATTTGGAAGTAGCCAGATTCCAGTATGACGGGATTCGCAGAAGGTTTTTCTTAAGGTTAAGGGGAAAAGTATTTGAGGTACGGTCCGACAAAAACTTGAAGTAAGACTCGAAAAACGATACTGTAGAAAGAGAGGTATAGGCCGTTGGACATTACAGTAGAACTGTAAGAGAGAGCATCAGAATTAGAAGATAAGATGCTCTCTCTTTTTTTGTGTTTTTTTTGAATATATTTCATGATCCGTTGTCGCATTTAGAATTTGAATCAAAAACATCCGTATTGTTTTATTTCTTATTCGCTTTCGAACTGCCTGTTCCCATGAACAGTAACCAGACATGGAGATTTTGTTGTTATAGGCAGTTAAGGATGTTGACGTTTCCTTTCTTCTGGGGTAAATTATGATTAGGATGTCAAAATGTATGGCTTTTGACATTCTAATCAGTTATTTATTATAAATTTTATGTGCCCGCATTGCGGGCACTTAGGTGCTTCACAGGGAGAGGATAGAATGAATAAAGTGGAAGAGATGATGAAAAGAGGAGAAGATAATGAGATGCCAAAAAGAGAGAAAAGAACATTCTTGATCCTATGTCTGTTCGCCGGTATTCTGTTTTGGGGCATACAAAGTGCGGACATACATGCAGCGATTGTATCGACGAATCACCAGAAATATACTTATGGAGAGTTAAAGAAGGACTTAAAACAACTGCAGAAGAAATATGGAGAGTATTGTCAGGTAAATATCATCGGTCAGTCCACTGATGACAGGAACCTGTATGAAGTGGTGTTGGGTAATCCGGATGCCAAAAAACATCTGGTTGTCATCGCGAATCTTCACGCGAGAGAATATATGACGACGCAGCTTTGCATGAAGCAGATTGAATATTACCTGAAGAACTACAATAAGAAGATAAATGGAACGAAGGTGTCGGATGTCCTGGAAAATGTGGCGATTCACTATGTGCCATCCTGTAATCCGGATGGGACGGCAATCAGTCAGTTCGGTTTTAATGCGATTCGCGATAAAACCCTCCGTGCCAAGCTCAAGAAGATGGGAGGCAGTTCCAAAACATGGAAGGCCAATGCCCGGGGTGTGGATCTGAACCGAAACTGGGACATTGCTTTTCGGAAAGCCGGAACTCCCGGCTCTTCTGGCTATCGCGGAACGAAAGCAGCCAGTGAACCGGAAACGAAGGCGCTGGTAAAGATGATAAACAGTATAGAAGAAACGGGCAAGATTGTGGGAGTGATCAGCTATCATTCCACAGGCTCTGTCATTTATGGAAAATGTGCCAGCAGCGCGACGAAGAAGGTAAAAAACCGGACAACAAAGATGTATAAGCTGGCACAAAATCTGACAGGATATCGGTTGATGCCGACACAGAGTATAAGCTCTGCAGCCGGATGCTCCAGGGAGTATTTTTTGTATAAGAGGAATATTCCCTGCATCACCCTGGAAATCGGGCGGAGTTCCTGCCCGTTGAGCATAAAGGAGTTTTCTTCTATCTGGAAAAAGAATAAAAACGTGGTCATACGGGAGGCTATGCTTTTCGATTGATTCAGATAAGAGTGTAAAATACGGGTAATTATTGGGAAGTATGACGAAAGTGATTTTTTATCAGATTATGTCTCAGAATATATAAGATCAGGATGTTATCAGGATGTTAAATAAGATCAGGATGTTAAAATGTAAGGTTTTTGACATTCTGATCATATAGATAGATGAAACAGAGGATAATGAATGGAAACGAATAGATTGGCGCCAGGAGCAGTACTGCTTGCCGGTGCTTTATGGGGCAGCATGGGGATTTTTGTCCGCCGGTATAATGCATATGGGTTGGATTCTCTGCAGATTGTGGGCATTCGTGCCGCAGGAACTGCGTTGGTTTTATTTTTATATTTAATGGCTGCGGACAGGGAACTTTTAAAAATAAAGATCAGGGATATCTGGTGTTTTCTGGGAACGGGACTGTGCAGTATCGTATTTTTTAATTATTGTTATTTTAAGACAATCGTGTTGACGGATCTTTCGGTGGCGGCCGTAATGTTGTATACCGCGCCATCGATGGTCATGCTCATGTCTGCCGTGCTTTTTGGAGAACGTTTTACCATCAAAAAAGGTATCTCACTGGTGCTGGCTTTTGGCGGATGTGTTCTGGTGACGGGAATCATAGGCAATCACGTGCAGCTGTCAGCGGCGGGTATCCTTTTTGGCCTGGGCTCCGGTTTTGGTTATGCCCTGTATTCGATATTCAGCCGTTATGCGCTGGAGAGGGGATATCATTCACTGACCATATCTTTCTATACATTCCTTATAGCGGCAGTGGCGGTACTGCCTTTCGTGAAACCGGATATAATCGGACAGGTGGTGTTTGACGGTCCCGGAAATCTGTTCTTTACAGTGGCTTTCGCGCTTGTGAGCACGGTCATCCCTTATTTTGTCTATACTTGGGGTTTGCAGTACGTGGAAAATGGACAGGCGTCTATTCTGGCCTCTGTGGAGCCGGTAGTGGCGACGATTTTGGGTATTTTGCTTTTCGGAGAAAGCCTTTCTTTTATGGAAGCGGCAGGGGTTGTTCTTGTATTGCTGTCCATTGTGCTTTGTAATAAGGGATAAGGAACTCCCATACAGCAGCAGAGCTGCTGCACAAAGATTTGGAACGGTTTTTCTGCGGTGCGTTGTATAAAGAATAATAAGAAGGCTATTTCCGTGTTTGGGAAATAGCCTTCTAACTGTTTTAATTCAAAAAGCATATGCTCGATTATTAATAACTCTTATATGGTTTCTCCATCAACTTGACGAATTCGTACAATGTCATGGTTGCCACGCCGGTACCGCCTTTGGAATAGATCTCGATGTCCTTGTCAGATTCCGATGTGCCGGCAATGTCCAGGTGAATCCATGGTTTCTCTTCCACGAAGGAAAGCAGGAATCTCGCTGCTGCTGTGGCTCCGCACTGACTGCCGGTATTGGCGATGTCGGCAACGTCAGACTTATTCAGGTCTTTATATTCATCATCACCCAGAGGCATACGCCAGATGTTTTCGCCGGCAAGGATGGAAGCCTGTACCAGTTTCGAGATCAGTTCGTCATTATTACTGAAGACGCCGGTATAACGATTCCCAAGGGCACGCATGCAGGCACCTGTCAAAGTAGCGACGTCGATCACGCAGGAGGCGCCGCATTCACGAATGGCGTAAGTAATCGCGTCGCACAAAGCAAGGCGGCCTTCCGCATCCGTGTTCAATATCTCGATATACTGGCCATTCATGGACTTAACGATGTCGCAAGGCTTCATGGAGCGGCCGGAAACCAGGTTCTCACATGCCGGAATGACAGCGGTCACATTGATGCCAAGCTTCATGGCGGCAATCGCGCCCATGGCAGCGATCACTGCGGCTGCACCGCCCATATCTCCGTGCATGCCTGTCATGGAGGTGTTTGGTTTCAGATTATACCCGCCGGAGTCGAAACAGATCCCCTTGCCGACCAGAGCGATTTTCTCATCGTCTGTCACACGGCCGTTATATTCCATGACGATAAGCTTTGGAGGCTGTTTGGATCCTTCCGCTACGGCAAGAAAGGCATTCATGCCGAGCGCTTTACAATCTTCCTTGTCAAGAACGGTATATTTGATGTTATTTTTCTCGCAGATCTCTTTTGCCGCATTTGCAAGAGTGGAAGGTGTCATAACGTTAGCCGGTTCATTGACCAGGTCGCGGGCCGTTAAGACAGCATTTGCCAAAGTGCGGGAATAGGATTCTTCCTTTTTGAAGGAAGCCTGATCGACGCCAGTCAAAATCCCAAGCGTTAATTCCGGCGCGTCCTTCTTGTCCGAGTGATATTTGTCAAAGGAATAGTCGCCAAGAAGAACTCCCCGCATGGCGGAACTAAGCCAGTAAGAGACGTCATCGCCGATGGCAGTCATCAGGAGATTCTGCCCCTTTAACTTCTTCGCTTCCTTCAGGGCAGCTCCATATTTCAGCTGATATCTCCGGGGTGTCGCGTGTTCTGGAATCCCGATAAAGATCAGGTTGTAGTAAGGCTGCCCCTGATATGAAAAATCCTTGCCGCGAAGTCCGTATACCCTGCTGCCGCCAACCAGGTCATCTTCCTGAAGCGCTTTAAAAATCTCACTGACTTTGCCGAGCTCAATACTCAATCGATTCTTATGATTATATGTCACGAGCAATGTATCAAATTCGTAATCCTCCAGGTCTACGAGACGTTGTATTTGCATGTTTGATATGCTCCTTTCTATTATATATTCAAAATTGTAGTGGGGTGTAAGCTGACAGCAAGCCTCAGGTTTGCCGAGGATAGCAACCCCATTCTCACACATAATATAAGTATAGCATAATTATTAGTTGAAAAACAGAAAAAACTTGTACATAATACATAAATTTTTAGTGATAAGGAAATTAGTTTTGCATATACTTTTTATAGACAGGGTAATTTCTTGCCGATTTACTTCGCGTCTGGTTGATGTCGGTATTTTTGGACACAGATTGAACACAGTTGCACAGATTGACAAGTAGAAACATTTTTGGTATAATAATTAACAAGGTTAATTAACATCAGAAACTAATTGTTGCTGCTCAGACATGGCTGTGGACAGCAACAATGAATCCACGGACAGAAAGGGGACAGATTTGACATGAATGAATATTCCGCAATGACACCGGAGATTCAGAAGCTGGCGGCCATAGCGATGGAACATGGTCAGATACCGGCGGGATTATATGATTCCTATCATGTTCTTCAGGGATTGAGAGATGTAAACGGAAAGGGTGTCCTGGCTG
Source organism: Clostridiales bacterium (assembly GCA_021202175.1). Classification (GTDB taxonomy): domain Bacteria; phylum Bacillota; class Clostridia; order Lachnospirales; family Lachnospiraceae; genus Anaerobutyricum. The sequence continues at coordinate 29,120 of JAJQDO010000122.1, read as the reverse complement.
GTCTTACAGATATTTCGACGGTAAAGGCTACCAAGATGGTTGACGGTAAGAGTGTTCCCTGTAAAGGAGAGCTGCGTTACAGAGGGTATGATGTGAAAGATTTGATCGCCGGATTTGCCAGTGAGGAACGTTTTGGTTTTGAGGAGATGGCATTTTTGCTCATATTCGGACGTCTTCCGCAGAGGGAAGAACTGCAGAAGTTTCAGGATCTTCTGGGAGGATATCGGACTTTGCCGACAAACTTTGTGCGGGATGTTATCATGAAGGCACCCGGCAAGGATATGATGAATACATTGCAGCGAGGCGTTCTCACTCTGTATAGTTACGATGATATGGCGGATAATATACAGGTTGACAATGTTTTGCGCCAGTGCCTGCAGCTGATCAGCACCATGCCGATGCTGGCAGTGTATGGCTATCAGGCTTATAATCATTATGTAGAAGGAAAGAGCTTTTATATTCACTCTCCGAAGCCAGAACTTTCCACGGCGGAAAATATATTGCGGATGCTCCGTCCGGACAAGAAGTATACTAAGCTGGAGGCGAGGATTCTGGATATCGCTCTGGTGCTTCATATGGATCATGGCGGTGGAAATAACTCTACCTTTACCAATCATGTGGTCACGTCTTCAGGAACGGATACGTATTCGGCGATGGCGGCTTCCCTTGCCTCACTGAAAGGACCAAAGCATGGTGGAGCCAATTTGAAGGTTGTGCATATGTTTGATGAGATGAAGGAAGAGGTAAAGGACTGGGAAGATGAGGACCAGATCAGGGGTTATCTGATTCGCCTTTTGAATAAGGAAGCCTTCGACCACAGTGGTCTGATTTATGGTATGGGACATGCTGTATACTCCATATCTGATCCGAGAGCGGAAGTATTTAAGGGATATCTGAGCAGACTGGCCAGAGAAGAAGGCTATGAGGAAGAATTCGCGTTTTACGACAGAGTGGAACGGCTGGCTACGGAATTGATTTCGAAGAGAAGGAAGATATATAAGGGCGTCAGCGTGAATATCGACTTTTACAGTGGATTTATGTATCGTATCCTGGGACTTCCGGATCAGCTGTTTACACCAATGTTCGCCACAGCCCGCATCGTCGGCTGGAGCGCTCATCGTATAGAGGAATTGATGAACTGTGATAAGATTATCCGTCCGGCCTACCAGAGCATCGCACCGGAGAAGAAATATATTCCTATGGATGAGAGAACGCGGGATTATTATTCTCATAACCTTGAACAGCAGTAGTAAAGAGTCTGTCATAAAGTGGATTTTTTGTGAATACTGTTATAATAATTTTTTGAACAGCGTATAGTGAACGATGCAGATTTTGTGTTCATGTCAGGAAAATACGTGTAGTTATTGCGAATGACAATCATAATTTGTCGTTTTATGTAATTAGAATATGATACCGAAATGTGTTTGTATGCTATAGAGATGCCTATTGGGAGGAAATATGGAATTCGAAGGAGCGGAGCCGTCCGAGCAAGGACAGTCCGTTGAAGAGCACGGTGACAGTGTTACCGTGAAGGATTATTATAATATGATCATACAGTTGAGGAAGACGAGCCTTTTATTTCAGTAGATCAGCACTGTCCCGGTGGGAGAGCTGACCATGCTGCTCATGATCGCCCGGCAGGTTGAAGAATTCGGGGAGGCCAGAGTTTCCAGTCTGGGGAAAGCCCTGAAATTATCCAGGCCCGCGGTTTCCAGAATGTTGCATACTCTTAAGAAAAAGGGTTATGTGCAGATGAAAAATAACGAGAAGGATCAACGTTTTGTGTACGTATATTTTACGGACAGAGGGCGGGATGTTCTGAAAAAGGAGATGTCCTTCGCCTGTGAACTGATGCAGAAGATCCGGCGGCGTATGGGAGACGAGTGCATGAAAGAATATCTGTACTGTGCAGAGAAATTTCATGAGATCTTATCAGAGGAAGTGCAGAATCTGGGTTATAGTAATAGGAACGAAGGAAGCAAAAGATAAGAGGACGATTCAAACAGCTGAAAAAAACGGGATGGAGACATCCCGTTTTTTATTTATCGTTTTGAGTTTATATGTTTATGAATCGGGAAAAGTTATGATTACTCACCGAATACAGCAATATAATCCTTTTTAAACTTCTCGATGCCGGCGTCTGTCAGAGGATGTTTCACCATGGTCTCGATGACTTTGTAAGGAACGGTTGCGATGTCAGCACCTGCGAGAGCGCAGTCTGTTACATGAATCGGGTTGCGGACACTGGCTGCGATAATCTGTGTTTCAATGCCTGCAACAGCGAAGACGTCAGCGATCTCACGAATCAGATCTACGCCGCGGACATTGATGTCATCCAGTCTGCCAAGGAATGGGGAAACATATGTAGCGCCGGCTCTCGCAGCAAGCAATGCCTGGTTTGCGCTGAAGATAAGGGTAACATTTGTCTTGATGCCTTCGGCGCTTAGAACCTTTACCGCTTTCAGTCCTTCTACGGTAATAGGAATCTTCACTACCATGTTCGGATGAATGGCAGCAATCTCACGCGCTTCCTTGATCATATTTTCTGCGTCAACGGTGGTAGCCTTTACTTCGCCGCTGATCGGACCGTCAACGATGGAAGTGATCTCCTTGATAACTTCATTAAAGTCACGGCCTTCCTTGGCAATCAGGGACGGGTTCGTGGTCACGCCGCAGATCACGCCCATATCATTTGCCTTGCGAATGTCCTCTACATTTGCTGTGTCAATAAAAAATCTCATAAGTCGCATCCTCCTGAATCTTTATGATGTTTGTGAAATGTCGATGTTCCGTGCGAAAGGCTTCCTTTGGCACGTACACCAAATGAAATAAAATTTACAAAATTATTCTATCAAAAGAAGAGAAAAAAAGCTATAGACTTTCCTTGAGTTTTACAGGGAATCCTTTATAATATAAGATAATAGGTCATTTTTCGACGACAGGTTTCCACTGCGCATTTTTTCATAATATAATATATTGAAAAAATGATATCGGAACGTTTTTATGACATATGACAGTGCTGAATCAGAATAATAATCGAGGAGAATTCGGATAAATAATGTTTGTTGTTCGAAGGATGATAGGATACTGTGGACGTGATCTGGCGCTTTGTCGTGGATTGGGCGTAATTTGACAGAAAGGTTTCGGTTCATCGTGAATCGTATTTGGGAGGAAACATATGATAAAATTCAACTACAGGCTGACTGCTAATATAAATGAGAATATCATGCAGATCAGGTTTCGGTGCAAGCTGCCAGATGAGATGAGGGGCAGAAAGATTCGCGTGCAGGCTGTTTTTTCACAAAGACAGATTGACAGGCGCTTTCCCATGGAAGTGACTGTGGAAGAGCAAGAGGCGGGACCGCAGATTCTTGCGGATGCGGATGTGGAGCTGGCTTATGTATTTCGGCAGCCGCCCCGCCGGAAGGTGACAGTGACTTTCGCTCTCTGGTGTGGCACGAAGGAATGGATTCTTGACGACCAGCCGTTCCCGGTTCAGAGGGAACTCTTTGCCCGCACGGAAGAAATGGGTAAGAAGAACATTCTGAAGTTTATCGGTTGTACCATTGCTCTGCCGTTTCTTCTTGTAAAAGATTACATGCAGGAAGATAAAAACAGGAACGTGGCGACAAAGAAGGCCAATGAGACGGTGTATCGGGTCAGCGGCTACAGTTACAGTCCCAGACAGCGGAAGACAGATTATTTCGCGTCAAAATATGACAAGTACGCAAAGAAGATTTCTGTGAAAGGAAACACAGTGCTGTTTTTGTCAGAGCGCCTGCCGGAGGAGGGAGGGAACCTGCAGCTTGTCAAACAGCAGATGGAAAAGGATCCGGACCTTGTGGTGACAGAGTTTATCAACACGCGGACGGTGGATGCCTTAAAGAGAAAGGAACTGCGGGAATGTGCCAGGAAATGTGCCGAGGCCAGCGTGATCGTGCTGGAGGATTTTTATCCGCAGCTTCACCGGTTGAATCTGCGCCGGGAGACGAAGGTGGTACAGCTCTGGCATGCCTGTGGCGCTTTCAAGACCTTTGGCCTGACGCGTATGGGGAAACAAGGCGGAGCGCCCCAAAGCTCCATGAACCACAGAAATTACGATTTTGTCAGTGTGAGCAGCGAGGCAATGTGTGGAATCTATGCGGAGGCCTTTGCCGTTCCGACCAGGAAAGTGAAAGCCCTTGGTGTACCCAGGACAGATGGCCTGTTTGACTGGGAAGCCAAAAAAAAGAAGCGGGAGTATCTTTATGCTGCTTATCCGGCACTTCGCGATCAGAAGATCGTTCTGTTTGCTCCGACGTTTCGCGGTGATGGAAATAAGGATTCCTATTATCCCGAGGATACTTTCGATGTCAATGCGTTTATGGAAAAGATGCCGGAGGATGTGACATTGATCGTAAAGCATCATCCGTTTGTCCATCAGACATTTTCTGTTGCGCCGCAATGGGAAGAACGTGTGCTTGACCTGACGGGAAAAGACCATATCAATGACCTTTTGCTGATCACGGATCTGTTGATTACGGATTACAGCTCCAGCATTTTTGAGGCCGCGCTCCTGGGGACGCCGATGCTGTTTTACGCATTTGATCTGAAGGAATATATGGAAAGCCGGGATTTTTATTTTGCTTATGAAGAGATGGTGCCGGGACCAATTGAATACACTTTTGCCGGCATGACCAGGAAGGCGGCGAAGATGGTCTCCGGTCGATGGAGTCCGGAGAATGACACGGATCCGGTTTCCCGTGGAACCAGGGGAAAGGTGCCGTTCCAGCTGTCGGTGTCGACTCGGATGGAACAATTTGGGGACGCGTTTCTAAGTTCTCTTGATGGACACAGTACGGAACGGATCACAGGATATATCAAACAGAATTTCCTGGATGTGGGGCAGACGAATAGTGAACAGCAAGGAGAGGAAGAGTGAGTTATCATATGAAAATAGAAAGAAGATATATCAAATGAGAAAATATAAAAAGATCCTCGTTCTGGCGATGGTTCTGCTGTTTTCAACAGCCAGCGAGAATATGCCGACAATCCAGGCGGAGGCAAAAGCTGTCACAACGGTGCGAAAAAAACAAAATATTTCCATGAAGAAGCTGACTGCCGCACTGAAGAAAAAAATTGCCGCGACGACACCTGACGAGAAATCCGGCAGTGACCTGAAACTGATCTATCCCGCCACAAGGCTTTCTACGGCGCGGCTGCCGCAGGGATATACTTCGGATGGCACATATTATTACTATCTTTCCGGACTTGCCAATGTGGGAACGCATAAAAACGATCTGCGGCTGACCCGCATAAAGTATAAAGGTATCGGAAAATATTCGACCAGCTATATGACGCTCAAGGAATTTGGACATGGCACGAATCTTGATTGCGTGACGGTGGACGGCACGACCTGGCTATGGACGGGAAGTGATACCTATGGGAGCAAAACGCAGTCGTCAAGTATTTCCTGCTTTACGTTTCAGGCAGGGAGGACATTGAAACGCCATGCCAGCATCAGCTACCGGATTCCGATATCCGGCACAAAGACAAAATATGCTTCTAATTGCTATCCTGCGGTCAGCGCCGATGGCTCGCAGCTGATCGTCCGTTTTACGAACAATGGCGGTCAGCAGTTCCAGTTTTATGATTTGAAAAACGGAACGACCATCAAACCGAAAAAATGTAAGAAAACGGTTCGCTTAAAGAGCACGGCAGGTGTTTTTCAGGGATTTGATGTAAGTGGGACGACCATCTATACCATTGAGGGAAGCGCGGAAAAATCAGAAATGCGGGAACTTGGCAAGTTGTCTTCCTATTCTCCGATTCGCGTACGGACGTATAACTATAAGACGGGGAAGTCTAAAGTGCAAAAGATAACCGGAGCATCCGGGTTAAGCCATCGGGAGCCGGAGGGGATTCATGTCAGCACTGACGGGATGGTGGAGATCATGATCGCATCCCATTATAAAGAATTATATACCTGTGTAAATATATATGAGGTATTGAAATAGAGATGGATACAGATATAACAGGGATGAATACAAATATAGAATGATTCCGGGAATCCGTGATCTTATCCACGGCATCGTCAGACCACTTAAACAGGACAACCGTTATTGTTCACGCCTAGCTGTGAACAATAACGGTTTTTTAAGGATTATTTCTATTATAGGCATTGCGAGAAAAAAGATAATGCGTTATAATAATATGGATTTGTAAATATTTTTGTAACATAATAAAGGCGGCCTATGATAATTGATATATTCTGGTGTGTCACTTCCTAATTACATACCAGAGCGAATGATGTAAGGTTGTCTGCTGCAAGGACTAAGAGGGAGAATTTGTTTTCATAACAGGAGGATACATGAACTTATGAAGGGGATTATTCTGGCAGGCGGGTCTGGTACGAGACTGTATCCGCTCACAAAAGTAACCAGCAAGCAGTTGCTGCCGATTTTTGATAAACCGATGATTTATTATCCCATGAGCGTCATGATGATGGCGGGCATCCGGGATATTCTTATTATATCGACACCGGCGGATACACCGCGTTTTGAGTCTCTCCTCGGAGATGGAAGGCAGTTTGGCGTGAATCTTTCCTATGCTGTGCAGCCCAGTCCGGATGGGTTGGCTCAGGCCTTCATCATTGGGGAGGATTTTATCGGGGAGGAATCGGTAGCCATGGTTTTGGGAGATAATATCTTCCATGGGCATGGACTGAAAAAACGTCTTCGTGCTGCGGTAGCGCGGGCGGAACAGGATTCGGGCGCTACGATTTTCGGATATTATGTGGATGATCCGGAACGGTTTGGTATTGTTGAGTTTGACAGAGAGGGAAATGCCGTATCGATCGAAGAGAAGCCGAAGCACCCGAAAAGCAATTATTGTGTGACAGGATTATATTTTTATGATAATCGTGTGGTAAACTATGCAAAAGGTTTGAAGCCGTCTGCCCGGGGCGAGCTGGAGATCACGGATCTGAATCGTATTTATCTGGAGAATGAACAGCTCCATGTGGAACTTTTGGGACAGGGATTTACCTGGCTGGATACGGGAACTCATGAGAGTCTTGTGGACGCCACGAATTTTGTCAAGACGGTGGAACAGCATTCTCACAGAAAGATCGCCTGCCTGGAAGAACTGGGATATATCAATGGCTGGATTGGGGAAGAAGAGATGCTTGCCACCTATGAGATCATGAAGAAAAACCAGTATGGCCAGTACCTGAAGGATGTGTTGGACGGGAAATATCTGGATTGAAAATGATTGAGATGACACACTGATATTACCATATTTTGATGTAATAT
>JAJQDO010000122.1:21533-21818 GCA_021202175.1 Clostridiales bacterium | reverse complement strand
GATTTTAAGGATATTTATAAAGAATTCTTTGACAGGAAAATGTCTGGAATATTGAGAAATGAGGATAAACAACCATGACAATACTTGTGACCGGCGGAGCCGGATTTATTGGAGCGAATTTTGTTTATTTAGAACTAAAGGAACATCCGGAGGACCGGATCGTCTGTATCGATAAATTAACCTATGCCGGGAATCTTGAGACGCTGAAGGATGCGATGGAGTATCCGAATTTCCGTTTTGTGAAGATGGATATCTGCGACAGAGAGGCTGTTTTATCTCTCTTAT
>JAJQDO010000122.1:0-21523 GCA_021202175.1 Clostridiales bacterium | reverse complement strand
CTTTGAGCAGAAGGAGATGAGCGACAGAGAGCCAGTTTTTTCCCGTTTTGAGTAACATAAGACGGATATCGTTGTAAATTTCGCGGCAGAGAGCCATGTGGATCGGTCTATTGAAGACCCGGGGATTTTTCTGCAGACGAACATTATCGGAACCCAGGTGATGATGGACGCCAGCCGCAAATATGCGGTGAAGCGGTATCATCAGGTTTCTACAGATGAGGTATATGGCGATCTGCCGTTAGATCGCCCGGATCTGTTTTTTACGGAAGAGACGCCGTTGAAGACGAGTAGTCCATACAGTTCCTCGAAGGCGGGAGCAGATTTGCTTGTAAATGCGTACCATCGGACGTTTGGACTGCCGACGACCATCTCTCGCTGTTCCAATAATTATGGACCCTATCAGTTCCCGGAGAAGCTGATTCCATTGATGATTGCCAATGCTCTGGCAGACAAGCCTCTTCCTGTTTATGGCGAAGGCCTGAATGTGCGCGACTGGCTGTATGTGGAGGATCATTGCAAGGCTATCGACCTGATCATCCGTAAAGGGAAAGAAGGCGAGGTCTATAATATCGGCGGCCATAACGAGATGCGAAATATTGATATAGTCAAAATGATATGTGAGGCGCTTGATAAACCGGAGTCCCTGATCACCCACGTCGCCGACCGCAAAGGACATGATATGCGCTATGCCATTGACCCGGCAAAAATTCATGCGGCGCTTGGCTGGCTTCCGGAGACCAGATTCCAGGATGGTATCCGCAGGACGATCCGCTGGTATCTGGACAACAAGGAGTGGTGGGAGAGAATCATCTCAGGCGAGTACCAGAATTATTATGATTCCATGTACGGAGAACGCCTGAAAGAGGCGAAGTAGCGTCCTTTCCTATAAACGTTTCATACCTGAATTTGGGAGGAATCATGAAAGTATTTGTTACAGGGGTAAAAGGTCAGTTGGGATTTGATGTGGTCAATGAATTGACCAAAAGAGGCCATCAGGCGATCGGTGTTGACATTGACGAACTGGATATCACGGATGAGGTTGCCGTGAACAGGATGTTACGAGACGCGGCGCCGGATGCGGTGATCCACTGTGCGGCCTGGACGGCAGTGGATGCCGCGGAGGATAATGAAACACAGTGCCGTCTGGTCAATGCGGGAGGAACAGAACATATCGCCAGGGTCTGCAAAAAACTGAACTGTAAGATGATGTACATTTCCACGGATTATGTTTTTGACGGAACGGGAACCCGTCCCTGGGAGCCGGATGACCCGGTCACGACACCGCTGAATGTATATGGTCAGACCAAATATGAAGGAGAGGTAGCAGTCCGCGAGAACGTGGAAAAATTTTTTGTCGTCCGTATCGCCTGGGTATTTGGAAAAGGAAAGAATTTTATCAGGACGATGCTGCAGCTGGGACAGACCCATGATCAGGTTACTGTCGTTGCCGACCAGTTTGGCACGCCGACATACACTTACGATCTGGCGAGATTACTTGTGGACATGATTGAGACAGACAAGTACGGCAACTATCATGCGACCAATGAAGGTGGGTATATCACCTGGTATGATTTCGCCTGCGAGATATTCCGGCAGGCCGGTATGGACGTGAAAGTAAAACCGGTCAGCAGCGCGGAATATGCCGCCAGGGCGAAGCGGCCCGTTAACAGCCGTATGAATAAACAGAAGCTGATCGATCAGGGGTTTGCGCTGCTGCCGAACTGGCAGGATGCATTGGAACGCTATCTGAAAACACTGGAAGGGTAACCATGTTTTCCTAAGGGGAAATGTGGCTTTTGGCATGTATCAATAATAATAATGGAAAAATTATGGAGAAAAACGAAGATGAGCGAAGATAGAGAGATTTCCATGTCAGAATTGATATTGAATATTTTGTTAAAATGGCGCATGTTGTTGCTTTTTATGGTAATCTTCGGTCTCCTTCTGGGCATCTATGGCGGAGTGAAGGCCTATAAAAATGCTGGAAGTGCCGTAAGCATGGAAGTAGAGCAGGAACAGAGTGAAGATGGAGAATCAAAATATAAGAGTCTGTTAAGTGAGGAAGAGATTGATGAAGTTGAATATGCTGCACAGCAATATCTGGCTTACAAGAAAGTATACGAAGGTTATAAAGAATACAACAGCAAATCAATCGAGATGCTGCTGGATGCGAATGCCCTATCGACGGAGACCATAGTTTATCGAGTGAATGCGGAGGAGGACGCAAAAGATATCCGGAATGTCCTGGTGCTCTCTCTTGTGGATGACGATCTCTGTCAGAAAGCCCTGGAGGCGACAGGATGGGATAGCGAACCGCTTTTTGTGCAGAAGATGATCACGGTGAAGGATTATTATACGAGCACAGGCAGTAGTGATGTTGATTTTGCGTCGGAAGGAGATCCCTCAGAATTGCTGTTTGTCAACATTACAGCAGACAGCGAAGAGAATTGTTATCGTATAGCGGCAACGATCGACGAGAAAATGGATGATATCTCTTCTGACTGGGAGAATTCCTATGGAACTTTTTCTGTCGAGAAGATTACGGAAAATTATTATGTGACAGCGAACATGAGCCTGCTGGCGGAACAACAGTCTAATATCGAAAAGATGATTACGGCAAAGACGAATCTGGAGAGTCTGAGTACAGATTTTGCCGGAAATCAGGAAGCGTATTATGAGGAGTTGATCAGCGCTGCGGAGGAAAGCAGTGAAGGTCTGGAGGATGAAGAGATCGAACAGGATGCGGAGAGCGCAGAAGAAACGGAAGAAGATGGAACGGCTTCTTCCGGGGAAACCGTGAGTGTAACCCGCTATATCAACAAAAAATACATTTTGGTGGGATGCGTGATCGGATTATTCCTTGCCTGCATTTATTATCTGTGTGCCTACCTGATGGATAAGCACCTGCTGTCAACCAGCTGTATCTCCGATGAACTGGGATGCCCGTTGCTCGGCACATATGCTGTGGAAAAGAAAAAGAAGAGATTTGGGGATGTCATTGACCGATGGCTCGTTTCAATATTTAAACGAAATGAGAGAATATTTGCTGAGGAAGAGATCCTTCAGATCGTCAGCGCCAAAATAAAAGTGGCTGCACAGAAAAATGATTACAGCAAGATTTATGTCACCAGTTCCACGAACACGGAAGAAGCCAAAGCATTTATCGAAAAGATGATTCGGCGATTTGAGCAGGAAGAGATCTCACTGCAGTCCGGCGACTCCATCGTCTACTACGCTGATTCCCTGGAACAGTTTGCGAAAACAGACGCCGTCTTATTTGTCGAGCAGATCGATCATTCGCTGGTAAAGGAAATCATACAGGAATTAGAAAGCTGCGAGGATTGCAAGGTGAGTAATCTGGGCTTTGTGGTGCTCACGTAGTGTCATGCTTTCGTCGCTTAGACCATATGATAAAAGAAAACAGAGTAAAATAGAGTAAAATAGAGAATAAAAGAGTGTCCACTGTTGTGAGCATATTATAAACAGCGCAACATGATTTACGATTTGTATCAATTGATTTCAAGGAAACACGAGGTGGAACAGGATGGGACAAATCAAGGTAACAAAATGTCCGATAGAAGGATTGTATATTATTGAACCGGCCGTTCATGGGGACAGCAGGGGTTATTTTATGGAAACCTATAATCAGAACGATATGCGGGAAGCGGGATTTGATATGGTGTTCGTTCAGGACAATCAGTCCATGAGCAGGAAAGGTGTGCTGCGAGGACTCCATTATCAGAAGCAGTACCCTCAGGGCAAGCTCGTGCGGGTAATTCGCGGACGAGTATTTGATGTGGCCGTGGATATCCGAAAGGGCAGTGCCACCTATGGTCAGTGGTATGGGTTGGAGCTGTCCGAAGAGAACAAAAAGCAGATATATATCAGTGAAGGATTTACCCATGGATTTCTGGTGCTTTCTGATGAGGCCGAGTTCTGTTACAAATGTACTGATTTTTATCACCCAGGTGATGAGGGAGGTATCGCCTGGAACGATCCGGATATCGATATCGTCTGGCCGGAACTTTGCACGGAATGTGCCAAACAAACAGACGCATCATCAGTGACAGGATACAGACTGGAGGACGGGACGCCCATCATCCTGTCAGAAAAGGATCAAAAACAGCCTTTCTTGAAGGAGTTGGGTTAAAATACTTGAGTCCGCATATTCGGGAGACTTTTGTCTGCATTTTCAGGAAGTTTAGTATATATAAGTTTTCATAGTTTTGGCCGAAAGTATTCCGGACAAATTTGTGGGATAAATAAAATTAAAAAAGAGAAATGTTCGTTGCGTCTAACAACCGTTGGCTATGTTATAATGATTCGTTGAGATATCCGTGTCAAAAGCAAGTAAAATTGACGCGACCTAAATGGATACGATCAAGGGAAAAACGGCGGTACCAGATGGAGGAGCTAATGTAATGTACAAACAAAAGAGAAAGGGATGGAGTAAACATTTTGACTTTATTTTGCTGGATATCATATTGTTGGAAATCGCCTTCCTTATAAGCTATGGAATTCGTCATTCCTGGAATATCACACATTATATAAGCTATTATCTGCAGGCGGGCATCTATCTGGCAATGATCAGTATCTGTGCAGGTATGATCAGAAGAAGCTATAGTGGTATCCTGCGAAGAGATTACCTGCAGGAATTAAAAAATGTTGTCATCCATGTGAGTATAGTAGAAATCGCATTGATTGTGGTGGCCTTTTTTACAAAAGGCTCTGATTACTATTCCAGAGAAGTATTTGTCCTTTTTTGGATTTTGGGATCGGGATTATGTTTTTTTGGTCATATTTTCTGGAAGATTGTCGTTCATCGCTGGATGTTCTGGAATAAAGAAAAAAGACGGATGCTTGTCATATCCATGTCCGGACAGATTAAAACGATCATCAAAAAACTGACGTCTCAGAAATATATTGATTACAGTATTGCCGGTATTGTGCTGACAGACGAAAAATGGGAAGGATATGAGGTGGAAGGATACCCCGTCATCGGGAGACTTGCCGATGACATCCAGGACATTCTTCATCAATATGTGATTGATGAGATTTACATCTATCTGTATCCCGATGAGTATCTGGACCGAAAATATATTGATTTTTTCATCCAGACGGGAATGACGGTTCACATCGATCTGGAAGGTCTGGCAAAGCTGGAAGCGCCGGCTTATCTGGAGCGTTTGGCTGGACAGATGGTGGTTACGAGCAGCATGAAAATGGCAACACCAGGAGAGTATTTCCTGAAACGCATGATGGATATCATCGGAGGTCTTATCGGTCTTATTCTGACTGGCATTGCCAGCATTTTTGTCGTTCCGGCTATCAAGCTGGCAGATCCTGGCCCCGCCTTTTTCTCGCAGATTCGAGTGGGAAAAACGGGAGACGTTTTAAAATGTATAAGTTTCGCAGCATGTACATGGGTGCGGATGAAAAGAAAGAAGAGCTGATGGAGCAAAATGAGATGCAGGGCTATATGTTTAAGATACAGGACGATCCCCGTATCATAAAAGGTATAGGCAAACTGATTCGCGACACGAGCATTGATGAGCTTCCCCAGTTTTGGAATGTTTTAAAAGGCGATATGAGTCTGGTAGGCACCAGACCGCCGACAGTGGAAGAATATGAGATGTATGATGCCCATCATTTGAAACGTATCTCCATCAAGCCGGGCATCACTGGCATGTGGCAGACCAGTGGACGCAATAAGGTCACGGATTTTGAGGAAGTGGTACGGCTGGATACGCAGTATATCGTAAACTGGAATATCCTTCTTGATATAAAACTGTTATGGAAGACTATAATAGTAGTGTTTAAAAAAGAAGGATCGCAATAGTCGGAAATAAGAATTAATCTGATATCAGACAAAATACGATAGAGGAGAAAAAATGAGTGAATTTAATATAGCAGTGGCTGGAACCGGCTACGTTGGACTTTCCATTGCCACATTACTGGCACAGCATAACAGAGTGACAGCGGTCGATGTCGTTCCGGAAAAAGTAGAAAAGATTAATCAAAGGATTTCACCCATTCAGGACGAATACATAGAGAAATACCTGGCGGAGAAAGAGCTGAATCTGACCGCTACTATGGATGCCAAAGAAGCCTACAGTAGTGCGGATTTTGTTGTGATTGCAGCTCCGACCAATTATGACAGCAGGCAGAATTTTTTTGACACCAGTATTGTAGAAGACGTGATTCGACTGGTGATTGAGTATAATCCGGATGCAATCATGATTATTAAATCGACGATTCCTGTGGGTTTCACGGCATCAGTTCGGGAAAAATATCACTGTGATAATATTCTTTTCAGTCCGGAATTTTTGCGGGAATCCAAAGCACTGTATGATAACCTGTATCCTTCGCGGATCATTGTGGGTACAGATGTGCAGAATGCCCGCCTGTTAAAGGCGGCCAATACATTTGCTCAATTGCTGCAGGAAGGAGCAATCAAGGAAAACATCGATACACTGATTATGGGATTTACGGAAGCGGAAGCAGTGAAGCTCTTTGCCAATACTTATCTGGCGCTTCGCGTTTCATATTTTAATGAATTGGATACCTATGCAGAGATGAAAGGACTCAACACACAGCAGATTATCAACGACGTCTGTCTGGATCCAAGAATCGGCAACCATTATAACAATCCGAGTTTTGGATATGGGGGATATTGCCTGCCGAAGGATACGAAACAGCTTCTTGCCAATTATGCTGATGTTCCGGAAAATCTGATTCAGGCTATTGTAGATAGTAACCGCACAAGGAAGGACTTTATCGCAGACAGGGTATTGAATATGGCTGGCTACTATGATTACTACAGCCGCGGTGATTATAAGGCAGATGAAGAAAAATCCTGCATCATCGGAGTATATAGACTGACGATGAAAAGCAACAGTGATAACTTCCGGCAAAGCTCCATCCAAGGGGTTATGAAGCGGATTAAAGTCAAAGGAGCGACCGTCATCGTCTATGAACCGACTTTGCAGGATGGCAGCACGTTTTTTGGAAGCTTGGTAGTAAATGACCTGGATAAATTTAAAGAGCAAAGCCAGGCAATCATTGCAAATCGATATGATAATTGTTTAGAAGATGTTGTCGGAAAGGTTTATACAAGAGATCTTTTTCGCCGCGATTGACAGGGATTTGTGTGATGAAGAAAAAAAGGTAAAGGTATGTTTTGCAGCATCTTCCGGCGGTCATTATGAACAGCTTTTAATGTTAAGGCCCCTGATGGAGAAATATGATAGTTTTGTTGTCACTGAAAAGACGAAGTACAGGACAACGATTGAGAAAGAAAAAGTATATTATTTGAGTCAGGTAAACCGAAAGGAAACTAGTTTTATACCGAAAATGATTGTAAATTTATTTAGATCACTATGGATTATTCAAAAAGAAAAACCTGATGTAGTGATATGTACAGGTGTTTTAGCGATGATACCCATCTGTGTTTTTGCCAAGGTTTTTGGAAAGAAACTTATTTATATAGAATCTTTTGCAAAAGTTACTACAGCTACAGAAACAGGGAAATTGATGTATAAACTTGCCGATCGATTTTATGTGCAGTGGGAACCTATGCTTGATATTTTCCCCAAGGCAACCTTTTTAGGAGGAATTTATTGAGTATAGGTTTATAAATGGAAGAAAAGTAGCTAGATGAGAGATATGCGATTTGAAAAATACAAGAATCAAGTGAGATGGGAGAAACAATGATTTTTATTACAGTCGGTTCGCAGAAATTTCAATTTAATAGACTGCTGAAAACTGTGGACGAACTGGTAGCAAATGGAACTATTTCAGATACAGTTTTTGCACAGATAGGGTATAGTAATTATGTCCCACAGCATTATAAATATAAACGGTTCTTGAATCAGGATGAGTTTTCTGATATGCAAAGAAAGGCTAAGATAATTATTACCCATGGTGGTACAGGATCTATAATGGGGGCAGTCAAGAAGGGAAAAAAAGTAATTGCAGTGCCAAGACTGGTTAAATATGGAGAACATGTTGATAATCATCAGCTGCAGCTTGTTTCACAATTTACGAATAGTAACCTAATATGTAGTTGTGAAAATATCGAGCAATTAGGTGATTTGGTTGAGAAGATAAAAATAAAACAATTTAATACATATCATTCTAATACAAAAAAATATTTAGATGAAATAAGTGATTATATTGATAATTTGTAAATAAGAGGATATCCTGAAATAATGACAAATGTAGTAGCTATCGTAGTAACATATAATAGAAAAGAATTATTACAAGAATGTTTGGATGCACTGTTATTACAGACAGTCCCGTTATCAAAGGTTATCGTGTTCAATAATTGTAGCACGGATGGAACAGAAAAACTTTTTGCTCCTGGTGCAAAATATTATAACACTGTATGTGATTTGGTTAATAGTGATTCTAATTTAGGCGGTGCGGGTGGATTTAGCGAAGGGGTTAGAATTGCCAGTCAATACAATTTTGATTGGGTTTGGATTATGGATGATGACACGATACCAGAACCTACTGCCTTGGAAGAATTAATTAAGTCAGCATATTTTTTGAAAAAAAATAATGAAACCATAGGATTCTTAGCTAGTTATGTATATGGACCTGCGGGAGAGCCAATGAATGTTCCAAAAATAGACACAACGATAACGGATAACGGATATTCCTTCTGGTATGAATATTTGGACCATGGCATTGTTAGAATCAGTGAAGCAACTTTTGTTTCGATATTAGTTCCCATGCAAGCCATTAAACATGTTGGCTATCCGATAGCTGAATACTTTATTTGGGGAGATGACTGTGAATACACTCGCCGATTGGTGAAGTATTATGGGAAAGCCTTTTTTTGTGGAAACAGCAAAGTACTCCATAAGAGATTTAATGCAAAAAAAATCACAGTATTGAATGAGGAAAGCAAAAATCGTATTAATATATATCAGTTTTATTATAGAAATATGTTGCTTAATACGAGGAAATATGGCAGTAGGATTCAGGTCCTTGTACGATGGCTTTACTATTTTGCTTTAAGTATATACTGTCTTATATATCCGAAAGGAAAGTATCATGTAGCAAAGTTTTGCTCGATACAAAAGGGAATTTGGATGTATTTGTTTAGACCATTAAATCTTCGGAAAATATAATCTTAATTTTCAGTTGAATCATAAGTAAGAAACTATTTTGATATTATTTTTTAAAGATTAGGTATGCGGAATTGACAATTGACATGAAAACAAAGAATTATTTTGTTATCATGAGTGATGTAATTGATTATGGAAGGAAATAAAAATGAAGACAAAAAGCAATTTGGATATGCCATGTGTGTCAGCGATTATTACTACGCATAATCGATATGATCTTGTCCAAAAAGCAATAAAAAGTGTTCAAGCACAGACATACCAAAACATTGAATTGTTTATTGTTGATGATGCTTCCAATGAAAATAATAAAGCCTGTTTGCAGGAATATATTGCTGACAAAAATTGTAGATATATATATTGAAAAGTCGTAATCCAAAGGTGGAAACTATGCGAGGAATATTGGCATAAAGGAAAGCACTGGGGAATATGTCGCTTTTTTGGATGATGATGATGAATGGTTTCCAGAAAAAATTGAAAAGCAAGTTTTGTACCAACAGAATCACCCTGATTGTGGAGTGGTTGCATGTGCAAGGATTTATGAATATGATTTTACCACTACAAAGCAGGAAAATACAAATAAGCTTTTATCTGGGGATTTGAGCAAGTTAATTTTTGCTCAAATACCATATACTACATCCAGCCTTCTTATCAGACGGGACGTTGTAATGGATGCAGGATGTTTTGATGAGAATTTAAGATTCTGGCAAGAATATGAATTAATGATTCGTTTGTGCCAAATGACACATGTTGGTGTAATTTCCGAACCCTTACTCTTATATAGGGTGGTACATAAGGACAAGCATCGTATAACAAATAACATTTCAGGTTGGAGTGATACGGTGTTATATATTGAAAGAAAGCATAAAAAATTGATACAAGAGGCTCCTGACTATATTCAGAAAAAACATCGGGCAATGATTGCAAAAGATGGAGCAAAGAGAGCCAACCGCACGGGGGATAAGGCCCTTTGCAGAAAATATTTAGGAGACGCATTGTGTTATGAAGTGAATTTAAAAAATTTGATTAAGTTTATTTTTAATATAAGTCATGTTGACAGATGACATGTTAACTAGTATAAATCCTAATTCGCGTGTCCACTGTTATGGGTATATTATAGATGCATACTAATAGTATGTTTATAGATTAATAACAAAAATGTCGATGGTCTGAGGGATGGTAAGCGAAAAGATGGGTGAACGAATGATGAATATAGTGGCAGTTGTGGTCACTTATAATCGGAAGGATTTATTAAGAGAATGTATTGAAGCTATATTGGTTCAATCCTACCCTGTTTCTAAGCTGATTATTATTGATAATGCAAGTACAGATGGCACGAGGAAAATGTTGGAATCAGAAGGATATTTGTATGATTCAAAGGTTGATTATGTCCTTATGAATACGAATACTGGAGGAGCCGGGGGTTTTTATGAAGGGATTAAACGAACTTGTGATATAGAATGTGATTGGGTGTGGTTGATGGATGATGATACAATACCTGATTTTCACTGTCTTAAAAACTTGATAGTTGCGGATGAAGTGATTGAAGGTGCGGAACGACAACCTGGTTTGGAATGTGCGAATACTCCTTCTTTTTTGGCTAGCGCAGTATATGGTCCAGAGGGTGAGTATATGAATCTGCCTAAAATATCGAAAAAGACATCTCCTAATGGATATCAATACTGGTACAAATTTTTGGAAAATGGAATAGTTGGTATTTCTTCAGCGACATTTGTTTCTGTTTTAATAAAACACAAAGCCATAGAAAAATGTGGACTTCCATGTAGAGATTATTTTATTTGGGGAGATGATTCAGAATATACATTAAGGTTATCTACTTTTTTTGGGGATGGTTATTTTGTAGGAAAAAGTGTTGCAATCCACAAGAGAGTAGGAGCAAAGGATTTGAGGATTGAATATGAGACTCTTCCTGCTCGGATAGATAGGTTTCATTTTTATTATAGAAATAAATTAATCAACAGACATTATTATAAAGATAATTATCGGGGAGCCTTTTTTGAAATGATAAAAGCTGTTATTATAGCTCTAAACTGTTGCAAAATTAAACCATATGGAGTAAGAAGAGCTAAAGTCGTTCTTAGAGGTACTTGGGAAGGGATTATACAATATAAAAAATTTAGGAATTATATTGATAATGAGATAAAGTAGGAATGCCGCATATAAATAGTATAGAAATGTTCGTGACGATCAATCAACTTGATTTGAGGTAATGGTAGGGATTATGAAAAATAATTTTTGTGTCAAAAAAGAGGATATCTTTTTTTTAATAGCGATAATGCTTTTTATGTTCTCGATTATTATTGAAATGACTGAGTTTGCGGTAGACAGAGAAGGAAATGATATCCAGATTATTTTTACTATAACCAAATTAATGCGCTATATGTCATATATTTTGTGTGTCATAAAAATTGTGATGAAACAGAAGTACTCGAAGGGGTGGTATATGTTAATCGTTATTGTTGCATCACTATTATTTGTCGGAGTTATGGCTTCAGAAACCAAAACCATGTTTCTATATTTCTGGCTCGTGGCCTCAGCGAAGGGGGTACAGGATAAAAAAATATTTAAGGTTTCAATATTTGTTCAATCATTTATATTATGTTTTACGATTGGTTGTTCTCAATTAGGTATCGTTGAAGATTATATTTACGATAATGGTGACAGATTAAGGCATTTTCTCGGATTTACTTGGGCAACGACGGCTCCAATTCTGTTTTTTTATATTATATTACAATATTTATATCTCAAAGATATGTTAATTCATTCTTGGGAAATTGTGATTCTTATGATTGTGAACATTTGGATGTTTGAGATGACGAATACGAGATTTGCATTTCTTTTGGCATCCGCAGTATTAATGTTTGCTTTTTTGTATAAACATAGTCCTATTTGTAGAATGCGGTTGGAGCGTATAAAATATTTACTTGTTTTAGCACCAGAAATTATAGCCGCTTTTTCAATCTGGCTACATGCCGCATACGATTCGGAATCTCCGCAGTGGTATCAACTTAATGAACTGTTGTCCGAAAGACTTGATTTGGGTTATCAGGCTATTCAGGAATATGGGTATACTTTATTGGGCCAGAGAATAGAATGGTATGGTGTTACACAAAGTATGAAGTTAGGACAAGATGTGTATAATTATGTTGATTGTGCTTACTTACAGATCCTGTTACAGTATGGTTTCTTGTTTTTGTTGCTTGTATTGGTTGCGTATAGTGTAATGATGCAGAAATCAATTATAGAAAAAAGATATTCTGCATGTTGGATTTTATTAGTGATTTTGGTGTTTGCCATAACAGAACCGCGTTTGGTGAATATAGCCTTTAATCCGTTTATTTTACTAGTTATGGCTGAAACAAATCAGTCAATGGAGGAAAAAGTGAAAAGAACGATGCATCGTTTTAATAAAATGCATGGAAAGGAAAAAACACATCAGTTTTCACATATGTATTTAAATAGAAATGTTTGAATGGAATGAAGTAAAGTATGAAAGTGATGTTTGCTGTGAATAACTATAGATGACAAATAAAAATGTATAAAAATTTTCCGTATAGTTCTAAATAGTATTCAAGGATTTGTTATTTGTTCGACAATGGGAAATATTTTGAGAATGTTCTTTTATGCCAGTATCTTATAATGTTCTCTTGAATAATAGGTGAAGTACTCTTGCGGAAATGGTCAGGAGAACGCAACCGAAATAAAAGGAAAATCAAAAATGGGAAGTATAGAGCTGAAAGGTAAAACAATTTTGATAACCGGAGTAGCCGGATTCATCGGGGCTAGTCTTTCGAAACGACTGTTGAAAGAGATAGAGGATATAAAACTGATTGGGATAGATAATCTGAATGATTATTATGATGCGTCAATCAAGAATTATCGGCTGAATCAATTGAAAAAAAGTCCGAATTTTATATTTATGAAGGATAATATTGCCGATAAAGACTTCATGATGTCTGTATTTGAAAAATATCGTCCGCAGATTGTTGTGAATCTTGCGGCGCAGGCAGGCGTCAGGTACTCAGTCATAAACCCGGAAGTATTTGTGGAATCCAATCTTGTCGGGTTCTTTAATGTATTGGAAGGATGCAGATATTATCCCGTGGAACATCTGGTTTATGCGTCAAGCTCGAGTGTGTATGGAAATAACAAGGAAGTACCTTACAGCACAGAGGATAAAACAGATACACCGTTGTCTCTATATGCTGCGACGAAAAAAAGCAATGAGCTTATGGCTCATGCTTATAGTAAACTATATGACATTCCGTCGACGGGATTGAGGTTTTTTACGGTTTACGGGCCTGCCGGACGGCCGGATATGGCTTACTTTAGATTTACGGATAAATTGAGAAAAGGGCAGAAGATTCAAATCTACAACTATGGTAATTGTAAGAGAGATTTTACATATATTGATGATATCGTAGAAGGCGTTTTCCGTGTCATGCAGAAAGCGCCGGATCAATTGAAAGGGGAGGATGGTTTGCCTGTTCCTCCCTATGCTTTGTATAATATCGGAAATAATAGCCCGGAGAATATGTTGGACTTTGTGGATATTTTGCAGCAGGAGCTTATCAAAGCCGGTATACTGCCGGAGAATTATGATTTTGAAAGTCATAAAGAATATGTGCCAATGCAACCGGGAGATGTACCGGTTACGTGTGCGGATACTTCTGCATTGGAAAAGGATTTTGGGTATAAACCTTCAACACCCTTGCAGGAAGGGTTAAGGCAGTTTGCACAATGGTATCAAAAGTTTTATAATCCGAGAATAGATAAAAATGAAAAGATTAAATAAAGTGATTGTTGATACTGAGTACGAAAATAATTATTCTGCGTAACCGGGAGAGAAATCAAATGGCAAAACACAAAAGAAAACCGCGACTCTGCTTTGTGTCATCATCTGGCGCTCACTGGGAGCAGTTGCGAAATTTAAAGCCGTTGGCAGAAAAATATAAAGGATTTTTTGTTACGGAAAAAACATATTATGACGAACCGATGAGTAATTATTTTATGCTGCAGACAGATTTGAAGGATAAGCTTATGCCTTTGAAAATGTTGTACAACAGCATTTACGCGATCATCATCTGGATAAAAGAGCGTCCCGATTTTGTGATCACAACAGGAACGATGGTCGCTTACCCCTTTTATCTGCTGGCGATACTGTTTCGCAAAAAGTTTATTTTTATCGAAACGTTTGGCAGGGCAGATATGCCTACTGTCGCCGGGAAAATGATGCACAAGCATGCTGATTTATTCATTGTGCAGTGGGAAAGTCAAAAAAAATACTATAAAAAAGCAGTCTACGGGGGGCGTCTGTATTGATTTTTGTAACAGTAGGCTCGCGCAGATACCCATTTGATCGATTGTTTCGAAAGCTGGATGAGCTGTATGAGAAAGGTGTCTTGAAGGAGCCGATGTTTGCGCAGATTGGCACCACTTCTTACAGACCAAAGCATTATAAATATAAGAAGTTTATCTCGCCGGAACGGTTTGACCAGGAGATAGAAAAAGCAGATATCGTAGTCTGTCATGGCGCGTCCGGTTCTATCATGAAGGCATTGAAGGCAGGGAAAAAGGTTATTGTCGTCACCAGACTGGAGAAATATGGTGAACATATCAATGATCATCAGATTCAGAATAATGAAGCGTTCAGTAAAAACGGATATGTTCTGATGGCTGATTTGGAGATGAATAATCTGGGAGAATGTTTTCAGAAGATTTATGAGGGAACGGATCATCTGGTGCCATGGGAGAACAAAGATCCGATGGCGATTGTCAATATGATTGACAAGTTTATTGAGGATAATTGGTAATTTGATCAGGGGAGAGACGCATGGGTTTTGTAGAGATAGAAAATGCAGGGAAAAGAATGTTCGAGCAGTTCCCGACGATAAAAAGGATGGCGAAGAGGGCGTATCAGATAGCGGGATACGCGACTTCAAAGGAGAAGTTTTCATCTGAAGGAAACGTAGTACGGGTATCTCCGGATGATGGTTATGAGTATTTCTATGGCTATTATGATAAGTCCCCATGGGACGCCACCGACCGCTATATGATTGTTTTAAAAGTGCGGCAGGCCTATCAGTCGGTTGCGCCGAAAGCACCGGGTATCGTGGGCGTGATTGATGCCAGGAAGGAGAACCGGTTTATAAAAATCGGAGTGTCGCACTCCTGGAATGTACAGCAGGGATGTATGGCGCAGTGGATAGGCCCTGATTTTAAGAGTCGGATCATTTACAATGATTTTCGGGATGGAAAGTATTGTTCCGTCATTTTTAATCTGCGAACCAGGAGGGAGGAGAAGGTTCTGCCGCTTCCGGTATATGATGTGGCAAGAGACGGCAGTTTCGCGTTAAGCCTTGATTTTTCCAGGCTTCACAGGATGCGTCCCGGCTATGGATATTCCAATCTTCCGGACACCACGAAAGGACAGCTGTGCCCGGATACGCCATGTATCTGGAAACTGGATCTGGAAACCGGAGAGATTACGGAACTGTTCA
This sequence comes from Clostridiales bacterium, assembly GCA_021202175.1. Lineage (GTDB taxonomy): Bacteria > Bacillota > Clostridia > Lachnospirales > Lachnospiraceae > Anaerobutyricum. The sequence goes on along the minus strand of JAJQDO010000122.1, from coordinate 5,871 downwards.
AGTATACGGAACTGGCTGCCTTTGAACCGGATGAAAGTATGGAGGGCGCCGAGCATAAAGTGAATCATCTGATGATCAGCCCGAACGGAAAGCGTTTCATGGTCCTGCATCGCTGGTTTCAAAAAGGTCGTAAGCATACAAGATTGGTCACGGTTAATGTGAATAAGACAGAGATTTATAACTTGAGCGACGATGTGTTTGTGTCTCATTGTTATTGGAAGAATGATGATGAGATTCTTTCTTTTTTGCGCAAGAAAGAGACGGGGAATCATTATTATTTGATGAAGGACAGAACGCGGGAATATAAAATGTACTGGCCGAAACTAAATACAGATGGACATTGCAGTTACTCGCCGGATAAACGGTATGTGATCACCGATACGTATCCTGACAGAAAGCGTCTGGCTTCCGTATATTTGTGTACGGAAAAAGGCAGTCCTGCCGGCCTGATTGAGAGAATCGCCCGGGTGCACGCACCATTTCGTTATGATAATGATTGCCGCTGTGACCTGCATCCCCGATGGAATCGGGCGGGCACGGCGGTCTGTATTGATTCTGTTCATGAAGGAAAAAGAGGACTTTATGTCATCTCGCTGGAGGATAAGATCAAATGAACTCACCGCTGATAACGATTGTGGTTCCCGTATATAAGGTTCCCTATGATCTGTTGCATCAATGTTTGGACAGTATTGCCGCGCAGACGTCAAAAAATTACGAAGCGTTGCTGGTCGATGACGGTTCGCCGGACAACTGTGGACAGATCTGTGATGATTACGCGCGAAAATATCCATGGTTCCGTGTGATCCATCAGGAGAACGGCGGACTTTCCGTTGTTCGAAATGTAGGAATACAGCTGGCTGCAGGCGCATGGATTTGTTTTGTGGATGGTGATGACTGGATCGAACCGGAGACCATTGCCTTTGCGGAACGGTATGTACGTAACTGCAAGGATGGGGACGTCCTGATCTGGGATGAGTATTATGATGTGGGAGATGTGATTAAGAAGAATCTGTTTATCCGTGGCTGCAACGATGGCAAGGTCCATGCATTTGACAGGACGAATATGGAAGTGCTGGTTGATCAGTTTTTTCCGGTCGTGTTTAAAAAATTTTCTGGTAATTATGTGGATATCGGGACATGCAATGCGCGCCTTTACCGGAAAGGTTTTCTGGACAGGAATGGACTGCGCAATGTGCCTGGATTGAAACGGATGCAGGACAATGAATTTAATCTCCGGGTATTTGAAAAAGCAGCGAAAGTTTATTATTGTTGTAAGCATTTATATCACTATAGTTTTAATGAAGAAGCGGCAACGCAGAAATATGCGCCGCAAAATGTGGAAACGATGAATTTCCTTTACACCTGCATGAAAAAATATGTGGAGGAATTTCATAATGATGAAGAATATCACCAGAGATTGTATGGCCGCTTTATCCGGATTTTTGGCGAAATATTTAAACTGAATTATGCGAATCCGAATAATCCGCATAAGATCGGTGAACGGCTTTGTGAGGCGAAAAGCGCGTTTTCTACCGGTAATTTTAAGGAAGTAATCGATCAGTTCGACCCAGGACCTCACGGCAGGAAGACGAAATTCATCCATGGCCTGCTTAAGCACAGACTCTTTCTGGTTCTGATCGCCTATTACTCATTGAGCATCCGAACAAGGAAAGCCAGATTGATCAGGAGAAAATGATATGCCAAAGTTTAGTGTGATTGTGCCAATTTATAATGTTGAGACTTATATAAGAGATTGTGTCGAGAGTTTACAAAATCAGACTTTAAAAGAGATAGAAATCATCCTGGTGGATGATGGAAGCCCCGACAACTGCGGAAGCGTTATCGACGAATACGCTGCTGCGGATGATCGGATTAAGGTCATCCATAAGAAGAACGGTGGTGTGAGCGCGGCACGCAATGACGGTTTGAAGGTCGCAACCGGTGAGTACGTTCTGTTTTGTGATTCCGATGACATGATGGAGATAGATGCCTGCGAAAAGCTTTATCAAGCCGGTGTTAAGAACAAGGCCGATGTGGTTATTGGCGATGTTTATCGAATTATAAACGGAGAAAAAAAGTACGCGCAGTTTTTTGCTTCTTCGTTTTGCACGCAGGACAGGAAGGTATTGGATGATCTGATTCGCGTGGATTTCAGCCGCAAATATTGCCATGACGCTCCGCCAGCAGGAGCGGCGTTTGGATATGGCGGTCCCTGGAACAAGGCAGTGCGCAAGGATTTTCTTGACCGCACCGGCATATGCTTTGATGTGAGCTTGCAGGGGATTTTTGATGACATCCTCTACACAGCTTATCTCTATGCAGAAGCGGAAAGGGTTGTGTATATCACGGAACCCGTATACGATTACCGTATCCTGGATGAATCTGTCACGCACAGCTATAAAGCCGAGATGCCCCGGATTAATACGGCGATATTTGCTGCATGGGGTAAATTCCTGAAAAAATACGGGAGTGACGGACGCTTCAATTAGGCATATGACGCGCTGGTTATCCGCAGATTAAAAGGACTGCTTGGCACCTGTTTCTTTAATGAAAAGAATCCGATGACGAAAAGGCAGCAAAAGAGGAGATTAAGATCTCTGTTGAAAAAAGAACCGTACCGAGGCGCTGTCAGGAGAGTGGATCCCCGTAAGCTGATCAATCTGTATGATCTGGCGGTATGGGCGATGGCGAGGGTGCATTCGGTCAGTGGATTATATCTCGTATACAGAACGTTTGTCTTTTTGAAAAAATAGAGGTTTTTATGGTGAAAAAGATAATCAAGGCTGTCGTAGGCCAGAGCAGGATAACGGCGGTGAAACAGCAGATGAAGTTCATACAAGACGTCGGTTACTTTCGAGGCAATCCGAGAATTAAGGTAGCAGAGAGTGATTTGTTATATCAAAAATTTTCTCGGAAAGACAAGCACGTGTTTTTTGGTTACTATGACATATCACAGTTTGACGCGGCGGAAAAGAAGTTTTTGGTACATTGTGTAAAAAAGGGCGCTGACGCGCATAAGGATAAGGCGGAATTGGGTTTTTATACTGTGGATACCTGTAAGTATACACCATTTGCATCTACCGATGCATGGTGCTGGCAGCAGGGTGCTCGCCTGCGGTGGCATCCGTATGATACGAGTGTCGTTCTGTTTAATGATGTCGATAAAGGACGATATGTGACTCGCCTTTTTGATATAAAGAAACGCAGAGAAGTCAGGGTATTGTGTGATGCCCTGTACGATGTCTCTTTGGACTTTACTTACGGTTTGAGTTTGAATTTCTCCCGGCTTCAGAGGCTTCGTCCGGGCTATGGTTATAGCGTATTGCCGGATAAAACGGCAGTGATGACAGCACCGGCGGATGATGGGATTTTTTATGTGGATCTCAAAAAGAATAAAAAGAAGCTTCTGATCAGTTTGGCTGAGTTGGCTTCTGAAGTATCGGATCCGCAGGCAGATCAACATTATATCAACCACATTTCCATATCGCCGGATGGGAAAAAGTTTATGTTTTTCCATATTTGGACGCTGAAGGGGGATACCCATTGGAGAACCCGTCTGTGTGTGTATGATATTCGCAATGGGAAAATGGACGTTCTGGAGAAGAAGGACCGTGTTTCCCATTATGATTGGAAAAATGATAACGAGATTCTGGCGACATGCTGGAACCGCAAAAAAGTACAGTATTACTGCCTGTATGACATCGCGAAAAAGAAAAAGACGGTTCTGCGTAATAAACAGCTTTATCACGACGGGCATCCGTCTGTATTTTCTGAGGAAAGGTATTTTATTTCCGATACCTATCCTTTAAATCATGATATGCAGACGTTGTTTGAGTATGATTTTGTGACGGACCATTACCGTCCTCTGATGAACTTATATTCGGATGCGCGTCTGTATGACGAGAAAAGATGCGATCTGCATCCGAGAGTCAGCAGAAGTGAGAAGTATATCACTTTAGATACCACTTGTGAAAATGGCTGTAAACAGGTACTGCTCATAAAGAACTGGAGATAATAGATATGCCCAAATTTAGTATAATTGTTCCGATTTATAATGTGGAACAATATTTGATACGGTGTATTGAAAGTTTGGTTAATCAGACTTTGAAAGACATTGAGATTATTTTGGTAGATGATGGCAGTCCGGATGGATGCCCGGCTATTTGTGATGAATATGCCGCATCGGATAGCGGGATTCGGGTAATTCATAAAAAGAATGGCGGCGTCAGTGCTGCGCGCAATGACGGGCTGGCTCTGACGACGGGCGAATGGGTCCTTTTTTGTGACTCGGATGACTGGATGGAACGCGATGCGTGTGAAGCGTTGTATGATGCCGGTGAAAAAGAAAACGTCGATGTCGTTGTTGCCGATATTTATCGCATAAAGGGTCATGAGATTATATATAATCAGTTTTTTGCGTCGGAATTTACTTACCGGGATAAAGCGCATCTGAATCGTCTTGTGATGACGGATCTGTATCAGACATACTGTCCTAATCCGCCGGAGGGTTCGACCATAGCTTATGGAGGACCCTGGAATAAAGCGGTAAAGCGCAGTCTGCTGGTTGAAAATGATATCCGGTTTGATGTCAGCCTGCTCGGATTGTATGATGATATTTTATATACGGCATATGTTTACGCAAACATGAAAAGCATCACGTATATCAGGAAACCGGTGTATAATTATGTCGTGGTTGAAACCTCCATCACGAAAAGCTATAAGCCCAATTCCGTTGATATCAGCAAAAGAATCTTCCGCGCTTTTGAGAAATTTCTGTCCATCTATGCGCCGGACGGCAGATGGGATGAAGCGTATTACGCGCTCGTGATACGGCGGTTTGAGGAAATGCTGCGATTATATTTTTTCAGCAGGAAAAATCCGGATAAGCTTCCTGTGCGGTTGAGGAAATTAAAACGGCTGATGCGCGAGGAAACTTATGTTGTAGCGGCAAAAAAAGGTTAGACCGCAAAAATTATTGCGGCATCAACGGCGAATCGTGGGATTCGTTCACAGGAAGAGCGCGTTCGGATTGTATTGCCTTTACAGCATAAAATACATTACGGGCAGGATATCATGAGATCGAGATGTCATGAGGTTATGATACGGGCAGGATCTCATGAGATTGAGATATCATGAGGTTAAGATATGGGCAGGACCTCATGAGATTGAGATGTCGTGAGGTTAAGAGGGGCAGGTGGTCTGGTGAAGAAAGAGAAGGACTTTGTACATGCAAAAAGGAAGGCGTCCAAATTGACGACGTCCTATGTTTTATTTGAGGCGGCATATTTTTGTCTTGCATTTGCTCTATTTGTATCGCTGACGACCATCGCCGCGATTGTGGATGAACGATTTTACACTCTTTCCATGAAGGTCATACGCTATTTGGGTTATATTTTAGTAACGGTTAAGATTGTGAGGGATGGATACACGCTTCGGGAAATCCTATGGATGATCGTGGCGGCAGCTCTTTTTGCCGTGGCCGGAATAACGGCAGGAGATAATAACCTCGTCTGTATGTTCTTGTTTGTGATCGGAGTACATAATTTGGATTTTGACAGAATCCTGTCGTTTTGCCAGAAGTTTATGTTGGCAGGGATTACGGTTACGATTTTTCTTTCGCTGACAGGAGTCATACCAAATTGGCTATATGTCTTTACGGGACGGAATCGATATTCCCTGGGATTTTATTACCCCACGCATCTTTCCAGCTGTTTTTTTTATTTTTCGATACTGACGCTGTATTTATTGAAGGATAAGTTTAAGATACAATATTTTATCTTATTGGAATTTTTAAATTATGTAATCTACAAATTCACAGATTCCAGAGCAGCTTTTGCTCTATTGTTTATGGGATATCTGGCTTTTTTTTGT
>JAJQDO010000335.1 GCA_021202175.1 Clostridiales bacterium | reverse complement strand
GCATAGGACAGCATATAATATATGTTTTTTATCAGGATATTCTTATTCTGCTTCATTGAAATACCCCGTGCAGGATATTGCTCCAGCGCTGCAACTTTGCTGTATCGTCAAACCAATATTCATCCAACATCGGAATGATATCAAAATCGAGGGTGGCCAGCATCTTTTCATCCGTGCATTCTTTCCAGTTGCTGAAATAGCTGTGGCCGATACAAAAGCCTTTTCCCAGAGACCTGTCGCTTGCAATCTCCTTATTCAGCTCTTTGATTTTCTCAATAAGCTGGTTGAAGGTTTCATTATTCAGTTCATTCTGATACTGGACAAATCCCTTTGAATCAAAACCAGGCTTCATTTCAAAAAAACTGAATCTACGGCGGAGGGCATAGTCAATCATGGCAAGGCTTCTGTCCGCTGTGTTCATCATGCCAATGATGTAGAGATTTACAGGTACAGAAAAAGAGATTCCGTTATAAGCCAGCGTTGTTTTTGTGCCACGATAGTCGTTTTCAATCAGCATCAGCAGTTCGCCGAAAATCTTGCTCATATTACCACGATTGATTTCATCAATGATAAAGAAGAAATCCTTTCCCGGCTGATTTGCAGCCTTCTGGCAAAAGCGATAGAAAATGCCGGTCTTCAGTTCAAACCCATCTTCTGACGGCTTATAGCCCATCATGAAATCTTCATAAGAATAATTCTGGTGGAACTGAACGAATTCAATGCGAGTATCATCCTTTTCTCCCATGATAGAATAAGCCAGTCTCATAGCTGCGAATGTCTTACCGACACCCGGTGCGCCCTGCAAAATGATATTCTTCTTGTTTTTTAGCACTGCCACAAGCATATCATGTCTCTGCTCGGACATAAAGACCTGGCTCAGGAAGTCCTCTTTATCATATTTCTGCACACTCTGTTCGACAATCAGCGGATTTTCATCACGAATTAAATCCATGAGGAAATCATACTCACCCTTTGTCAGACTGAATAAGCTGCCATTCGGATTGGTAAAGAACTCCATTTTCTCCAGTTCAGGAATGCTTTTTAATGTAGCATAGTCGATGGGAGAAGCCAGGCTCTCTACCTTTTCAAACTGGATTTTCTCACCGTCCTGCTCCGCTGTAATCTTGCAGAGAGCAACAATCTGCTTGACCGGATTGGATTCATAACCAATCACCATATCTCCAGCTTTAACACTGAGAAAATGTTGAAAAATTCGTCTTTTATTTCCGTTATCATTATAAAGAGTGTATGACTGTGCCTCTCCAACTTTCAGATCGGCAAAACTCCAGATCTTCGGATTGGCATTCAGCCACCAGTATCTGCAATCCGAATCATTTGCCGTGGTGACGTACAAATCGACATTGGATAGGTCAAATCTGTCCAAAGCAGCCGCTAGTTCATCGCGCAGTTTCCAAATAAATACACCCTCATCATTCCTGTCAGCATTTCTTCCAACATACAATATCGGCCACCATTTTATGCTGTCATCTTCCGTGGATAGAACAGGGCAGCCTGTTTTGTCTGCCACGCGGCGAGCCAACGCCGTAGATCCACTATTATAGAAATTATGTGACTCTCCATATTTTGTGGCAAGCTGGCTGCAGGTGGCCTGTCCTCCATAATCCTTCAAGCGTTTCATGATTTCCAGACTACTGTCTGTAAACACCTCGGAATCATGCAAAAGCTCTACCCAGGTATCCGTTGTGATTTCCGGCGAGTAATCATTCGGGAACCACTCCTGCGGTGCTGCAGATTCTTTCTGCGAATAATAACGGCTGATGTAAAATCCAACATCAACAGTCAGGGTCTTATACTCCGGATCCGGGTAGCAGGTGCCTGTAAGCTGTGTTTTAAACAGGCTGATCAGCTCTGTATCTGTGCGTATATACTCACAGATTTCATCATAAAGGCTATAGAAATTTCTGAGGTTTTCCGTATAAGCACCCTTTTTGAATCGGTAATCACTGCCGAGTTCATCGGCTACAGTTTTAACCTCACTGTATTTGTAAATATAATATTTATCAGGATAGCGAAGCCACAGATAAGTGCTGATAGCATTCTCATACTGATAATGCTGCCGTGCCCCATTGCCATACTTTTCGAGCAGTATAGAAGAATTATTCTTAAACGCCATGATGCGCTCAATCACATCCACACTTTCATCGAACAAACCAATAAACATTGCACGAACTTCTTCCGGCGCTGTCTTGGCAAATCCCGTAATCATCCTCGCCGGAAAGTTGTTTGCAGATGCCAGCAGATTATAGGTCTTAGACAATGACCGTGAAAGCATATCTGCAAAATCCGCAGCATTGACATCCCAGTTGTCCTGAAAATGCTGTATAGTCTCCCACTTATACTGTTCATTTTTCCACTGAGTAGTGGCAAAATCCATCTTGTATTTTACCAATGCCTCTCTCAAACGAGACTTGTCAAACATCGTATCCCTCCTTATGCTTCACGCAAACTCCTCTTCCTCAACTGACAATGCATTAAGCCAACGATGCATTACATGACTACAACAAACAATCCAATATATCATCATAGGTAACCAGTGAAACATTCCCCATTTTAGTCGCCGCTTCTTCGCAGCCCTTTGTAAAGCCATTTTTTGCAAATAGATATAAATGTGTATTATTATAATGGAACAATTTGCTCCGATAAGCCAACGTTTCCAAAACATTTAAGTCTACCCTTTCTGTCGTCCACTTACATTCAGCGAAGAATGCCGTGTCCTTGTCCTGCTCCCCCATAATGTCAATCTCCATCTGACAGCGCGTAGATGGGTCGGTTCCCCACCATCGACCCAGATTGCCAAACTCTACCGGTGATTTTTCTTTCAAAAGGAGTTTCCAAAGGTATTGCCTGCAAATATCTTCAAATACTTTGCCCATATAATTGGAAAGATGTGGCTCAATTCGTTTATACGCCAGATCAGCAATACCGCGCACTATGATTGATTTATTGGCAGGCACAAAACAATACCAAAATTTTACCATCATTCCAGTTTTTAATCAATTGCTAATTTACGATTTACTAATGTATGTTTTACTAATTTGTGATTCATTTGATTTTATGATTTACCAATTTATAATGTAAAAGACTGCTTGTTCTAAACAAAGCGAACAAGCAGTCCTAATTTCTATCTCTTCATCATTTTAACATAGGCGAATGAACCTTAACTCTTTCAAGTGCCATCTTTTCTATTAATTCCACATTTTCAGCATACAGCCAGCCCTCTTCTGGAAACAGTGACATATCAAACTCTGGAAACAGTGGCATATCAAGTCCAGGAAACAGTGACTCTTCTTCCTGTAAATAAGGGTCTGCTTCCATATCGCAAGACAGGCACGCCTCCATCATCATCTGCGTCGCAGCCAGAATATAATTACAATCCTGGTGCAGACCATGGGAATCTGAAAGATAAATCTGGTGCAGCTCCATCAAATAAGATTTCAGAGCCTCTGCATCAGCAGAAAAAGCAGAAAGCCTGGTATGACAGGTACTTAGTCTGACATCCCAGTATAGCCCTAATTCTTCTTCGTATTCTATATGTTCCCGCAGGCTTCCCTGGTAGATCTCATTGTGAGGAAAGGTAAAAATGTCCGCGATATAGTGAAAACATTTCCCCCAGCGGTACCATCGCCGAATGGAAAGCGGCTTACCCATATTATGGTCGAGCATCCTCATGATAATCGGCACTACATTTTTGTAATTATGTCCATGAAATTTCTGATATTTCAGAAAGCCGTGCAAATAGGTCAATGCATTGATATCCGGTTCAAAGCTACCGTAGATAAAGGCCAGCTGACAAAGGCGTGGAATAGGCCTTTCCGCATTTTTTATCCAAAATCTGGCCAATTTGATGTGATCTTGTTTTCTCATACTGTGTTTTCACCATTTCCTGTCGTTAAATGTTTCTGGATTATCTCTCTTTGCGATGCGTAATCTCATAGTGCTATTAACATCCGTGTGTCCGCCTGATCATTCCTTTTCACATATATGTATAAGTATAAGTGTTCGTTCATTCCTGTCCATATTTATGTGTAAACGTCTGATTTTTCCTGTTCACTTTTATGTGCAAGTGCCTGATCATTCCTGTTTATAACAGCGCGAATAATAAATCATCCTGTCGTTATAAAATGCATTGATTTGACAGATTACTGAAATTATATTCCGATGCTATTTTATTGTATATGGGAATTAAAATGCTATCTTAAAAGCATAAAATGTTTATAAATTCATTGTAATACCAGGGTCATATAATAATTTCATGGCTCCGGGCGATTATATTTCCGAGCATCTATAGCACCCAAAACACCGGACTTTTCATATTCTTAACTTTTTATAATACCCAGCACTTAAATTACTCCATGAATATAACCATATTATGATTATGCCGAAAAAATTACGCTGCAAATGAAAAAAGATACGTATTATGGGTTGCAGTTTCCACAGGGACTGTAGCCCTCATCGATCAGCGTCTGGCGGTCCGTCGTCACTTCCTTTTTGTTCGCTTCGCTCATTTTATCCACGCTGGAGCAGGTCGGAAGATGAAACTTCATACTGCTCGGAGAGGTATTTAAAATATAAGTCATCACCTCACCAGAATCTTCGTCCGCGTTCTCCCCCGACTCCGCATCTGCTGCAGAATATTCGTCATCCTCCCAGCTGCCGCCGGTTGCATAGTCTATGACAATACCGGGCTGCACATTATAGCAGTATACATTAAACAGGATTTCTTCTCCTTCATCTTCCACAGACATGGCTTCCATCTGTACGCCGCTGGCGACCAGGTTATCGTCATCAAATACGGGCGTCACACGATATAACACGTGATAATCCGTCTCCTCAATGTAATCCGCCACCATATTTTCAAAAGGCAGCATACCGTCAACGTTGAGATAGCGAGTTCCGGTGATCAGATTATTCTTGTTGGCATTTTCCGCCGTCAGCTGATAGCCGATCAGATGGCAGCGGTTGTAGAGAGATTTTCCTTCTACGATGTCATATTGTACCGAATGCCATCCGGTAGGTTTTACCTCACTGATCGAGCCGCGCGCTTCTGTGGGCATCAGATCCGTACCGATACAGGCGTAGGCCACGCCACACCGTCCCAGTGAATCTAATTCCGCATAAGTCTCAAAAGAATCGGTTGTCATGTCTTCCTCGTCAAAATCCGGAACGTTATCGTCAATGACCACGTAAGGAGAACCCGTATATTCTGGTATGTCGCTTAGGTCAAAGGATACGGCCGATGCGGTACCCGAAGCATCATCTGCTGCTTCTTCTCCAGAATCTGTGGAATCCAGCACGTATTCCGATACCGACTGGCCAAGATTTGACACCCGCCCTGTCACAGATTCCTGCTGATTCGATGTCGCCCCACAGCCGGAAAGCAGCAACATACCCATCAACAAAAACGGAAGCAGCATATGTTTATATTTTCTCATTCGTATATTCCTCCAAAGTGATAATCTGATGTGATTTACCCGAAAACTCTTCGGTCTTTATCAATTTCCACCGCGGATCGCTTAAATCGATGTCAAAATAGAAGTCTGCCGGATATGCTCGATTCCATTTAAAAAGATAAAGCGTCTCAATCCGGTTTATAAAAAGCCTTAGATGCTGATCCTCCACAAAACAGAACTCTCCCTGCCCGGCCTTTTGCAAGAAGGC
>JAJQDO010000223.1 GCA_021202175.1 Clostridiales bacterium | reverse complement strand
TTGAGCCAGAATTTGCCGGGAAACTAAATTTTTATGTAAATGCGGTAAATGAATTGATCAAAACGCCGGATGAGAATCCAACGATAGGTTTGTTAAATTTGCAAAGATAAAGATCTAACGGAAGTGCAATGGGCGTTTCAGGGGATTCAGATACCAATGGGTGTTGCGTCATATGATAATATCTAAATTGAAGAAATCAAGAAACAACTGCCTACGGAAGAGCAGATTCAGAAACGTCTCGAATTAGCCGAGGAAGAATTTCATTTGAAAAAGTCAGAATGATATGATGCCATCGTTCTCCTCCACATCAGAATAGATTTCGTGTCCACAATTGGAACATCCCCAGAAACAATACCAATACATGATGCCACCACAATTAGGGCAATTCTTATAAAGTTCTTCCGTTGGTTCTTCTTCCAATTCGCCTGAACAATACGGACAATGGCTGTAAGAAAATAACCAAGATTCCGGCAATGCCAAAAGGTAGGATGGCAGGGACGATTCATGTCCTAGTGAAACGAAGGGCTTGTGGATATGCCAGAGTTTCTACGGAAAAAGAAGAACAGGAATCCAGTTTTGACAACCAGATGAGACATTACAAGGAATACATCACGGGCCGAGAAGATTTGGAGTACGTTGGGATGTATAGCGATGAAGGGGTATCAGCTACATCCACACGAAAAAGAGACGGATTCAACCAGATGGTGCAGGATGCGCTTGATGGCAAGATCGAAATCTCCACCCAACTTTTAATACAATCTGGTGATAGCTTATGTGCGTGATTTCAGATGGGGACAAAATCTCCGAGGGTGGGGACAAATATAAAGAAGTGGGGACATTTTGGCGATAGCCTGTTTTGACGTAAAAACAGAATCTTCTGATCATTATAGGCATTGAAATGTTGATTGTTAAGTGCTACAATTCCCTTATAATGATTGGTGGAGGTATTTTATGAGTTATAAATCAACGGATGCGCTTATGCGACATCTTCGAGATAGTGGTATAGACATTTCAGGAAGCGCTCAAAAGCGTCAGCTTATTAATACTGGCTATTATCACGGATATAAGGGATATCGGTTTTTTAAGAACGCAGGAACACGTTTGCCGTTTACATCATATAAGGAAGTGTATGCAACAATCCAATATGATACGGCGTTAAAATCATTGTTTTATAGCAAAATGATGTTCATTGAAACCGCAGTGAAGAATATTGCTTTGGAAGGTATTCTTGCAAAGGCGAACTCTGAAAGCATCCAGGCAATGTATGACAACGTCGTCAGTGGATATCGTAATGCGCCTGCGAACTCTACACAGGAGCAAAAGAAAAGGCTGCAGCAGAATAAGTTGAATCTTCAGAATTCAATACAGTCCAATCTGGCCTATGCATACAAAAAGAATAATCCCAAAATTACGCACTTTTATAATAACGTCGGCTATTCGGGAGTGCCAATCTGGGCATTATTTGAGATTATGACTATGGGTGATTTCGGATATTTGTTATCTTGTTTAACATACGATGTGAGAGATGACATTTCAAGAAGAATCGGATTGAATCTGGCTTGTGATACAGACAGGCAGTTGATATATAAGTACATCTATACTTTGAAGGATTTAAGGAATGCGATTGCACATAATGCGGTAATATTTGACACCAGATTCCGCAATATTGATCCTTCAAAGGCAATGAAGCAGTGCTTGGAAATTGAAATAGGTCTTCCGTACGTGAATTTCAAAACAATAGGGGATTATGTTCTCCTGATGTGCTATTATTTAAAGCTTTTGAAGGTACCCAAGACAGAGATAAAGTCGTTTGTACGCTCCTTCGAGAAAATCACGGACGAATACAGAGCATCTGTTAATCCGGTGGTTGCCGCGATTGTTATTCACCCGGATCTGGCATCACGAATGATGATTTTAAAAAATTTCATTTGATGCTTGCATATTCTGCCGGGTAGTGGTATAGTATACATATCAATTGGGGTGTGTGTTTGCGGACGCACACTTGAGGGAGTCGGTTCTGCTGGCTCCCTTTTGAATTTTAAAAATAAAAAGCCTCACTTGCTGGCTTCATACTGGCAAGGAGGCTTTTTGCACGAAATGTAGAGGATATTGATTATTTACGCTTTAATTTCCGTCCCGTCCTTAATGTAAATCGAATGTCATCCATGCTGTAAACCGTGGCATAATCGACCAGCGCGTACCAGGCTTCCTCGTCGAATTTGTTCAGAAGCTCTTCTTGAGAGCGGAGAGCTTTCTGGAATTCGCCGAGGGTGGCTTTCGCAAGCTCTTTCTGGTCGATTTCGTCAGTGACGGCGTCAAGCTGTTCCTTTGTATGGTTGTAACGTTCGGATAGGGCGTCATAGCGCTTCTGGTATTCGGTCTGGTCGAGCGCAGTCGTCGAATTTTCTCTTATGGCCTGCTGCACCAGCTCTGCGACCAGCGTCAGCTCATCTGTCAGCCGCGCTTGTTCTGCAGAAAGGTCAGTCATGTCGTACACGCTGTTCTTAATTAATTTGATATCTTCGTCAATTGAAGCTTTGTTTTCCAGCAGCCTGTTGGCGGCGGATACGAAGCTAGCCATGATGACGTTTTCTGTAAGATGGGGAGTGCTGCACTTACTATCGCCGTCAAATTTGTGATTGCACTGCCAGACTACCCGACGGTATTTGTCATTGGAGTGCCAAACCTTTGAGCCGTACCAGCTCCCACACTCGCCGCATTTGATTTTGCTGGAGAAGATGTGAAGACCGCTGTGCCGGTTCTTGCCGATATTGCGTCTCGCAAGCTCCTTCTGAACAAGATTGAAGGTATCAGGTGCAATTATGGCTTCATGATTGCCCTCCACATAATACTGTGGAACTTCGCCCTCGTTTATTTTGCTTTTCTTCGTTAAGAAATCCGTAGTAAAGCTTTTTTGTAAAAGAGCATCACCCTTGTATTTTTCATTCGAGAGTATGCTCCTCACAGTGGAAGCACTCCATACATCCTTGCCTGCCGGAGCTTTGACACCTTCCTTTGACAGAAGTGTAGCGATGCAGGCTGGAGTTTTCCCGTCAAGGAAGAGCTTGTAAATTCTGCGGACAATTGTGGCCTGTTCCTCATTTACCACGAGGTTACCGTCCGGGCCTTTGTCGTAACCAAGAAAGTGCCCAAAAGGTACAGTGACTTTTCCATCAGCAAAGCGCTTTCTCTGTCCCCATGTGCAGTTTTCAGAAATAGAACGGGATTCCTCCTGCGCCAGTGAGGACATGATAGTAATCAGCAGCTCGCCCTTGCCGTCAAAGGTCCAGATGTTCTCTTTCTCAAACCGCACCTCCACGCCGAGCTCCTTTAAATGTCTTACGGTCTCCAGCAGGTCTACGGTATTTCTGGCGAATCTCGAAATCGACTTGCAGAGAACGATGTCAATTTTCCCTTTTTCACAGTCTTCGATGAGGCGCAGGAATTCCTTCCTTTGCTTGGTGCTTGTTCCGGTAACAAAGCTGTCTGCGTAAACACCGACGTATTGCCAGTCGGGATTATTCTGGATAAGGCTACTGTAGTAGCTGATTTGTGCCGAAAGCGAGTGGTTAAGCCACTCCGTTTCCATTGAACCCCGGGCATAGGCAGCAACCTTTTTTCTCTCCGGAATCTTAGGTATGGCGGGTTCGATTTTGGTTATTTTCCGCATAAAAAATCACTTCCTTTCCGCTACTATACATCACTCTGAAAGGCAATTAAGTCAAGCGGATGTCGGAGCATAAACTGCCCAATAATGGCCGGTATTTATTGAGCAGAATTGTATCAATTTGCTCGTATTCCTCCTGCGTGATTTTGCCGCTTTCAAGCATTTGCCTAAAGCAAAGCATGGATGCCTGGTAGTCCTTTTCCACTTCATATTGCTCATTATTCATCTGAATCACCACCTTTGAAACGGCTGCGGATATAGCAGTCATGCGAGCAGTACTTTCGACCAGCATTGCCGTAGGATTGAAATTCCTGACCGCATCCTGCACAGACGATAGTGTAATATGCTTTTCGTATTCCGCTGTCTGGGTGGGCTTTCCACCAGGCTCTGCGGCATCTCGTGGAGCAAAACTGTGGCTGCTTCCTGCCATGAACGGTTGGAATATTTGCCCCGCAGAATTTGCAGCGCAGGGAATCAGAAGAAGCAGTAGCAGTGGGAGCAGAAGTGTTCTCGGCAGCTACTGGATGTCGCTGGCACTGCTTTTTGATAGTTTCTCTTGATATTCCAAGCTCGTTTGCAATCTCCGCATAGCTGCGACCGTTGATGCGCATGTCATTGATTCTGAGTTTTTGCTCGTCAGTCATGGATTGTCTCCTTTGGATTGTGGTAGGTGGTAATCCACCTTCACTTTCCACTGGAGAAAAGGAGGCGTTTTGAGCGGATAAAAAATACGCGAGATTTACAGGACAGGTATTTAAAAATCAGGGATTAACGATGCCTAACATTGAAACATCTGAAAGCATTGAAAAACTCAAACGAAATGCTATAATCTTCATCAAGCGAGGCCTGCTTAATAACTTGGTGAGGTGTTGAGAATGAAGATAGCTTCTGAAATCGGTATTTATTATGAAAATAAGAAGAACTTTAGGAATGTTGTATTCTTCGCGGATGGAACATACCGGTATTATGGAAATGGCGGTATGCTTTTTGAAATCATAAGCGATGAGGTTATATATCTTTTGACGGAGAAAGTACAAAATATGCTTCAGCTTTAGGTAAATCAGAAGGTGTCTCTTCTGAGAGCATCACTGAAGCTTTTAAATGGCTTTATGGAACGGTTGAGGATGAGGAGCGACCTGTTGCTACAGAACTGTTCCGCAGCAGTTTTAGTAATGCTATTTCAAATCAGCTTTGTGAAGCAGAGAAAGATGAGTATTCAACTGTTGGTGATTTCATGATGGCAGTGTATGAAATGTATCACCAGGATGTACAGGATTTTTGTGTATTCTTTGATGCGTTGGCAACAGATTTTAGCGGTTCAGCGGACCCATTACAAAAGGAGATAGTAGTAGTCTTTAAGGAGTATGCGGATAAATTGTACTGTTATTATACTCGTAAATGCAGTGTCCGAAAAACGAAGGATGGAAAAAGCGTGGAGACCTATCAGATAACCGGACTGCTACAGCTTTTGGTGTTTGAATACTGTCGTATGATAAAGGAGCATACAGTTATCAAGATTTGTTCAAACTGTGGAAGATATTTCATTCCGGACAAGCGAAATGATGCCATTTATTGTTCCACTCCGTCTCCGCAAAATCCTACGAAATCTTGCAAGGAAATAGGAGCGAAGATTAAACGAAATGAAGAGAGGAGGACAGATCCACTAAAGATTGAAAAAAATAGGAATTTGACCAAATACAGAATGGCGGTAAAACGTGCGGAAGAAAGCGAATTCCGATCTCCATCTGAAATAAAAAAGCGCAAGGCACGCCTGGAAGAAGAATTGCGCAAATATGAGAATGAGGAGGATATTTTCAATGGAAAATCAACAGATTAATCTCAGTGATGAGGTCATCATTGAGATAGTACATAGTATCAAGGATATTGTGATAGAGCTTATTAATAAAGCCTTTCCACAAGGATAAAATTGATAGCAGACGGGAGATTGACTAATATGTCGTGCAAAAGTAAGAAAAACATTTGTTATGAAGATGAGGGATACGATGATAGTGAGCGTCTAAGTGTTTATGATGGGGTTATCTTTGTGCATATCTCTTATAATTGTGAACTTCCAAGCAAAATTAACTCTCTATCCTGGTTTTAGTCGTCACCTTCGG
>JAJQDO010000076.1 GCA_021202175.1 Clostridiales bacterium | reverse complement strand
ATCTGGTCGCGATATAATGAAAGCCTGGGGCAATCGAATCAAAACATAATCAGAACATGAAGGATGTATTATGGAATTGCGGGTTTTACGTTATTTTATAGAGGTCGCCAGAGAAGGCAGCATTACCGGTGCAGCCAGAGCGCTGCATATTTCTCAGCCTACTTTATCGAAACAGCTCAAGGAGCTGGAGGCTGAACTGGGATGTAAGCTATTTGTGCGGGGAAATTATAACGTGCATCTGACCGGGGAAGGGATTTTGCTGCGCAAACGGGCAGAAGACATTCTGGACATGGCTGACAAGACCATAGGAGAGTTTCAGTCTCTGAATGACATGACAGGAGGCGATGTGCGAATCGGCTGCGCTGAATCCCGGCTGATTCACCACCTGGCCAGCGTGATTAAGGAATTCCGTTTACAATATCCGGGGCTGCGGTTTCACATCACCAGCGGAGACACCCGTGTGGTTGTGAATGATCTGGAACAGGGGCTGTCGGATTTCGCTGTCATTGTTGAACCACCTGACCTGTCGAAATACAATTATCTTTCCCTGCCGGGCGGCGATACCTGGGGACTTTTGATGCGGATGGACAATCCCCTGGCACAGAAGACAGTAATCTGTCCGGAAGATTTGCAGGATGTCCCGCTTATCACTTCGTCACAGTCCATTCGTGCAGATCTTCCGAGGTGGTGCGGGGAGACGGTCGATCAGCTGAACATAGTCGGAACTGTCAACCTGTTTTATAATGGCTCTGTTTTTGTCAGAGAGGAATTAGGATGTCTTCTGGTCTTTGACCGTCTGGCTGATGTCAGTCTGGAGAGTGGCCTGTGCTTTCGGCCCCTGTCTCCAAAACTGGAAACAAAAATGTATATCATCTGGAAGAAGTATGGATAAAATCCTGTTTGTAATTCTCGATTGCACTTTTTAATTTCAATTTTTCGAACATTGCGCGACTCAATAAGCATACCATAGCCTGCCTATACTTTTAATAATACTGCCCGAAATAACTATATGCTTTATAATTTATCTATCAATTCTTTATTCATCTGATTGTAAATATCCCTGTTTCGTTTTGAAATGTGAAGGCCAGCGCATTCAGCCAATTGAAAAAGCAAATCCATGATTTCTTCCGGTTCCAGTTTTGTCTTGCGCTTTATCCATGCATCCGTGACGCCGACAATCTGATGAGCAGCCAGATTACGCACTTCTTCTTCAACATCCCGAATCTTATGCATCAAGCTCATGACTTCCTGGTTTATACAAAGTGTATCTAATATTTCTAAAATATTCAATGATGAAATAAATGACCTGTCTTTCAGGTCATATTTCGTATGAATTTTCAAATTAATCAGCTTGGCCTTGTTTAATTTCCAGACACCCTTCTTGTCCTGGTTTCCGATATCCTTAAAACACAGCCCACCACACTGTTTCAATACCTTTTCGGACAGAGAAAAGAAAATCGGTGTCAAATCTTTGATAAAATCACCATACTGCTTTTTCCAAAGTTTGGTCTGCATCGCAAGGAGATATTCATACTCCTTCATTTCCCGGTCCTGTTTAATTGGGAACCAGTGCTCCAGATGACATGCTTTGCGGTCTTTATTGATATAATTTTTAAGGAAAACATATCGCTAGCAAACGTAGGATGCTTTTCTCTGTCACTGTGGATAAAACCGAAATAGGGATGCAATCCCTTATTATCCAGTTTCCCGTAAATCTCATTCATGAGAATCGAATACCCAAGGCTCAACATAGAATCAAATCAAAAATAGTTTGAAATTTTTATATAAAAAATTTATAATAAAATTAAAAACAATTAAAATGACGCACCTGAATCTAACAAATACAAATAAGAATCAATACATCCAACAATCGAACATATATAAATGAAAACCATTATATCCTACAAAGCGAACATATATAAATAAAAGCAATATATCCCAAGGAGTGAACATATGTAAATGAAAGCAAATATAAGACAGATCAGTGAGATCACCGGATATTCCCCTGCAACAATCTCCAATGCCTTAAATCATAGGAAAGGCGTAAATCAGAAAACAGCAGAACGGATATTTCAGGTGGCTAAGGAGATTGGTTATATTTCAGAAAATAAGATATTGAAAATTAAGCTGGTGATTTATAAGCGCAATGGCCTGATCATTGATGACTCTCCTTTCTTTTCCGTATTGCTTGGCGGTGTGGAGGCAGAATGCAGGGCTTCGGGCTATGAGATGGTGATGTGTAATATCAACCGTGATGATCCGGGATACAGGGAGCAGGCCCGGGCGATTTTAGGTGATGCAAGCTCCGCCGTCATCCTGCTGGGAACGGAGATCTTGGACGATGAGTTTCCTTTGTTTATGAATGCCAGCTGTCCGATGGTTCTTCTGGACTGCTGGAGTTCCAATTTCCCGACAAATGCAGTTCTCATCAACAATGCGGATTCCGCTGCAAATGCAGTACAATATCTAATCAAAAAAGGGCATACGGAAATCGGTTATCTGCGGGGAAGATTTCGCATCAAAGCTTTTTCTTCCCGCTATTCTGGTTTTGGCCGAGCACTTGCAGAAGCGCATATCCCGATAAATAACCAGTATGTGTTTACGGTAAGCACAACTATGGACGGGGCATGCCAGGATATGAGAGAATATCTGGAAAAGAAGCCCAAGATGCCAACCGCCTTCTTTGCCGATGACGATATGATTGCTCTCGGCTGCATGAAGGCTTTTCGGGAATATGGATACCGGGTGCCCGAGGATATCTCTGTAATCGGGTTTGATGACCTCCCTTTTTGCGAGATTTCCTCTCCACGCCTGACAACGATTAAGGTATATAAATATGAGATGGGACAGCTGGCTGTAAAGCGGCTGATTGACCTGATAAAAAACGGAAGCAGCATCAATGTAAAGACGCAGATATGTACCCAATTTGTGGAGCGAGACAGTGTAGCAGATATCCGCTCCGATTTGAAATAACGACACAAAAAAGTCCACATTCGCAGGACCAGTTCTCCCGAATGTGGATTTTTTTCACACAAATGACTCTTATGCAGTCTTTCAAACCACCGTCACGTGCCGCAACAAAATTGATTTCATGATTCTTCTATAATAAAAGGATTCCATACATCCCTTGAACTGATCGTCCCGTACCGCATCGGAGCTGGTTTAATGTCTCTTCCATACCGGAGGTTCATATGCGGCCTTTAATGCATGCACAATATGCTCACCCTGTAATCCGTCTCCGATGCATTGAATATCGGAAAATCCTGTCTCTGTACGCAGAGCATCCAGCATATTTTCCGGCTTGGCATCTTTAGGATAGATTTTCAGATAGGAATATCCGGGAAAATCCCGGGAATCATAGTTATACAGCCGGAACCGTTTTGCCATTCCTCTTTTCTCCAGCTCCAGCTTGACTGCGGCAACTTTTGCTGATTCATCTAATACCAACAGGTAGGCCACTTCCGCGTCATCCGGCAGCTCATGACAGATATAACTGCGATAGGGGGAACTGCTGGTTGCCTCATAGAGCTCCTGTTCTCCCGCTGTCAGTTTCTGGTAGAACATCAGCACCGAATTACCGCTCATTAAAGCCTGAAAACTATCCGTTCCCAATTCCCGAAGCAGATTACGCATCAAAACGGCATCATCATGCGTCATCTCCTGTTTTGTCAAAAACACATGGCGCACCGGGTCATAGATGGCCGTCCCGTTCATTAAGATTACGGGCTGCCGGAGAGGAATCCCTTCCAGCGACTCCAACACAGAACCCGGCGTCTTTACTGTGGTAAAGGAAAGATTACATCCATCTTCGATCAGATTATTCAGGACGACACGGCTGTAGCCCGTAACCTTACCGTTGTCATTGGGCAGCAATTTCTCAAGATCAACTAGAAAAAGTGTCATCCTTCTTTTTCGCCGGGGCAAGTGACAGGCATTGACCAGCAATCCTACTGCAAGACCAAAAAAAGTGGCCGTCAGCTGATCGCCCACATATCGAAGCGGCTCATCTGACGTCGTAAATTGCATGGCGATACCAAGATAGATGACGCAGGAATAGGACGCAGCCGGTGACTGATGGAACAGAACCGCCGCATACAGGGTCAGTACGATTCCCAAAGAAACGACAACCGCCTGAATCAGCGAGCCCGCACCGAGGGGAGCGAGCACTTCTAACCATAGCAGATCAACGGCAATCCCACACACAGCCCCGAGCAATATCCCGGCCACTCGCTGAAAAGCCGCCTCTCTGGACTTCGCTCTATAAGGCTGAATACAAAGCATTGCGGCGATGGATGCCTGAAAGGGCACCGTGCCCGCATCCAGCAAATCATACAATATCATACAAATGAGCACTGTCACGGCAGACTTGATCATCCGCTGTCCTATGGCAGGCAAACGTGTCCTTTTCATAAAAAGCAGACCTTCCTAATATAAAATCGCATCTCAACCAAGCAAATGTGTGGGGAATATATATCCTTACAGCACGCCTTCCATCCGCATTCAGAACTGTTAAAGAGTTAATTCTGAACAGTTCCTTAGCATTTACAAATATACTACCTGTCGTATGATTATGCAAGAACGAAGTTTAACGATATATCACTCCCAACATCCATCCACGATCAGATTGCGAATCGTCTGCATGGACATGTCGACGGAGGCGATATCATCGGCGCAATGCTTTAATTCCTCGCGGATGATCTTCTCATGCTCCACATATTGTTTGTATTTCATCTGATGTTCCAGGGCCGCCCAGAAATCAATGGCAATCGTCCGCAGCTGGATCTCGGCATACATGTCCTTTTCCGGTCCGGAAGTAAACTGTAAGATCAGATGAAGGCTCCGGTATCCGTTGGGCTTAGGATAGGATATATAGTCCTTTTTTTGGATAACGGCGTAATCTTCTCTTTCACAGAGCCAGTCCGCCACTTCATAAACATTGTCGATAAAAGAGCAAATGATGCGAATCCCCACCGCGTCGTGCATTTTGGAGACAGCCGTCCGACTGTCCGTCGGAAGTCCTTGCTTTTTCAGCTTCTGAACCATACTGTCCGGTCTTTTAATCCTCGATTTACAGTACATGATTGGCTCAATTCCGTCCATCACTTCCTGAGAAGGGTATTCTTTTACGATGTTCAAAAGACGCTGCTCTGCCATTTTTAAAAGGAACAACTCGTCCCCATAATACTCTTCAAATGTCAATCATGCCACCTTCTTTCGTCATTTTATGATTGATTAGAATGTCAAGAGCCATACATTTCCCTTGCTGGCTAATTTTCCAAATCTTTGACCACAATATCTTCATAAACTTTTCCCTGCAATGATAAGGACCTTTTGACACCCTAATCATGATTATAAAAATATATATTATGATTTGCCTGACAAAATCTCTATTTTGAATACAACGAAAAATTTAAATTCATGTTTTATTACGTACTTATTTCATATCAACCATATGAATGTTCCTATGAATTACACCCATTCATGCCGATTGCCATCATATTGAAAATAATCGATCAAAAATTCAAAACCTAATCTTAATAAAAAGTCCCTCCAATCATCACCCGGAAAATGTCGTGGCGAGGGGAAATGTAGCGGTGATCGTCAACGATTTTTCGTCTTCTGTAGAAGCAACAATCTTCCCTTTATGGGAATCAACGATGGAGGCCGCTATGGATAATCCCAGACCGTATCCTCCTGTCTCGGAGTTTCTGGAACGATCCGTCCGATAAAAACGGTCAAAAAGATAAGGCAGATTTTCTTTCGCAATGAATGGTGTGGTATTAGATACGACCTATTGAGTCAG
>JAJQDO010000127.1 GCA_021202175.1 Clostridiales bacterium | reverse complement strand
GCAATCATTGTATGCAATACCGAGCAATGACCGAAGCCCTATTTGATTCATACGGCGGGATTCTTTTGATTTTGCAGGAAGCAGTGACGACAAATCGGGGAAGAAAATAAACTCTTTTTTTGCGGCAATTCCCGTAAGCACATCTACCATCATCGTCAGGAGAATCGGATATTCATCCAGGTACAGCGGCTCCGTGCCGCAAATCGGAGGAAAATTTGCTCGATTAGTCTCATAAGTACACTGTGCAATCTTCATCCCTTTATCATAATTGAAGAAGAACGCACTATCCCCATCATGGTATTTCATGGCTACATCTGCGACCACAGACATAAGGGAACCTCTAATAACAGCAGATTATTTTCCCACTTTTGCATCTTTTCTCAAAAGTGGGAAAATAATCTGCTGTTATTAGAGGTTCCCATGTGTGGGAATACGCAAATTTTTTCTGGGAAGCCCACATTATGGCATATGCGCGATAAAGGAAATTGATAGGAGGATGGTTCACTGGAAGTCTTTCACAAAATTGGAATCAACAGCAATCTTGATGCACAAAATGCCCAACACACTAAAACTACGGTGGGTGTTTATTATGGTGGCAGGAAGTGCTATGAGTTGTTTCTTATAGCGATTAACCGGGATGCAACACTCAAAATGGCATCCAAATCGTCTCTATCCATTTGAAGGAGCAACTCATCAATCTGGTTTACCAAAGCTGGATTTGTATGAGAATCATCAAAAAATTCCTTGGGCGTCACGCCGAGGTATTCGCATATATACAGGAACTCTAGCATAGATGGCAGAGACTTACCGGAGGATATGCTTTGAATATAGCTTTTACTATGCCCCAAATCCAGACTCATTTTATATTCTGAAACACCTTTTTGTAGTCGTAATTCTGTTATTCGATCTCTGATGTACTGTTCATTCATGGCAATCACCTCACGCATATTTTATACAAGTGTGAGCGGTAATTATCACGATTTCACTACCGATTTTAGTTGAATTATACCGCCCTTAGCGGTATAATTATGTGTAAGAGTCCGCCTGTTCTCTCAATTAATTATAAAGAGCCTAAAACGAAAACTATGAAATCGAGGTGACTGAGAAAAAATAACAGGCTTGCAGAGTATCGTGTCCAAAATTCCAGTAAAATATACTGGCATGAGAAAATCCACTTATGGAAGGACACGAATATGAACACAACTTATGGCTATGTGCGGGTATCCACCAGAGATAAAAATGATGATCGACAATTCATTGCCATGCACGAATTTGGCGAAGAGGACAGGTATATCCTTATGGACAAGCTTTCTGGAAAGGATTTTAATCGACCAGCTTACCAGAGGTTGATTGAAATAATAGAGCCTGGCGACACTCTTGTTTTAAAGAGCATCGACAGGCTCGGACGAGACTATGAAGAAATCATCGATCAGTGGCGTGTCATTACAAAGGATCATCAGACTGCTATCGTTGTGCTTGATATGCCTCTGCTGGATACCAAGCAAAAGAACAAGGATCTGACGGGAATCTTTATCTCCGATCTTGTGCTTCAGATACTAAGTTACGTTGCACAGACAGAGCGAGAGTTCAACCATCAGCGGCAACGGGAAGGGATTGCAGCCGCAAAAGCGAAAGGAGTTCGGTTTGGTCGGCCAGCTAAAGAACGGACGGAACTCTTTTACCAACTGAAAAAAATGTATGAGGCAAAGGAAATTTCCGCCAGAGCCGCCGCTAAGCTCTTGGAAGTTCATCACAAAACCTTCCTAAGATGGGTGGCGGAATGAGCGTTTGCGTCAAAAGCAGAAAGAAGTGGAGCAAAATTGTGGCGCATTTAGCAGGATTTTTGCACCACATATATTGCAAAATCCGTAGAATGCTGTATAATAATACATAGAGGGTTCAAATAACAGTAGAAGGAAAAATAAGGGCTTATGTAACGGTGCGGTCAGCAAGAAAACATACCCAAAACGGAACAAAGCACAGCTTTTTGCAATAAAAAAGCGCATCATCAATCAAATTAAACAGTTGAGATGCACCTTTTCTTTTGTTTTGCAGAGTATCGCGTCCTTGATATGCTTGTTGTATGTAGGATGTTTTCTGTCTGCTCCTTCTTCTGCGCTTCGGTGCAAAAATCCTGCTAAATGCGCCACATTTGTAAGCAACAAACGAAGACCCGGATGGATATCAGTAGGATAATAATAGTAGCGGAACGTATCGTAACACACTGCAAAGGGCTGTTACTGGGAATGTGATTTTTCCTCCATCTGCCGCTTCACTGTTTGTTGTAAAATAGAAATGCAGAAAGTTGCAAACCAGAAATACAGAATGTTGCAACTACATTTTGTAGGTTTTTGCAGGCCCGGTTTACAGAGCACTGTGGCAGCCTCCTCATAGGATTTTTCTGGAGGGAGTCCATTGCAGGCATTACCAAAATCCATTAACCTTATCTTGTTGCGCCAACAACAATGGAACAGGTTGCAAGCCGGTATGAGCTTGCAGCTAAACATGGTAATGTTAGTTCAATGCGCGATATTGCGACTTTTTATTACAGCGGGACTGGCGCGATTTGAGCCATAGCGATGGTACAGTCTGTATATGGCTTGAAAATATAATTTTAAAAGGAGACTGAATAACGATGGCTTTTTTTGACAGAGTGAACAGGACTATTTCTGAAACAGGCCAAAGAGCAAAGGATCTTGCGGATATCGCAAAACTGAACGAAAAAATCACGGAAAACAACAACCGGATTAAGCAGCTTTACCTGGAAAGTGGAGAGCTGTACTGCAAGGTTCATGCAACGGATGCTGAGGCAGAATTTGCCCGATATATAACCTCCCTCGCCCAGATGAAGGTTCAGAACGAAGAATGGAATGAGGAGGTACAGCGCTTACGCGGTTTAGTAAAATGCTCTAACTGTGGCAATTACATTGCTAAAAACGCTCCGTTCTGCACCTCCTGCGGTCAGCGTTTGCTTCCCGAATCTTCCGTTGTTTGTCCGGGGTGCGGTGCTGTATGGGAGAAAGGAATGTTCTTCTGCCAGCAGTGCGGAACACGTTTGCCAGGTGAGCAGCCCTCAGTGATTGAAGCAGAGAAGACAGTGAAGGGTCTATGCAGTGAGTGCGGTGCAGAGATGAGCAAAGATGCTCTGTTCTGCTCCAATTGCGGGGCGAAGAAAAAGCAGGAGCAACCGGAAAACAGTTTCTCCGGAACAAACGGGAACGAACCCGTTTCTTCTGAACAGATTTCGGCGCCTCAGGCAGATGGTGGCACTTCTCGGTGTATCAACTGTGGTGCTGAACTGGATATTGGCGCTGTGTTCTGTTCGGAATGTGGCGCAAGGAAAAATTAAATATGTAAAAGAAAAGGAAGAAAATTGTTATGTCTGAAATACGAGCTGCGCTTAAGCGGTTGCTTGATGGGAATTCCCTTATCTCGGCTGTAAAACCCGCCGCCTTTATCCTGTATTAGAGGTGGTCAGCACCCTTACTTACCTGAAGTTTTACTCGGTTCTTCGGGCGATTTTCTATGTTGCGTATCTCTTTGGCTTGGTGCTGTGCTCTGCGGAGGCAGTAGATTGGGCCATCGGCGCAGCTTTTGCCTTAAATGCCTTCTATACTCCGTCATTTACGGAAGCGGCTTATATGCCTCATCCTTTGGCAGCAGCCTGATAAAAGGCGTGAATTCTGTACTTTATAGTGAGAGCTGGATCACCCCTCTCAGCACCCTGCTCTCTATCGCAGTAACAATCCTTTCTGCTTATATTTTAATTCAAATCAGGCAGAAAAGCAGAGCCGGACAATAATCCGAGAGGAAAGAGAGGTTATGAAAAATGTTCTGTGACAATTGTGGAAACGAAATCAAGGACAATGTGAAATTTTGTCCTTTCTGCGGAGCGTCATTTGCCGCCCCGCCCCGGCAGGAGGAGGTTCTGCCTGCAAATGCTCAGCTAGTCTTGTCTCAGCCAGTCCTGCCTCAGCAAGAGGATGCTTCGTCCGCCGATGCTCAGACTGCCCCGGTTCAAAAGCGTCCCCGTAAGAAATCGAAGGTGAAAGTTGTCTTGCTGATAATCGTGCTGGTTCTGGCGCTGACGGCTGCCGCCGGCACAGTTATCTTCTTCACCTCACCGGCTCGTCAGCTATCCCAAAGCCTTTCGGACGGGGATTATAACAGTGCGATGACAACCTATCTCACGTCCGTCAGTGACAGTTCAATTCAGAAATGGCTGGCGACCCAGCTACTGTAAGTTGCTCTGTCTGACATCGTGGTGGTCTATGGAAGGGAAACCATCAGCTACGATGAGGCGCTCACTTATCTGTAAACGGTCAGCCAGATGACCGCACTGAATGTGGCGGAAGATGCAATCATGCAGCTTGAAAGCCTCCAGACCATATATGCCTCCAAACAGGCATACGACCTGGCGGAATCTTATTACGAAGCCGGGGACTATGAGGCCGCAATGGATGCCTATCAGGAGGTAGACGAGTCCGACACCGAGCGGTACGAGGACGCACAGAGCAAGATTGCAAGCGCCACGGAAAACTACCGGGCGCAGATTATCGAAAAGGTTGGGTCGCCCTCCACAGTTGATGAATATGAAACGGCCATCAGTCTGCTGAATTCCGCCCTGGCCGTGTTGCCGGATGACGAGGAGCTCACCGAGTTGCTGGAAGCTTGCAAGACTGAACTGGTGGAAACCATCAAGTCTACTGCATTGAGTGAAGCCACAGATGCCATTGCGGCGGGAGATTACGAGGAGGCCTTCGATCTGCTGGAGGCCGCGCTGAAATATGCCCCGGAGGACAGCGACCTCCAGGCACTGGTAAGTTCCGCCCAGAGCCAGTATGAGGAATATATCGCATCACTGGTGGCCGACCTTGTGGCGCAAGATGACTATGACGGCGCATTGGAGCTTATCCAGCAGGCTCTGAAGGTTCTGCCAGGCAGCACAGCGCTGAAAGAGTTGCAAACAACGACACAGGAACAGAAACCAGTCCCGCTGACAGATTTGGTTGTGATAGCCTCTGATAATATTGAAGTAATCACTACAGCAATCACAGATCGCTGGGGAAATTATTACGATGGAACCGTTAAATTCGATGCATCCAGAGATGCATACGCGTTGTATAACTTGAATAAGAACTATACGACATTTACAGCGACCGTGTTTGTTCCTTCTGAAGCAACAAACGGGAAAGATATGTTTATCTCTATTTATGTCGATGATGAGCTGGTATATTATGTAGATTCTATCACAGAAGAATCTGCTCCAATCTCGCTGTCTGTTGATGTGTCAAATGCCTCAACACTAAGAATCGTTACAGGAAATGATGGTTCATATAATTCTGGGTATCTCTGCTTTTCAGACGCAATTTTGAAAAAATAATATTCCTGGTCTAAACCAAAACGCAGCTCCGGCGTCCCCATTTCCCGGTATGGGGACGCCGGTTTTCTGTGAGACCGCAGTAAGGTGTGAATATAGTTCCAGAGGATCATGATAAAGCGAAATATTGGTTACAAAAAGCCATTGATGCTGGGGATGATAGCGCAAGGCAACGAATGAAGGATTTGGGCCTTTAACTTTTTAATTTAAACAGAAGAAGCATATAATTTGGACAACACAATCCTTAGTGTGCGGGCTCGAAGCGCCACTCATTTGTGCTTGGAAAGGCCGTTCTAACACTGATTATTATACTGTTTTAAACTCTGGAAGCAATCTACGCCTCCTCCTACCGTGCGTTGTAGTGTGCTTCCCCCTCAACAATATTTTATAAGAAAGGCGACCGCTTGTCAGCACTCTTTCATTC
>JAJQDO010000149.1 GCA_021202175.1 Clostridiales bacterium | reverse complement strand
TTGCTGTTTTGGTCCGTACGTCTTTCCTTTTTGTACGGACTGATTCTGTGATTTTGCTGTTTTGGTCTGTACGCTTCTCTTCCTATACGATCTGATTCTGTAATTTTATTCTTTCCATCTGCTCATAGGTTATCCCCTACCCCATGGATAGTAACCACCTGATCATTAGATAACTTTCCGAATCATTTTTGTGTAGCAATTTGAGATTATATGCTGTATAATACCTTGTAGAAATATGGAAAATCTTATATTTGGAGGGATGTTACGGTATGTATAGAGAGGTTTGAGTTACTATTCACGGCGAACCTGACACTTGCTGTCAGGTTACGCCTCAATACACTTCAGAGTACCAGATTTTGCCCCCCTGCGTCGTTAGACGCATTTAAAATAGGGCAAAATCGCTACTGTTCACGTACCCCGTGAACAGTAGCAGGATTGAAACCTAAGCATAAAGTGCATCGTTGTAAGGCTTGATTATTACAGAAATTTAATAACATAAAGGATAAATGCAGATGGTTACATGGATTCATTTGTATTTATCCTTTTTGTGTGAAAGAAATTTTATCGCGAGACAGATTAGAGATACATAGAAGGTACAAGGATGTTTGTTTTATTAATTTATTATGGTTTAAGCCGCGAAACTTTGCGGCGGAATGGAGATTAACATGGAACATATGACGATAAAGGATATCGTGGAGGCAACGGGCGGTACATTATTGTGCGGAGATGAACAGAAGGAGATTCGGGATTTTTCCATCGATTCGAGAGTGGGGAGTGAGGATAGTATTTTCGTGCCTATTATCGGGGAGAGGGTGGATGCGCACCGGTTTATTGAGAGTGCGTTACGGATAAATGGCGCCACTTTTACGTCGGAACATGGGATGGCAAATCAGGACAAAGCATGGGGACGTCAGCCAGAGGGAATTGTACAGGATAAGCCCTGGGAGCGACTGGCAACAGAATCCGGGATCGAGAAGCCGTGGATTGCGGTGGAGGATACGGTGAAGGCCATGCAGCAGGTGGAGACCTTCTATCGGAATCGATTGTCCCTTCCGGTCGTGGCGGTGACCGGCAGCGTGGGGAAGACGACGACCAGGGAGATGATCGCGACGGCCTTGTCGGCGGGGAAAAATGTTTTTCAGACGATGGGGAATCAGAATAGTCAGATTGGCGTGCCTTTGACCTTGTCGCATATGACAAAGGACCATGAGGCGGCTGTTCTGGAGATCGGTATGAGTGAGCGGGGACAGATTGAGACGCTGACGAAGATGATTCGCCCGAACATCGCCGTGGTGACGGTCATTGGCGTCAGCCATATCGCCCAATTGAAGTCCCAGGAGAATATTTGTCTGGAAAAAATGGACATCATAAAAGGATTGACAGATGACGGCATGGTGTTTTTAAATGGGGATGACCCATTCCTCACGCCGTACCGTGGCAAGCTGGATAAAAAGACGTTGTTTTATGGACTGAATGCAGAGTGTGATTATCGTGCGGAGAATATAAAAAATGTAAATGGGCAGACAACCTTTACTTTTTGCGTGGCTGAACGCAGGCTGCCGGTTCTTTTGAATACCATGGGAGAGCATAACGTGCGCAATGCTTTGGTCGCCCTTGGCGTAGCCCATCAGATGGGCGTTGATCTGGAACAGGCTGCCGCAAAGCTGGCGGAATTTCACGGACAGCGGCAGCGGCTGGTATCCTGCCCTCGATGTACGATGATTGACGATGCGTATAATGCGAGTCCTGATTCCATGCGGGCTTCCATCCATGTTCTCTCTTCCATGGAAGGGGTGAAGGGCAGACGGATTGCTGTTCTCGGAGACATGCTGGAATTGGGAGAAAATGAAAAAAAATATCACTATGAGGTGGGCGAATATATCGCCACCCAAAATGTCGATGAAGTCGTGGTGACCGGTGAGCTGTCGCGGGAGATTCTTCGCGGCATCGCGGATGCGGAAGAACGCGAAACGCAAAGAGAACATACCGGATGTGAGATGAAAAGCGATCATAGAATTGTAAACGAAAAGCAAATGCCGAAAACTCCTAAACGGAAAGCGTTAAAATATCTGGAAAGCCGTGAGGAGATGACAGCGTATCTTTTGGAGCATCTTCATCCGGAAGATGTGGTGCTGTTCAAGGCGTCCAATGGCATGAAGCTATCGGAAGTATCGAAAGCAATCGCTGTGGGATGAGAAACGGTGAAAAATTGACAAGCAGTGCCATGAATTAAAAAATAGCAAGAAGATGTAACCAAGAAGATGTAACCAGGAAAATGTAACAGGAAAAAAGAGGTTTTTCATGGGTCAGGAAGTTTATAATGCAAACAGTATAGCGGTTCTTGAGGGACTGGAAGCCGTGCGCAAGCGCCCGGGAATGTATATCGGAAGTGTATCGACCAAAGGGCTGAATCATCTGATCTACGAGATTGTGGATAATTCGGTGGATGAGCATCTGGCCGGTTATTGCACGGAAATCCGTGTGATTCTTGATGAGGACGGGACAGCTACCATTTCCGATAACGGACGCGGCATTCCGGTGGGAATTAACGAAAAAACGGGAATACCTGCCGCAGAGATGGTGTTTACCATGCTGCACGCCGGAGGAAAGTGTGGGACGGGAGGCTATAAGATATCCGGCGGCCTGCACGGGGTCGGCGCCTCTGTGGTGAACGCCCTTTCCGTATGGCTGGAGGTCCGCGTGCAGTCGGAGGGCAAGGTTTATCAGCAAATGTATGAGAAAGGGCGGGCAGTGGCACCCGTCGAGATGATTGGCACCTGCAGGAAAAATCAGACCGGAACGACAGTCACCTTTTTGCCGGATGGCGAGATTTTTGATAAGACGTATTTTAAAGCGAAATCCATAAAAAGTCGCCTGCATGAGACCGCTTATCTTAATCCCGGATTGACGATTACCTTTGAGAATCGACGCCCCGGCGAGGAGGAGATGGGGGTTTATCATGAGGAAGACGGCCTGAAAGCTTATGTGCGCGATTTAAATATGGACAAACCGTTGGTTGGCGAGATTGTCTATTTTAAGAGAAAAATGGAAGATATCGAGGTGGAGATTGCCTTTCAATATACGGATGAGTTTCAGGAAACTTTGCTGGGCTTCTGCAATAATATCTGTACGATGGAGGGCGGAACCCATATCACCGGCTTTAAGACTAAATTTACCTCGGTCATGAATCAATACGCCAGAGAACTGGGCATTTTGAAGGAAAAAGACCATAATTTTACCGGAGCGGACGTCCGCAACGGACTGACGGCTGTGTTGTCCATCAAGCATAAAGACCCGCGTTTTGAGGGGCAGACGAAGACGAAGCTGGATAATCCAGATGCCGGAAAGGCGGTGAGCGACGCTCTGGGTGAGGAACTGGTGCTCTATTATGACCGGAATCTCGAGGAACTGAAAAAAGTGCTGGCCTGTGCCGAAAAATCGGCGAAGATTCGCAAAGCGGAAGAGAAGGCACGGACGAATCTCATCAGTAAGTCCAAATTTTCCATCGATACCAACGGGAAGCTGGCCAATTGTGAGAGCCGCAAGCCGGAAGAGTGTGAAGTGTTTATAGTAGAGGGAGATTCGGCGGGCGGTTCCGCCAAGACGGCGAGAAACCGACGCACCCAAGCGATTCTTCCAATCCGGGGGAAGATTCTCAATGTGGAGAAGGCTTCCATGGACAAGGTTTTGGCCAACGCGGAGATCAAGACCATGATTCATACATTTGGCTGTGGATTTTCGGAAGGCTATGGCAATGATTTTGATATCAGTAAGCTTCGTTACCACAAGATTATCGTCATGACCGATGCCGACGTGGACGGAGCGCATATCGCTACGCTGCTTCTGACATTTTTTTATCGTTTTATGCCGGATCTGATTCATCAGGGGCATATTTATCTGGCAACGCCGCCACTGTATAAAGCAGTGTCGAAGCGGGGCAAGGAAGAGTATCTTTTCGATGATAAGGCGCTTGAGAAATATAGAAAAACACATAAAGGTTCTTTTACTTTGCAAAGATATAAAGGCCTGGGAGAGATGGATGCCGATCAGCTTTGGGAGACCACGCTGAATCCGGAGACCAGAGTGTTAAAACAGGTGGAGATAGAGGACGGCCGCATGGCTTCTTCCGTCACCTCCATGCTTATGGGAAGCCAGGTGCCGCCGCGAAGAGAGTTCATCCACGCCCACGCCCAAGATGCCGACCTGGATGTTTAGAAGGATATTTGAATGTTAGAGACAAGTTTACAGGACCTTGCATATAGAAGGAGATAAATTATGTCAGAACAGATCATAAAAACAGAATTTTCTGACGTTATGCAGAAATCTTACATCGATTATGCCATGAGCGTCATCTGCCAGAGAGCCCTGCCCGATGTGCGGGATGGCTTAAAGCCGGTGCAAAGAAGAGTGCTCTATGCCATGCAGGAACTGAATCTGCAGGCCGATAAGCCTCACCGGAAGTCCGCCCGTATTGTCGGGGATACCATGGGTAAATATCATCCCCACGGAGACACTTCCATTTATGAAGCACTTGTGGTTATGGAACAGGACTTCAAGAAAGGCATGCCGCTGGTAGACGGGCATGGGAATTTCGGTTCCATCGAAGGAGACGGCGCCGCCGCCATGCGCTATACGGAGGCACGCCTGCAGAAGTTCACGCAGGATGTTTACCTGGCGGATATGGATAAAAATGTGGTGGATTTTCGTTCGAATTTTGACGAGACGGAAAAAGAGCCGGAGGTTCTTCCGGTGCGGGTTCCCAACCTGCTCATCAACGGCGCTGAGGGGATTGCTGTAGGTATGACGACCAATATCCCACCCCATAACCTTTCCGAGGTGGTTGACGGGGTCATCGCATATATGGATAATCCGGACATTACTACGGCGGAACTGATGCAGTACGTGAAAGGTCCGGATTTCCCGACAGGCGGCATTGTGGTCAATCAAAAAGACCTGTTGTCCATCTATGAAGAAGGCAGCGGAAAGATAAAGCTTCGGGGAAAGGTGGTTTTTGAACCAGGAAAGAAGCGTTCCGAGAGGGATAAACTGGTTATCACGGAGATCCCCTATACGATGATCGGCGCTAATATCGGGAAGTTCATCGCCGACGTAGTGGGGCTGATCGAGAGCCGGAAGACAACCGATGTGGTGGATGTCTCCAACGAATCCTCCAAAGAAGGAATCCGCATCGTCCTGGAGCTCAAAAAGAATGCCGATGTGGAGCGCCTGGAGAATCTACTCTATAAGAAGACCCGCCTGGAAGATACCTTTGGCGTCAATATGCTGGCGATTGCGGACGGAAAGCCGGAGTTGTTGGGCTTAAAGGATATCATCCGTCTTCATACGGATTTTCATTACGAGGTCATTACCAGAAAATATAAGACCCTGCTTGAAAAAGAACTGGTACAAAAGGAGATCAGAGAAGGACTGATTCGGGCCTGCGATATTATCGATCTGATCATCGAGATTCTTCGGGGAAGCAAAAATATGACGCAGGCGAAGGAGTGCCTGATTCATGGAAAAACGGATAATATAAATTTTAAGACGCAGAAGTCCAAAAAGGCCGCTGCGAAGCTTTCCTTCACGGAACGGCAGGCGACGGCTATTCTGGAGATGCGCCTCTATCGTCTGATCGGATTAGAGATTCTTGCCCTGCAAAAAGAATACGATGAGATTCTGAAAAAAATACAGCAGTATGAAGATATCCTGAAGAATCCGGCCTCCATGAAAAAAGTTATCAAAAGAGAACTGCAAAAAATTAAGAAAGAATACGGATTAGAGAGGAAGACGGCTTTAGAAAACGCGAAGGCAGCGTTCATCATCG
>JAJQDO010000123.1 GCA_021202175.1 Clostridiales bacterium | reverse complement strand
TATTCAACTATAAAATGCAGTTCAAAAAGGTAGTTTAGACACCCAAATCAAAGTTTTTAAACTGTTTTTTATCATTTTTGTTAAATATTTAAACGAAGCGGCAAAATTCTATATTAAAAATGTACAAATTATAGCAACCGATAGTAAGAGATATAATATCGTTTATTATCAGGAAAGAAAAGCGAAAAATACGACAATCATGATTCCTATACCGAACATTAATAAACTAAACGACACACTGGCCATAATCTCACTGTTACTTACCTTGACAATGTGTTCTCTCTCCGCGAATCGCAGCACAAAATCTCTTTTATATGGTCGGTTTTTGAGAATCGTCTTGTTCAGCAGGAAGAAAATACCATTTAACATCCGGCCAAATACCAACGCTCTCCAATAGCCAGTCGGAGCAATCTTTTCTCCATGTAACTGACGGTGCGTCGTCTTTCTTGCCAACAGGATGATCCCATCCGTGACATACTCCATACACCTGCATACAAAGGTTGCGATCAGCGGCAGCAGTTTCATCACCACCGGCTCGTAGATCAGCCGCAGCAAATCAAGGGACTTCGGCCACCGGCCCACATAGATAACAGCGCCATTCTTTTCTTTGACGCGCATCCATCCACGAATCACGATCAGGTAGATCAGGGCACCGATCACGATAGAGTACAGTCCGCCCTTTAAATTCGTCCAGGAAAAATAATGCACTGCGTGGGCCGGTGATTCTCCGTACAAAAAACTCTGTCCCATGTCTGCCAGCCTATCCAGTGTCAATCCCGGGAACAGACCAAGAATCGGAAGCACCGTCGCCGATACTCCCAGAACCACTGCCGTCGTCTTATTGCAGTACGGTTTCTTTTCCTCAAAAGACTTCTGAATCACGGGGTCATTATTTTTCTCCACAA
This sequence comes from Clostridiales bacterium, assembly GCA_021202175.1. Taxonomy (GTDB): domain Bacteria; phylum Bacillota; class Clostridia; order Lachnospirales; family Lachnospiraceae; genus Anaerobutyricum. Next base: position 34,250 of record JAJQDO010000123.1, on the reverse strand, counting down.
ATAAGACAACAAACAGTTTTGTCATATAGGCGACCGTCATCGCTCCGGTCACGATAAAGAGAATCTCTATCGTCCGAAACAATGTCACTGCGCTCTGTCCGGAAGCCAGGGCAAAGGTCAGAGCTCCGCCGCCTTCTTCCAGAAGTTCGATATATTCCACGATGCTTTCGTGAATCAATGTCTTGCTGATATAGCCGTTAAATAGCGGAATCCCGCCGATTCCCAGAGATCCCATCAGGAAAACATAGAGCAGTAACGGCTTCTTTCGGCCAAAACCACGGATATCATTGAGATTCAGTTTGTGAAGATTCATGACCACCACGCCGGCCGCCATAAACAGTACGAGCTTTAAATTCGAGTGATTAAACATGTGTAAAATCGTCCCTCTGACGGCCAGCGCATTTTCCTCTCCCAGAAGCCCCTGCATGCCAATGCCCATGAAGATAAATCCCAGCTGAGACATCGAAGAGCAGGCCAGCGTCCGTTTCAAATCCATGGAAAACACTGCCAGCATACCGCCAAGGAATGCCGTAACGATCCCAAAAATCAACAACGTAAATCCCCAGTATCCGTCATGCAGAAAAATGCGGGTGCTGATGAGAAGTACGCCAAAAATACCGGATTTGGTAATGATTCCGGATAAGAGGGCGCTGGCCGGCGCCGGCGCCACCGGGTGGGCCATCGGCAGCCAGACATGAAGCGGATACATGCCCGCTTTGGCGCCAAACCCAAACAGAATGCAGCCACCACATATATAGAACCAGCGACTGTTCTCGGCAAACAATGGTTCGCAGGCAGACAACAATTCATTAAACTGCAAGGTTCCTGCTTTATAATAAAGCATATAGATGCCCATCAACGCAACCAGGCCGCCAAGAATGGCTACCGCCAGATAAACTCCCCCGGCGTGCATCGTCTCTTCTTTCTCATCGTGAACCACGCAGACATAGGAGGCCAGCGACATAATCTCAAAAAACACAAAGGTCGTAAACAGATCATCCGACAGGAATACACCCATGGTCGCGCCGAGAGTGATCAGCATAAAAAGATAATACCGATTCCGGTTTCTGGCATGCGCGAGATATTCTCTGGAGAACAACGTCGTCATCATCCACATAAAGGCTGTCACTACAGCAAAAATCGTGCGAAATCCGTCCAGGCAAAAAGACAGACCCATCCCGCAGACTCCCGGAAGGGATAAAGTAATCTCCTGACCACTGCTGTAAGTCAGCAGGAAAACTGCCATAACCAGAAATTCAAGAACGGTCACGGCATTCGCGAAATAATCCCTGGCCGTTTTATTGAAACGGCCGATTCCATAGTCAATGACGCCTGCAGCCATGGGGCCAGCAACCAAGAGTAAAAGTATAGCATTACCAATCATAGATAGCCCTCCTTCTCACAATACGCCCGTGGCGATGTTTTCGATAAAATGATAAAGTGGCTGCGCATACAAGCCGATTCCGACAGTAATTACAGAAAATATGAACAATGGCACTTTCATCATCCAATTCGGATCGGTAAACCCCTTGACCTGATCCTTATGATAGCCATTGCGCGGAAACCATGCGCGAACCGCAATCGGCAACATATAGATACCGGTCATGAGCGCCGAATACAGCAATGCAGCCAGTCCGATATAAGCAATCATCGATTCATGATGAAACAAAGCCTCCACAATGCTCCACTTGCTGACAAATCCGGCAAACAGCGGCACACCTGTCAAGGATAATCCGGAAATCAACAGAGCGGTAAAGGTTAACGGCATGGCATAGCCCAGGCCATCTAACTCATAAATATAATTTTTATCCGTCTGATGCATCACGGCGCCCGCGCAGAAGAATCCGCTGATCTTCATGATCGCGTGAACGAACATGTGGCATAGACCGGCCACCAATCCAAGGGTAGACATCATCGTGACGCCCAGCAGGATATAGGACAGATTACTGATCGTAGAATAAGCCAGCCTGCGCTTAAAATGCGTCTCACGCACACCCATGGTAGAGCCATAAATGATCGTTACGATAGCAACCGTCACCACAACCGTCTGAGCCCAGGTCCCTTTTAACACTGTCGGTCCAAAACAGTAATACGTAAGCCGCATGATGGCGAACACGCCCGCTTTTACTACAGCCACCGCATGAAGCAGAGCAGTGACCGGCGTGGGAGCTACCGATGCCGAGGGCAGCCATCCATGGAATGGAAATACCGCTGCCTTCACGCCAAATCCGTAAAACGCCAGGACATACACAATCAATACGATCGTCATATTTCCGTCTAAATCGGAAAGATTCAGATTTCCTCCCAAAATAAATTCATTACCATTACAATACAACGAATAAAAAACAATGCCGATAAAGGCAAACGCAGTCCCACCGATCATATAGTACAAATACTTTCTGGCAGCCTTCCAGGCTTCTTTCGTCATGGTATGGATGACCAATGGTAAAGTAACCAGGGTCAACATCTCATAAAACAGATACATCGTGACGATATTGCCCGAAAAAGCAACGCCCAGCGTCACGCCATACGTAATCGTATAAAAGGCCATAAAGGTATTCACCCGCTCCTCATGGCGCATATACTCGAAAGCGTACAGAGAAGCCAGTGGCCAGAGAAATGCCACCAGTCCCCCAAACAGCATGGACAGGCCATCGATATGCAAAGTTAACGGCATATTATTCGTAATAGAAAACAAATACAGTCTCTGTTCCGGTCTGTGAAGCAAAAGCCAAAAGGTGAGGACCGTGTTGAGCAAAACAACGATCTCGATACAGATATTCCTCTTTTTCTGGTCCTCAATTGGAAATGCTAATAATAAGATTCCTGCCAGGATCGGAAGCAGGATCGGTACAAGAATAAACCAGGATTTCATACGCTCCTCCTTCCTAAAATACGGCTACTGCCACATCATTGATCAGATTCATCAACCCCGTCGGCCAGATGCCAAAAACAACAGCCAGCGCAGTGAGGGTAACCATCGGGACAAGCATCATCCATCCTGGTTCCTTCTTTTTAAGAGCGGTATAATCATAATCCGCTCCTGGCAGAAAGCCTTTGATGGAAATCGTCAGCAGATACCCTGCCGTTAAAAGAGCACTGACCAGAAGGATAATCGGTCCTAACCAGGAGGATACCAAAACCCCGGACTCCATGGCGCCGATGGCCAGATACCATTTACTGACAAAAGCACTGGTAGGTGGAATGCCCACCAACGTCAATGATACCAGCGTAAAACACCACATCGTCACAGGCATCTCCTTTCCAATTCCAGTGAGTTCGTCCACCTTTGTTCGACCTGTCTTATAGATAATGGCGCCGGCGGAAATAAAGAGCGTATTCTTCACCAGAGAGTGGAAGACCACATGCATGATAGCCCCGATAAAAGCCGTCGGATGGAGTACAGATAAGCCAAACAATATATAAGAGACCTGGCTGACAGTCGAGTAGGCCAGACGCTTCTTAAGCACCTTTTCACTATAAGCAAGCATAGAACCCATAAATATCGTAACCAAGCTGAACAGGATCCAAAGATACTGCACCCAGGTTCCGCGAATCATATCCGCACCCGCGATAAAAAACACTGTGCGGATGATTCCCAGCACACCTGCTTTGGTAATCACGCCTGACAAAACCGCGCTTGCCGGAGCCGGCGCCACCGGATGAGCTGTCGGCAGCCATCCATGCATCGGAAACATACCGGCCTTAGTGCCAAAGCCCAGTATCATCAAAAATAAGGCCACCATTCGGATGGCAGAAGTCTCCCCCTGCAAGACACCGCCTGCGGTAAATACCAGATCATTTCCTTCTGCCAGAAACAAAAGCAGGCCAAATAATACCAGAAGTGCACCGCCCATGGAATAAAACAGGTATTTCAGTCCTGCCATAATCGCTCCATGGTCCTGAGAATGCATGACCAAAGGCATGGAAGTTAAGGTCATCAGCTCGTAAAATATATATAAAGTCAGTAAATTACCCGCAAAGCACAGAGCCGACAGCACACCGCCAACAATCAGATAAAAGCAGTAAAATCGCGCCTCATTTTTTTCATGAACCATATATTCAAAAGCTGCCAGGCCCGCCATCAGCCACATAAATGCCACCAGCAAGACAAAAATCCGGGAAATCGTATCCACATGAAAATAAATCTTCATTCCTTCCATGATCGTCAATAACTCCAGCGAGGAGGCTTTCTCCGGCAGCAACATGATCCAGATCGTCAAAAGCAGATCGACGACTAGAACAATGCCCACATATACCAGCATGTGCTTTCTCTTTTTCCGTGGCAAAACCATCAGCAGTATTCCCGCGATAATCGGCAACAGTACTGGCAACAACAGAAAATAATTATTCACTTCCATTTTCTACACCTCCATCACCCGAACATCGCCAGGCCCGTTTCAATCGCCCGAATCACCGGCGTAGAAGCAACGCCCAATCCTATATTTAACGCGATCATGCCGATTGCAGCCGCCGTTTCGATCCTCGAAGGCATCATCCCATGCGGTTGTCTCTCTTCTTTCGGTACAGGGTGATATATCGTCAGCACTGTCCGCATAAAATATATCGTATTTAACACTGTACTGATTGCCAGAACAATCCAGGCAACCAACGTTTTATGACCGGCCGTCATCGCCGCCGAAGCAAACAGGTACTTGGAAACGAAACCGGCAAACAGCGGAATGCCGATCATGGACATAGCGCCCACGGTATAAGCCACTCCGGCAATCTTATTGCGAAAGCCGGCGCCCCGCAGAGAATGAAAATCCACCCGGTCTTCCGACACCTCAGTCAGTCCGGAAATACTGATAAACAGCAGAGATTTGGTGGCACCATGGGAAATCAGGTGAAACACCGCCGCAACCATTCCTGCCGTAGTGCCAATCCCCATTCCCATGTAAATATAACCAATCTGCGCGACGGACGAAAAAGCCGTCATCCTGCGGATATTATTCTGACGGATAGCGTCCAGGGAACCCATAATCATACCAATGATTCCAAAAACAAACAAAATATTGATCAGGTGATTGCTGATGAGGGATTCCAAATCCAAAACCCGGTAAAATATCTTAATCAGCAAAAAGATGTACCCTTTGGAAACCAGTGAGGATAAAATCGCGCTGGCCGCAGGCGTCGTATATCCATAAGCATCCGGAATCCATGTATGAAACGGATACAGGCCGCTCTTGATTCCCAACCCGACGGTAATCAAAATCATGATAATGACCAATGGCACATGATAACTATTGGTGGCGATAATCTCCTCCAGCGCCTCCTTAGCCGGAGACATCAACAGCTGTCCGGTAATGCTGTATAAAAGAGTAAGGCCAATCAAAAACAAACCGGAACCTACCAGGCTCATAACCATATAGCGGACGGCAGAAACATAGGTCCGTCCCTGTTTTTTAATCATAATCAGGCCACAGGCCGCTATCGTGTTGATCTCGATAAATACATAAGCCGTAAACAGGCCATTGGTGTAGACCAGTGCCAGCAAAGATGCCATCAGCAGATCCATCAATATATAAAACAAATTCTTTTTCGAATTCTGTATCTCTCTATCAAGATGTGCCATACCACCAAAGACAGACAACAGCATAATCAAGGCAAAAAAAGCTGCCATCAGTGTTTCCAGCACACCGATTCGGATCTCATTGCCCCACGGAGCGGGATAATGTCCCATGGAAAAGGTATAACTCTCCCCCGTTCCCCATACAAAGGATAGGGTAGCCAGGGAAAGAACCAGGACGATCGTCACCATGGCAACATGCACGTATTTCGCTGCCCTGCCATTTAACACAAAGGAGATAATGGTAGAAAACATGGACAAGATAATACAGAAAAAAGGGAAATTCTGAACCAGCGTCATCTACTCTTCCTCCTTGCCGATCTTCATCATGATCTCATCCAGATTCAGCGTATGGTATTCACGATAAAGGTTTATCGTCAATGCCATCATCAATGCACTGACGCTGACAGACACAACGATTCCAGTCAATACCAGGCCGGCCGGAATCGGATTGATATAATGTTCCGCATCCATAATGCCATCCACATAAATCGGGGCCGTCCTGCCCTCGATATACCCTTTGGACGCAAGGAAGAGATAGATGGCCGCATCCATGACATCCAGTCCGATGATCTTCTTCATCAGATTCGGCTGCAAAAGCAGATTACTCATACCAATCACAAACAGAATCACTGCCGCCACTTCTTCATAATTTGTCAGAAACGAGCCCATTTTATGAAATACCCCCTTTTCTGAATAATGTATAAAAAGAATACATGGTACAGGCCACAACGATGCCGACACAGATATTCAGATAAACGATCAGTCCGGCACTCAAGATCCTGCCTGGCGTACCCGGCGTAATAATGCTTTCCAGTCCATTCGCTCCCGTATAAAAGGAGTAACTCTTGGCAAAACAATAGAAAGTCAGCGCACAGACAGTCAGAGTTTTCACCACCCGCTCATTCATAAAACGACTGGTCTTCTCAAAGTCAAAAGCCGTCAGGTATAAAATCAGACCAGACCCGATGATCGCGCCGCCGGAAAAACCGCCGCCCGGCGAAATATGTCCGTTCAGCACCACGTAAATGCCAAATATGATGATCAATGGCACAAGAAATCTTGCCGCGTATTGCAAAATCGTATCGTTTTTCGGTTCATAGTTTCAGTCATACATATCTTCCAGTGCTCTCGAATGCTGATCCTCTGCCGTATCCACACGCAAAAGGATCAGCACACAACAGGAAGCCACAAAAAGCACACAGGACTCACCAAAAGTATCAAACGCACGGTAATCCAATATCATGCCGGCCACGATATTGACAGCCCCGGTTTCCTCCAGACCGCTTTCGATATACCTTGTAGCCACTTCATTGTTCTCCGGCGCATTCGGATCACCAAACTGCGGCAGGTAGCGAACTGTCCAGAACAGGATGCCGATCATAAAGATAGCCAGGATAACAGACATTACTCTTGAAAACTTCGTGTATGCGTTCACTCTTTTTGCCATGCCTTCCTCAAAACGGCTTTCATCATATTCCGCAACATTCTGGATATGGAGATTAATATAATGAATCTTTTCATCCCCAAAGAATTCTTTATCTCGAACCTTTGTCTCCAACTTACCTTCCACAGGATCATGGGTTCCCTGAACCCACTGCACAAAATGCTGCCAAAAACTATTCTCATACTTCGGATTCCGTTTGCTCATCTTTTTCCTCCTCTGCCGTCGTGCGGATCGAATGTATCTTTTTCAGAGTAACAAAGAAAAGGATACTGGTCACACCAGCTCCCACAGCCGCCTCCGTGATCGCGAGATCAGGAGATTCCAGAATCAGCCAGACAATAGACATGATCAGGCTGAAAGCCATATAGATGACGATCGACGTCAGAAGATTCTTCGAAGCACTGACGGCAATCGCGCAGATAATCAAAATCGTAAGTAATATAATTCTTAATATCGTCATTCTTCCGGCACCTCGCATTCTTCCTCCAGATGTTCATTCGTATTCACTTCCAGTTTCGACAACAAATGACTGCAAACCGGAGAGGCAAACCAGAACACCACGATGATGGCGATCAACTTCAAAGATGCAAACGATATACCGTAAATCACCAGCAGACCGGCAATAATCAGCAGTATCCCCAACGAATCACCCATCGCCGCGCCATGCATACGATTCAGCACATAATCAAAACGAAATACCGCAAAGGTCTGTATGGCCGTAATGATAATTCCTGCTACGATAAAAATCGCCGCGATCACAAATTGTACCACGTTAATGCTCATCTTTTTTCTCCTCCTGCCTTTCGGTTACATGGTCTTCCTGTAAATGTTCCTCTTTGTATTCTCTATAAAGTCCGATATAAATCTTCGTCAGTACGATTACGGCAACAAAACTCATGATGGCGTAAATCAACGCGATATCCAAAACGCTGGTCTCATCCAGATAAACAGACAAAAGAAGAATAATCGCAATGGTAATGGTGCCGATCATATTCGTTCCCATGATACGATCCGCCAGCTTGGGACCCCGTATCGTCCGCACGAGACAGAAGAATGCCAGCACAGCCAGCACGATCACGCAGCCCAGAAAAAAAGCACTGTAATCCGTCGTCATATTATTCCTCCTCCAGTCTTTTCAGCCATTTTACAAATACAGAGGAATCCAATCCCTCACCCATGGATTTATCAAAACAATGTACCAGATAATGTCCATCATCCATCTCCACCGTGATCGTTCCCGGAGTCAAGGTGATAGAATTCGCCAGGATCATCTGTGCTGTATGTGTCTTTAGCTCCGTCTGAAACCTGACAAGCTTCGGTTCCGGCATAATCTTCGCGGAAAAAATATAAGGAAGCATCGCCAGATTCGCTTTCACGATCTCCCGGATCAGCACCGCGCAATATACTATACTGAGCGGTATTTTTCTGATCACCCGCAGATCCTTCCTGATACTGTAATCCATAAAACGACAGATAAACGCGTACATAGCTCCGGCGATCACGATGCCGAAAATCGCGATTTCTATCGTCCATCGTCCATTAAGCAAAACCCAAAACAAAAAGAATACTACAAACATAACGATCCTCTCTCATTTCTAACGATGCAAGAATGCATCCGGCATTCTCTAAAAATCAACACACCCCTACTGTTTAACATTTTTTTCACAAAAAGCAATCCTTTTTTATATATTTTTTGTAGCTTTTTAAAGTTTTTTTCAAGTTAGAAAGGAAACTAACCATAAGTATTTATGGTAATATATCCTGGGGCAGCAAACACTTGCAAAATTTTTGTGGAATCCTACAAATTCTATTCAAATATAGAGTTATGTCATCCTCCACAAACAAAAAAACAGCAGAAAGATGTTTAAATATCTTCCTGCTGTTAACTTAAATCACAACGCCATTAATATTCATATCATCAAGGCTGGCTCCGTTGCCATACTCCATCGTATCGTACTGTGCTTTCACTGTCTCCCAGGGAAGCGTCTCATGTTCTTCTTTCAGATAAGAAATAATGTCCGCAATCCCTTCACCGGTAAAGGCGCTGGTAAAGAATATCTTCTTACATCCTGCCAGCCGCAGCCACTCGGCCGCCTGTTCGGGATCTCCAGCCCAGTGATCACACTTCGTCACAATGCCCACGACCTCGCGGTTACTCTGCGAAGTGCAGTTCGGCGGATAAAGAGAGAAGGGTTCCGTGGCACTGATCAGCAGGCCGACGACATCCGACTCTGCGCTGTAGACCGCCAGAGAACCAGCCAGCTGCTTGGTCTCCGCATACTCTCCCGGCGTATCGATGATTACATCATAATGATTGACATACTGCGTCTTATGATACACAATCTTTTTGCCTTTCATGGCCTGCGTCAGAGTCGTTTTCCCGGACTCACTCCGCCCGATAAACATGATTTTACGCATGGATACCCTCTTCCTTTATCTGTCTTCTGTATGTAATCTGCCAGCATACTTACCGCTTTAATATGCTATCTACCAGCACATCAGCACTTTCCCCTATGTCAACGCGATGATACCTGCTGCTTTCTATACGCCAACTGCTGTCATACCCGCTGTTTTTTTTCTTCACGCCATCCGCTGTCATAGCTGCTGTTTTTCTACACGCCATCTGTTATCATACCTGCTGTTTTCCGCGATATTTGGCTATCGTGGATACATTGCGAATCCGAAGTAATCCGCCGTTATATACCAGATCATAAGTGATATAAGAAAGTACAAGGCCAGCCATGACATCCACAACCGAATGCTGCTTTACAAACATGGTCGACAAAATAATCAGTGCCGAGGCAACAAAGGAAATATGCCTCACAGAAGGATGCTTCTTCGCCAGATTACTCTCTCTGAGCGCGATACACGCGCCAACCGAATTAAATACATGAATGCTCGGCAACACATTCGTTGATGTATCAACGCTGTATACATATTTTGTCAGACGGACAAAAATATCATTCCCCGTAAGAACCGTCGGCCTGATATCAAGGCCATTTGGCCACAGCCACGAGACAACAAGAAATATCGTCATCCCTATAATTCCGAAATACATCATCCGGCTGAATACTTCTTTTTCGAAAAACAAAAGATACAATCCCGCAAAAAGAAGATAAACAAACCAGAAAAGGTACGGAATGATAAAAACCGGCAAAAACGGAATGTATTCATCCAGCGGACAGCTGATAATATGTATCACCCGTGTGCTTCTGTCCTCAAGATAGCCAAAAACCGCCAGATAAAAAGGAAAGTACAGCAATAACAATATATGCTTGAATCGATCCCACTTATCCCTGATATTATCCTTTAAAAACTTCATAAAAACACCTTCCATCATTATCCCTGCCTCTATACATAATATGTTACTTTAAAGTATATTTAATGTTTCTTATGTCATTTATGGTAAAGGGTAACGCATCTTTGGTGTTTCGTCAATTCTTTTCAAGACAAATTCATATTATCTTAATAATTCCGTAATCAGTCTGATAAGCCGTCATTGCTGTGCACGGCAATGGTCAGGAAACGGCGCAGTGCGTTTCATCCGCAAATACGGATCAGCTCAGATACCCGGTATGCATCTTATCACCGCTGTCTTTTTTCTGAATCTGAATCTCCGGGATATGATAGATGGTACATAATTTCTTAATCGTATCCTCTGCCTCCCGGATGGCCATCGGCACACAAATCGTCTTATAAAGACTCATCATACTGTCTGTATCCAGGACTTCTCCCTGCTTTGCTTCCGAATCCGCATAGTTGCTGATCTGCTCCAGATAGAGATATAATGGCTGCATCGGAGAGCCAACCATAATCTTGGTGATCACTGCGCCAACAGAATCTTCTTTTAACTGCCTGGGCAGTTTTATCTGATTATTGACGTTCACCTGAAGGTTCAACTTGGTGTTGGGACCCATCTCATTGCGAAATTCACATTTGTTAATTCGTATTCCTTTTAAATCAAGCTTCATAATCATTGTATCCTTTCTTACATTATGATAAACACGGTTTTCTGCCGTCTCCTTGTATCAGCCACACAACAGCAGCCGCCACATATCAATACACGCTGCGGTCATGTTCTGTCAAACGCCACATGTTGTTCAATCCTGTTCCTGTTCTTCCAGTTTCTCCTTTAATGTCTTAAAAGAAAATGGATAGTGAACAGAAGTCATAGACGGATTGGCACGCATACGTTTCCAAAGTCTGCGACTGTTCTTGCTGCGCGCAGCTCTGTTCTCTTCCATCTTCTTCTTCATGACTGCGAAACGTTCTTTAAATTCATTAAAATCTTCTCTGGACAGCTTTGCAGGCACTTCATGATTTAAAATATTCTTTCGCAGCTTATTATACCGAAATTCCAAATCTTTGTAAATGATTTCTGCTCGATCTGCCGCGGGATGATTCTCAGCAAACTCTCGCCAGGAGTCATCCACACAGGCAATGAGCACATCGGCTCTCTTGCGCAACCGCAACATTTCCCGGCGCATTTCCTCCACACTTTCGAGGGCTCTTCGAAAATCGAGCGCCGCTTTCACCGATGTAGTTACATCAACAGCCAGGAATATCGAGACGAGCGTCACGATCCCCTGTCGCAAAAGGTCGGGCACCGCACTGACCAGATCAGCCATGAACGGATGAAGCAGCTCGTTCAGGCCCACGGTAAAAGCGCCCCAGGCCAGAGAAGAGGAGAGGCAGATATATCCCCCGAAATTAAACCTCACCTTAGAATAATCCCAGTAACGCACCTTGAACAACTCTTCCATGATCATCCCTGTCACCAATTCCAACAGTGTCGCACCCACCATCCCCATCACGAACATCGCCGGAATATTCGTCTGAAATGGTTCTGATACATAAAGCATGATCACAGCTCCCGAACCATAAATCGGCAGAAAGGGTCCTTTCAGGAAGCCTCTGTTCACCAATTTCTTTCCGCGAATCGATACATAGCTGGACTCAAAAATCCAGCCACAGAAACTGTAAATATAAAAAAATATAATCCAGTCATATAGCGTGTATTGTTCTATCGCCATCTGGCCACTCCTTCTTTTCTTTCCTTGCGTTTTCCATATAATTGTACTAAAATATGTATAATATATTATCGGCACGTTATCATCAATCATGGTAATCATAAAAGGAGGTCTTTTCCATGAACAGTATCAAATCTTCCTTCACTAACGCGCAGATTCTCGCCTGGCTTGAATATTTTTCCAAAAAAGCCGGCCTGGACATTGAAAAAATCAAGCTGATGGATATCAGTAAGAAAAAGAAGAATCTGATTCCGACCATCGAAACACATAAACGGGTTCTGGTCTTTGCTGATGCCGGCGATCCGAACTTCTTCTTCAACCTCTGGGAATATGGTCTGGGCGAGTGTGATATCTGGTTCAAAACCGGTCTGGAGCCAGAAGGCAGCGTGACAATCCGCAAGCTGTCAGAGATGATCGACATCGAGATCACAGAGCCTTCCGTGATGTTAATCTTCAACCCGAACTCCAGAAGCTCTTACCGTATCGGTATGCAAAACGATAACTTCACCCCGGGTTCTGTCCGCTACGTGGCCAGTGAGATCCGCTCCATCATCGTAAACAAGCTGCATTTAGACGACCAGGATACCATATGCATTATCAGCGGCGAGAGTATCGCCGTGGAATCCGCCATGATCGCCAGTGAGGGGCAGATCATCGCCGTGGAATATAATAAACATGACCGCTTTTCCCTGGAAGAAAATATCAATAAATTCGGACTGACAAACGTCATTATCACCACCGACACCAGCCGGGAGTCCATGCGCAAGGTCCCTGTACCTTCTCTTTCCTTCATCGTCGCCACCGACAGATTCGAAGAAGAGGTACAGAATCTACTCAAACTGAACCCACAGATGAAGTTTGTCGTTTACACACTGGAACTGGATATCTTATCGGATATTTTGCGCATCTTCGATAAATACCACATCTCCCGCAACGAGGTCATCCAGATTTCCATGTCGAAACTGAACAATAAAAATGTCTTCGAAGCGAAGCCTGCACCATGGATCATATCCGGAGAGGTCGCGGAATAAATGAAATAAGAAAAGGAAAGACGCGAAGCTGCTTCGTCATATTCTATATTCCAGTGTATGCTTCCGTCTTTTATATGATTCTTATAATCCGGGAGCTGTCACAAAATACCAACTATTTTGCGACAGCTCCTATCTTTATGTCCATCTTCCGTTCATATATAATATACCCATAACAGTGGACACTTGAATAAAAATAATCTACATGCCCATATCCATTCTTAATTCGGCTGTCCTTCTTCCACATTTATCCTATTCTGCCTTTTTTCTATTTCTTTAATAAAATCACCATCCGTATCAACATAACTCGTCAAAAACTATTGTTCACCAGGGCGATTCTATAACCTGGAAAAATACTCTACCGCCCGTGCAAAATCCGCTATGGTCTTCTCCGCATCCCCATTTTCGATGCCATCTCTCACACAATGGTTCAAATGGCCTTCCAAAATAATCTGCCCCACTTTATGAAGGGCTGACTTTGCCGCATTGACCTGAATCAAAATATCCTCGCAGGGAACATCCTCATCTACCATCCGATCAATGGCATTGATCTGGCCACTGATTCGGCTCAGCCGCTGGTGAAGATTTTTGGCATCCATGCATTGTCTCATAATCGTTCCTCCCTTTAGCTTCTTCCTGAATATCGTTATCTTATTTCTGAATATGGTATACTTTTTACCTTTTTATCAATTAACATCTAGAGTCTATGTATAACATACCCCTTTTAAAAAGTCAAGAATCTGGAAACTCCGCTTTTCCCAATCGTATATCTTCCATTCTCTGCGCCATATCCTTATCCATATGGTCAAAAAGATAATTACGTCCTTTTTGTCTGCGTATCTCATTGATTCTGCGAATCTCTTTCTCTGCCCGGCAAACTTCTTCCAGAAAATCGGAGGCAGCAATTCTTCTGGCTCCCTGACCCATAACGATGACCTGTTCCAGAGAATCGGAGGTTGCCACCGTCACCTGATATTTGCGTCCCAGTTCATGGGTGGTTTTCTCAATATACTGGTCGGCCGTCTCCGCCTCTTTCGTATATACCACATGGATGTTATGATAACGGAAAATCTCTCCCGGATTTCCCTTGACCTTATAAGCGTCAAACACGACAATGACGGTATAACCGGTGAATCCCTGATAATTGCAGAGGATATCCATCAGCTCGTTTCTTGCCGCTTCCAGATTCACCTCCGGCAACTCCTTTAACGTATCCCAGGCGAAAATGATATTATAACCATCCACAAGAAGGTATTGCTTTTCGTTATCTTTTCGTCGGAAAGAAATATCCGGTGCCTCTTCTCGCGCGGGCACAGCCGCAGGCTTTCGGTAACTGCTGTAACGATCCTCCTGCTGTTTTTTACTGCCAACTTCCCGTATGAAAATCTCTTCCAGTTCTTTATCTTCAGCAAAAGCGGATGCATCACTCCCATGGGAAATGGAACCAGCAACGGAAGATACATCACTCCCGCCGGAAAAAGTTCCAGTTGTCAAATCGCTCTGATGAATCCCTTTTCTCGTATCCTCTTTGATATGCATATGTTCCGCGACCTGATCCCATGGCACATAATATCCGACCCCGTGAGAACAGAAGACGGATCCGGAGGGATTATCCACATCCCCTTCGCAGTCATAGTTCATCGTGCTGAGAACATCCTCTTCATTGTGGCAGGGCCGGTATCCATCCATTCGGAGACGAATTCTACCGCTGCCGCCGGTGTATGACTGTACCTGTGCCGGATAATCCATCATCTCAGACACCGGAGCGCTGCCACAGAGCACTGCCCGATCTCCTTCCATCTGCGGAACCTCGAAGGATCCTGCCATCGCCTGCACGTCTGCCATCGCCCGGCCAACCTGGTCAGCAGGCAGTTCCAGCCGAAAGGCATACCACGGTTCCAACAGTACGGATTGTGCCTGCATCAACCCCTGACGAACTGCCCGGTAGGTCGCCTGACGGAAATCTCCTCCTTCGGTGTGCTTCTGATGGGCTCTCCCTGCCGTCAGTGTAATCTTCATATCCGTGATAGGACAACCCGCCAGCACGCCAAGGTGTTCTTTCTCCGCAAGGTGGGTCAGTATCAGCCGCTGCCAGTTCTTATCCAGAACATCTTCACTGCAGATACTGTCAAAAACCAATCCGCTTCCCGGATCTCCCGGTTCCATTTTAAGATGAACCTCCGCATAATGCCTGAGAGGCTCATAATGCCCCACACCGGTTACCGTATTTCGAATCGTCTCCTTATACATGATATGTCCCGGTCCGAACTCCACCTGCATATGGAAACGTTCCGCGATGATACGTTTTAATACCTCTGTCTGCACCTCACCCATCAGCTGCATCTGCACTTCTGAAAGCTGGCTGTTCCACACGATATGCAGCTTTGGATCCTCTTCTTCCAGCTGCTTCAATTCCCGCAGGGCTTTGGTCATGTCTGTCCCGTCAGGGAAAATCAGCCGACAGCTCATCACCGGCTCCAGTATAAAGGAAGGCAGGGATTCTTCTGTTCCCACTCCCTGACCGGCCTCCGTGTCTGACAGACCAGTCACTGCACAGACCGTACCCGGCCCAACTTCATCCTTCATCTGATATTTCGCGCCGGAATAAATACGAATCTGGTCAATTTTCTCTCCTTCTCCCAAAGACGTTTTTACACGGAGTCTTCCGCCTGTGACCTTGAGATGAGTCAGTCGATTCCCCTGTTCGTCCCTGGTAATCTTAAATACCTTCGCTGCAAATTCTTTCGGATAATCCGGCATAATGGTATACTGTTCCAATCCTTTGAGAAACTGTTCCACTCCGGTCAATTTCAGCGCAGAACCGAAATAACACGGAAAAACCTTACGTTCTCGAACCAGCCGAACGATCTCCTTCTCCGCGATCTTCCCAGTTTCCATATACGCTTCCAGAACCGTCTCATCGCACATGGCAAGCTCTTCTCTATATGTTTCCGCATCAAATGTCCCGTCAAAAGGAATGCATCCATCATCCAGATCCTTTTTCAATCCTTTCAGTAGTTCTTCTCTGTTCGTTCCTTCCTGATCCATCTTATTGATAAAAATGAATGTAGGAATCCCATATGCCTTTAAAAGCCTCCACAGGGTCTCTGTATGTCCCTGAATCCCGTCGGCGCCGCTCACCACGAGCACCGCATAATCCATCACCCAGAGGCAGCGCTCCATCTCTGCTGAGAAGTCCACATGTCCTGGAGTATCTAATAATGTGACCTCGGTATCTCCCAGCGTAAACAAGGCCTGTTTGGAAAAAATGGTAATGCCTCTGTCCTTTTCCAGGGCGAAATTATCGAGGAAGGCATCTCCGTGATCGACCCGTCCCAGCTTGCGCAGGCCGCCTGTCAGATATAAAATCCCTTCGGAAAGTGTCGTCTTTCCCGCATCCACATGGGCCAGAATCCCAATTGAAATCTGTTTCATTCGTATATCTTCCTAATTTATATATGTCATTCTGTCTTTGTTCCTTATACATTTACACTGTCACTCTATCTGCAACAAGCATTGCTCCACCTGGCAAATATTTCAGTAACAAAAAGAAAAAGCGGCAAAACTAAAACGTCGTACCGCTTCTCTACGGAAATGGAGGGATTTGAACCCTCGCGCCGGTTACCCGACCTACCGCATTTCGAGTGCGGACCCTTCAGCCACTTGGGTACATCTCCAAAAACACAGGAAAACAGAAGAATCTGTTTTCCTGTTCATCTATGTGCTTACCTATTTTAACAAACCTTATCTAAAAATGCAAGACATTTCTTTCTCAGTGCCAGGGTTTATTTTTCAATTCCAGGGTTGTTTTTGAAGAAAAATCATAATTGAAAATACATAGATTTCATCTAGGGTAATAAATGCTATACATTGCATTTCCCTATTCTTGATTTTTCGCGGATTTACGCGTATACTACTATTTTAGAAGTACCGATGAAAAGTCCTCATACGGGGACGCCACACCACAGAAGAGGAAATACAATGGATTGTACACTTTTTTTGAAAAATACAGTGCGGGTAGTGGAGAACTGCTCGGAGGTCATCGTGGGGAAGGAGGATCAGATTCGCCTGATTTTTACGGCATTTCTATGTTCTGGACATGTTCTGCTCGAGGATGTCCCTGGAACGGGCAAGACGATGCTACTGCGTGCTTTCGCAAAGACCGTCGGCAGTGATTTTAAGCGGATCCAGTTCACGCCGGATCTGCTGCCGTCGGATCTGACAGGGATTAATTTTTATAATCAGAAGTCCGGCGAGTTTGAGTTCCGCCCAGGGCCGCTTTTTACGAACATCGTACTTGCGGATGAAATCAACCGCGCGACGCCGCGGACACAGTCAAGTCTTCTGGAAGCGATGGAGGAAGGGCAGATTTCCGTGGACGGCACGACTTATCCGATGGCGGAGCCATTTTTTGTCATGGCAACACAGAATCCCATCGAATCCTATGGAACCTTCCCATTGCCGGAGGCACAGCTGGATCGTTTTTTCATGAAGATCAGTCTCGGCTATATGACGCGTACACAGGAGCTGGCAGTAATTTCCGGGGAGCCGTCCGCCAAAAAGCTGGAGGGGCTTAAAGCGGTGGTGACACCGGAGGATATCCATGCAATGAAGACTGAATTTCCAAAGGTTCGGGTGCAGCAGGATGTCCTTGACTATATGATGGATATTGTGGAAAAGACCCGGAAGGACAGCCAGTTTATCACGGGTGTATCGACCAGAGGGGCTCTTGCTCTCTATCACGCTTCCCAGGTAACAGCCGCATGTGCGGGCCGGGATTTTGTAATTCCGGAAGACGTGCTGACCGTGGCCCCCTTTGTACTCAGTCATCGGATTCTCTCCAAGGGATCAGAGAGTTTTGCGGACGCGCAAAAATATCTGAATCACCTGATTGGAGAAATCCCGACGCCATTGGAAGAGATTAAAACATGATTTTACTGATTCTGGCATTCGCCGCCATATTATATTTCGCTGAAAAATATTCCCTGAAACACGTACTGGATAAGGTTACGTTTGAGACAGCGGTCGACCGAGGTGTTGTGGAGCCGGACGAGACCTTCTCCTGGTCAATAACCATTCGAAATGGAAAACGAATGATGGTTCCATATCTACGGCTACGGGAAAATATCCCGGAGGGTCTTCTCTTTGCGGACGGGAGCGGGCCAGTAGGGTCAACCCGCCTTTCCAGGCTGACTTCGACACTCTATCTCGGCCGACGGCAAAAGGTCTGCCTGAGCAGGGACGTCATGTTTCCAAGGCGTGGGCGATATTTTTTCCGCGGCGCTCTTGTGGAAGCCGGAGATTTTCTGGGAATCCAGTCGGTGACAGAGACCTACCCAGAGTTGAAAGACGTGGTTGTGAAGCCGCGCCGCTGGGATTCTCCTGAGCTTCTGGAGCTTTTGGGCGGATACCTCGGAGAACATTTCGTGCGCAAAAGTCTGATGGAGGATCCGATCGATACCATCAGTTTTCGGGATTACACAGGCTGGGAGCCGCTGCGCTCCATCAGCTGGATTCAGAGTGCGAAACACAATCGCCTGCTAGTGAAACAATATGAACACACAGCCGAGTTTTCCTGCACTGTTCTTCTGAATGTGGATTGTCAAAATGACCGGGGATGCAATGAGCGGCTGGAACAATGCTTCTCCATCGTCCGCAGCGTCTGCGAGGAACTGGAGAAGTGGAAAATCTCCTGCGATTTCAGGACAAACGGACGCATCGCCGGAGCGATCGGTAACTGGAGTCATGTCGGCGACGGGCTGGGGGCGGCGCATCTCGAGACAATCCTGGAGGGTCTGGGGCGGATGACCTACAGCTTTCGAGAATCCGCCGCGACTTTTTTTGAACAGGAAATCCGGGGCATGCAGCGTAGAAAAAGCATCAT
This sequence comes from Clostridiales bacterium, assembly GCA_021202175.1. Classification (GTDB taxonomy): domain Bacteria; phylum Bacillota; class Clostridia; order Lachnospirales; family Lachnospiraceae; genus Anaerobutyricum. The sequence continues at coordinate 15,292 of JAJQDO010000123.1, read as the reverse complement.
CCTTGTAACTCCGGAGGAAGACGCAGCTGTCCTGGCAGCTGTCGAGCGGCTTGAGAAAATGTCCCAGAGAAAGGTTCTGGTTCTTTATGCGCCCGGCGACTCTGAAACAAAGAGCGAGGCAACCAAAGGCAGCCATGTGCGCACTGACTAAGGCCTTGTGGAGAAGATAAATACGAAAATGTGACGGAAGCCGTGGAAAAAGGCAAAAAAGACCGACGGAAACCCCGAAAAAAGCTAATGTGGATAAGCGGACAGACCTGCAGCGACATCACAGGTCACGATGAGGAGATGAAACATATGGTAATCGCTCTTTTGAAAATGCTGACTGACAGCGCCTGGTATCTGGCCTTCATGATTCCGATCCTGGCAGCACTGCCCGATGTGGCCAAATGGATTCTTCTGATGGTTCCGGCCCTCTGGGTGATTTATCTGGCCATTTCCTGGAAAAAGCGGGACTTTATTTCGGACATTCAGGGTATGGTTTTCTTTGAGGCAAGATTTCTCCTGGGTGCCGGCATTATGGAGTTGCTTTTTATCGGGCCGGCCAGATGGCAGGCGCTGTGTGGACGTCCTGTACTTTTGTTTCTGGTTTTCGGAATTTTTCTCCTGCGGGCAGGACGCATCGCCGAAACAACCGGAGAAAAGCGCAGCTTCTGGAGCACCAGCGTAATTTCTCTGCTCGCGCCACTTTTCTCCGCGGTGGTGCTCACGTCAGAAACCGTCCGAAGCGGCGCACTCTGGCTCCTTAGAACCTTCTACGACCATCTGATCATCCCTATCCTGACAGCTATTATCTGGCTGCTAGCCGGATTCTGTTCTATTCTGGTCAATCTCTTTTCCGTGATTTTTTCCGGGGCCATCTCTTCCGAGAACCAGGAGCTTCTGGAGATGGAGGTGGAAGACTCTCTGGAACTGGAGGAAGCAGCCACTGTTCAGGCACCTCTGGTCATAAAGATTGTAGGCACTCTTCTCCTGATTCTGGCTATTGTGACGCTTCTCTTCTTCCTCTACCGCAAGCTGGCCGCCAACGCATCCGGATGGAGACAAAAAGTGACAGGCAGCATAACAAGAAGTCCGGACGAAGAACATCCGAGCCAGTCCAGGCACCCCGGCTTCCCCGGCCGAAAGCGAAACGTCCGCTATTATTACAGAAAATTTCTGCAGCTCTGTGTGAAAAACGGGCTGGATACAGATCGTCCTCTGACGAGCGGCATCGTTCATAACTACGCTGTTTCACGCTGGGATGAAGAAACTTCCAGCGAATTCCGGGACCTTTATCGGCGTATACGCTACGGCGGCGAACCGGAGGATGAAGATGCCAGAGAGCGAGCGAAAGATCTGTATCAGAGTTTTCACTAAATCGTCATGTGATATTATGATGCGTCTTCCATTTTCTGCGAAAATCGGAGAGATTCTTCAGGCAATATGAATATAATATATTCCTACTTCTGGCAAAAAAGAAAGAGATTTGGAATACTGTATTGCATCCAAATCTCTATATATACATTACGATAAGCCCATTATTATTTTTTCTTCATGAAACAACCCTCTGTTCTCTGTGAACGTCAAAACAAATGGCCGATCAGCTTCTGTGCATGGAGAAAGAATCGAGATCCACATTAGAAAGATTCTCAAGAATCATTCTGCCATCCGCTTCCTTGATCAGCTTATCACGGGCACGTTTGGCTTCCATCTCCGTCTTATGTTTGCTCGGACCGCCGACACAGCCGCCGACACAGACCATACCTTCGATAAAGTCGGACTTTAATCTGCCAGCCTGAAGCATGAGAAGCGCCTTCTTACACTCATCAGCACCATTACAAACAGTGACAGTAATATCGGTATTCTGATTCTCTTCTTTCAAAGACTGCAGTACGGCGTTCGTCACACCGCCGCTGTTACCAAAACGCTTTCCAAATACGGAAGCCTGCTGACATTTCTCTTCTGTCGGCTCTATCTCCACACCTTTCGCATTCATCAGCGCAAAAAGTTCACCAGTAGTCAGAACATAATCGGCATTCCCTTCAATACCATCCATCGCTTCGCTCTTCTTCGCGATACATGGCCCAATGAAAACCGTAACCGTATTCGGATCTTTCGCCTTTTCCATACGGGAAACAGCACACATCGGAGAAACCGTCGTAGAAACATGATCCATCACCTTTGGATAATGCCTCTTTACCATATTGACAAAGGCCGGACAACAGGAGGTTGTCATTTTCTTTCCTTCCTTATACGCTTCCGCCCATTCTCTGGCTTCATACAATGCAGTAAGATCTCCACCCAATCCCACTTCAACCGTATCATCAAATCCAACTTTCTTAAGCATATCACACATGCTGGCTAAATTAACATCCGCACCATACTGGCCTTCCAGCGCCGGGGCGAGCATCGCTACCACCCTCTTGTTTTCATCACGAATCGCATTCACGACATCTACGATAAATGTGATGGAACCAATCGCGCCAAACGGACAACTATGAATGCACTGACCGCAGGAGATACATTTCTCCTCATCGATTACGGCGATTCCTGTCTCCTGATCTACCTTAAGCGCATCCACCGGACAGCTTTTCCGGCACGGACGCATCAGATCCGCAATGGCATTATAAGGACAGGCTGCGGCACATTTTCCACACTCTCTGCATTTACTCGGATCTATGTAAGCCTGGTGCATACCGATGGTGATGGCACCGAAATTACAGGAATTATAACAGGCCTTCCCCATACAATTCTGACAGTTGTTGGTTACGGTGTATCTGGAGATCGGACACTCCGCGCAGGCCGCAGGAATCACGTAAACAATCCTATGCCCTTTTTTTTCTACCTTTTCCCCTAAAGGCGTCTTGCCCTCCGCCAGATTCACTCTCTCTCTGATTACTTCCCGTTCCTTATAGATACAGCAACGGAACTGTGCCTTCGGTCCCGGAATCATCTCATAAGCGATCTGATCCTTTTTTTCGTCAAACTCCCCATCAAAGGCCAGTTTCGCCACGCGCTCCAGGACTTCATGTTTGACTTTTAAAATCGTTGCATCATTTGTAACCATAAATAATCCTCCTAAAACAAACGAATACATACATTGAAAGGTTAATTTGTCTTTATTTTAACATTCGGTTGCTTATAACGCAAACAATTTTTGCCCATTTTCAGTACATAATTTTGTACAATAAGAAAGAATGCGCCTTGGCGCATTCTCGCGCCGAGCGCGGTCGCATTTGCGACATACTTCCTATCGCGCGAGTGCGCATCCATAGCGGAGCGTTTTTATCTTATAGGAACGAAGTTTCCTATAAGATAAAAAATCTTAACACAACCTGCGCACCGCAGATCGTGTTAAGAAACTCTAAAGCCTATGGCGAACGACAAAAATCGTCGTTATTCACAACGATGTGTGAACAACGACGATGATATCATCCTCTATGATGTTTCCGCCAGGCATAACTGCTGGCATCTTTCAGATAATAGGTTTTAATTCCTGCTATAGAGTGGTAATTCAGCCAACAACAATTCGCCGCCTGGACATCAAAATATTTCTTCTTGCCGTCTACTTTTACGTAATTCCACCAATGCTCCGTAGTAGAACCATTACTCCTGATATATGTCCCGTTATCATAACCGGCTTTAAATCCCAGATGATTAGCCAGAATACACATGACGCCGGACATGTCCTTACAGGTCCCCTGCAAAGTCAGCAGATTCCTGTAATCAGATGAGAAGCGAGAGCTATATGTGATCTTCTCTTCTTTTTTCTGTTCCTTTACCGTCGCCTTCCAGGCCTTTTTCTCCTTTTTCGTCACGGTAACACGAACAGAACCGTCACTGTGGGAATATTTCATATTTTTTACCAGATAAACATACACCGCCCAAAGCTTCTCCTTCTTTGTCATATCCGAGTCGGTGCATCTGTTAATAATCTTTTCCGCCGCGGCATCCACCTGAACATTTCCCGTGTAAATCTTCTTCGCTTCCACCTTCATGCCAAACACCGGCAACAGAAACATCACCGCAAGCAGTATAATCCATAATCCCCTTTTTTTCATAGCCCTTCTCCCTTAAAAATCTTTTGTCAGTCCCTACAATAACAACTGTGTAAATTTATTATATCATTTTTAAGGAAATATTACAATTGTTTTAACAAAAAAATTCAAGGAAATGAAAGAGGGGGTACTGTTAACAGGAAGCGGATGGAGGGAATCCGTAAAATCAGCTCTGAATCTCCTTCAGTGTGCGGAAGGCCTGCGCCAATTCCTCTTTGACCCGACGAGTCTTCAGCTCGTACATTTTTCGGTAAAATGCATGATTTTCCGCATTCGGTTCACATATATTTTTAATATGAAGATTCTCAGTCAGCGCACCCTTAATATCTGTGATATCCCCCACGGCGTAGGCGCCGAAAAGGCAGTTTGTCATCACGGCTCCCGCCGCATTTTCCAGGGTAACGGTACGGCTGTCTAACATATCCGCCTTCATCTGGTTCCAGAGCTTATCCCGGCTTCCACCTTCCGTGATACTGATGCGACTGAGGTCGATGCCTGCCGAACGGTACAGATCTGTAATCTCCATATAATCATAGCCGATGGCCTCCAGAACAGCTCTCCAAAGTACAGCCTGGTCGGTATCCATCGTCATGTTCAGGAAACAGCCGGAAGCATCCTTGATATCATTCGTGCCGCCCGTCAGATACGGCAGGAACAACACACCGTTCGAACCTGGTGCTATGGCAGATGCCTGCTCGCTCAAGACCTGGTAATAGTCACCATCTGCTTCCTGGCGGCAAATATTATCCTTATACCAGCGCAGCGCCAGGCCGCCTGTACGAATATAGCCCCAGTAAAAATAGGTATCCGGCAATGTCCCGCTGTTAAAAATCAGTCCGGCTCCCTTTCGGCTAAGTTCCGGAATAATGCCGCTGGTGGAAACGCAGAACATGGAACAGGTTCCCGCCACATCTACCGCCTGACCCGGTTGCATATTACCGCTGCCGATCATGGACTGCATCGTGTCCCCGGCTCCGCCGCAGACAGGAATACCCGCCGGGAATCCCGTCTTCTCCGCGATCTCTTCGGTAAGATACCCGATCACATCCCATGGCTTCACAATCTTCGGCATCATGGATTCTGGAATGCCTAAAAGTTCCAGCTGTTCTTTGGACCAGCATTTTTCCTCCACCTTATAACCCATGCCCCAGCCGGACATCGCGCCCCAGTCGATAAACATGTCTTCCGCACGCAGTCCTGCCAGATGAGCTAAAATATATGGAGCATTGTGAATAAACTTCACGCCCTTTTCCTGATATTCCGGTGAATTCTTCAAAAACCAGCGTGCAAACAGCGCTGGAAACATACAGTTGGCTTCCGGGTTTCCTGTCTCTTTTCCCCAGATATCCAGGTTCCAGCTATTGATCAGCTGTGCGTCCTCTTCCGTCCGGGAATCCAGATAATTGATATACGGTGTGATGGCATTGCCATCCGCGTCCACCCCGCAGATACCACAGATGATGCCGTCTCCCATGATGGATCGCACTTCGGCCGGATCCAGATTCTGCTCCCGCATCTTCTGCGCGCAGTTTCTCATCCCCTGAATCGCCAAAGCCAGATATTCGTCACAATCCATAGCTACCCATCCCGGATGAGGATAGGTCAGCGTCGTTGGCGCGCTGGAGGATACCACGCAATTCATCTTCTCATCATATACCGCTACCTTCACACTTTGGGTTCCTGCATCGAACCCGAGATAATATCTGCCCATAACATTGTCTCCTTTCTTCTGCATAAATGTTAGAGTCTGCAATCTTCAGAGTTCGTATGAGGTATAAAAATGCCCTGAAATCCACTGCTCACGCAATGCATCCCAGGGCTCATGATTACCACATAAATAAGACGCGCACAAAAATGTGCACTAAACTCATCTTCTACCATCCGGACTGTACCGTCGGCTCCGGAATCGCACCGGATCATGCTATAACGCTCGCGGGCTTACGCATCAAAATCTGCGCTTACCGCCGGTCGGGAATCACACCCTGCCCTGAAGATCTGTTTTTTATTTCTTAGGACATTATAGCGCGGTATATAGTAGATTTCAAGATATTTTTTGTTGAAAATCACTTGAAATTAACCGGTAAAACAGCTTCTATTTATCTGAAAATTCTATTAATAACTCCCAGGGCCATAACGTTTCCCGTCTTCTTGAATTATCCCGAAAAATCCTGTATACTTTTTCATTAATAAAGCGATAACACTATCTATATTAACCATAACTTATCCAAGGAACATCGCCAAAAATAAACATAGCCAGATATTTTCAACAACAATCATTTTCAGGAGGCTTTTATGCTCAACGATTATTACAAAGAAACCGATCCCATAAAACGAAAAACAATCCTTAATAACCTGGAGGAGAAGTCCTGCGATCCAGTGCAATTGGTACAACTGCGTTCTCTGTTCAATCAACGATACACTCCCAGACGCAAAGAAGGTTACAACGACCGTTTCCTTGGCGCGTGGATGGAATTAAAGATCGGCATCGCGAACCGCGGAGATTTTCTTTCAAAAAAACGTTCTTCCAAACAGATTCAATCTGCCCTCCACACGCTTTGTCTGGACCGCCAGGATGAATTTTCCCGGGAAATTCTTTATCAGGAAATGTGTCATATGGTTTCCCTTTACGTGGCTACCTGCACACGGGATAACAATTACGGTTCTGTAGCTTTGGGAATAGGAAGAATCAGTTACGAAGATCTGCAAGCCAAGATAAAGACCGATTTAGATGATGTGAAAAAAGCGGTTTTACAATATGCCTTCCATGCAGATGGTTTTCAGATTTTGTCTGATGCTATTGAAGCCGTGGAAAAGACACTGGAATAAAGACTCACCAGCTAGGAAAAATATTGTTCTCGACATCCTGATCATACATATAAATAAGATACAAAAAGGAGGATATCCATGGATTTTTTTCAGGAATACACAAAAATGGAACAGGCACAGAAAATCGACCGCTATCGCATCTTAAACAAAATGGTGAAAAAGGGACAGATTCTGTTCACCGGATCTTCTCTGATGGAACAATTTCCGATTCAGGAACTGCTTGTCGATTGTGACATGCATCAGATTATCTACAATCGCGGCGTGGGAGGCTTTACCACAACAGACATGCTGCAAAACATGGATGTACAGATTTTTGACCCGGAGCCTTCCTGTATTTTTATTAATATCGGAACCAATGATATTGCCGATGCCTCCCGCTCTTTTGAAGAAGTGCTCGCGGACACTCTGGCAAATTACGAGGAGATTTTAAAACAGATCAAGCACCGTCTGCCTGAGACGAAAGTCTATATGATGGCGTACTATCCGGTCAATGAGACAGATAAGGTTCCCGAAGGTGAATGGGGCAAGACATTGTTTGTCAATCGAAATAACCGCAATCTTCCGATTGCCAACGCCGCTGTGAAACAGCTCGCGGAGAAATATGATTATCATTATATCGACGTCAATGACGGACTGACGGATGATCGCGGAATGCTCAAAAAGGAATATACCATCGAGGGCGTACATATGTATGCAAACGGCTACCGGGTAGTTCTGGAAAATATGAGAAAATATCTGGAATAGGCTGATAACACTTATCAGGTTACACCCTGAGACATAAAAAGTATCTTATTTCTTCTTGCCTCTAGATTAAAAAGCTATAAAACAGAAGCCTGCCCATATCAAAATTTAATAAAGGCAGGCTTCTGTCATATTTTTAGAAAAACCATATACAGAAATAAAATTCTCTTCCCTACATCATATTTATGCCCAATGCTTCAGCCATAATCTATTCCTGATTTGAAAAGATAAATTTTATTTGATGCTAACAAGAAGTTTATTCCATTATTGATCAACAATTTAACAATTCTCCAACAATTCTTTTATCATGCCTGTTTTATCTACATAATAAAAGCCCTGTGTTAATAAATCGGTGGAATTATCAATCCCTGTCGGCTGTCATATCCTTCTTCTTTTAATTCCGAGTTCAGAAATTCCATCTTCCTGGGCATGATTTTGATCAGATTCATGGTAAAAGGCAGCTTTTTTAATGCGTCAATCGGAATCTTTTTCCATTTTGCCGCATCGATATATTCCTCAGAAAATGGTTCTACCATCTCCGCCGAACCGGTAACCTGCAGACCTTTTAATCTGCCGAAACCGTCATATTTATCATAAATCGCCAGACAGACATTCTTGTTTTTCTCCAATCCGACAAATTTCTGGCCACCTTCGGAAAACATCCAGAATGCACCATCATGCCAGGCATATTCAATCGGCGTACAGCGAATGAAATCACCACTGCCCGTAGCAAAAGCACAGGTATTATTTGCCAGGATATATTTTTCGATTGCTATCCATAACTGTTCCACGGGCATCTTTTTTGCATCGGCATCCTTCTCTATCCAATGATTGGCTGCCGCTTTATACTCTTCATGAGTCATATGAAATTCCTCCTTTTTGTGGTTCGAACTTCCAGTATAATCTTTACATTACAATCCTTACATCACTAATCTTTGTAATCTCTTGAAACCATGTCATTTTTACATAATTCAAACGAATCTTACGTATTTCCAAATAAATCTCATGTGCTTTCCAATTGAATCAAAAAAATTTTTTACAGGCGCCAGGCATGTCGATTTTCCTGCACCACATGCCATTGAATCTTCTTTTTGTTAAATCCCATTGATTTCACCCACTTTCTGTGATGATATACGAACCGTGTGCTATTTCACACTACAAAAACTGATTGCTATTTAAAATATATCAGATTTTTTCCATCATTGCTGTGTACAATACATTTTCATTAGCATTTGTTCTGCCAACGTAAAGACAAAAGGATGAGTGATTTAAATGTAAAATCATTCTAAATATTATAGTCGACAGCAAACATTTTTTCAAGGCGATTGAACAATAGAAAACCTCCGGTATCGACAACACCGAAGGTTCATTTATCATTTTTCGTATTTTTCAAAATAGCCCTTGTCACGGAAAGCAAACTCCCTGCTTTTTACCTTTATGGAAACTGCAAAAGGCAACAGAATCAGACAGATGGCGATCCCCAGAAAAATACCAATACCTCCCAAGACCTGCATGACAGTCACCGGATGATTTATCAACCATTTAAGAGCCGCTGTACTAAGTGGTATCATCACACACCACGAGGTCATGAGGCCGGGTCCATAAATCGTCTTTTTCCCCTGTTCCCGATAACGGCGAAACATAAGGATTCCACTGCGAGTATGATTGATTGTCTCTCCCAGACCAAAAAACAGTACCAGGGTCACTGCACTTTGCTCTACGATCTGCACATGGATTGTAAGCAGAATCAAAACAATCTCCGCCCCCAGATTTGTCACCATATTGGTACAACGATTCTGCGGATAAACCATAGGTTCCTGCGAACCAAAACCCAGATTGTTCATATAATAAAATCCCGCTGGAAAAGAGTTCTCTTCAAATATATGCATGGGAACCACAATGGCAAGCAGGCAGACCAGCTTGCGTGACATCTCCCATGTATCAACATTCCAGACTAACATGCAAGCCATGACAACCCCTAAAAAATAGACTATATACAGCCATATCTGGTCACACCATTTACTGAAAATCTTTTTCATTTAACAAACTCCTTTCGCCAGAAATAACTATTTATACATACGTTTCCACAAAACAGACTCCATCGAACTGGAAATCAGGTAACATCCTGATCACACTATAAATAGCTGTGTATCCTGAAATATTATAAAATCTTTACAAAGCGACTATCAAGCAACAGAATCTGTGTTGTGTCGCATGATTTATACAACATACATTTGAAATATACTATTATTCCTCTTATCTTTGCATTTTCTCAAAGGGCTCTACTGGAACATCAACAACTACTCGTGTCTATCACTACTTTTTTGTGAGGACGATTTTACCTGCCATAATTCAAGGCGAAGGTTAACAACATATATTTTTCTCTTGACAGTGAAATGGAACTGGCATACATTAAGAAACTGAACAATCATATAATCATATAATATGAAGAGAACAGGAGATAATATGATGGACAAAGATTTTACAAAGGGCAGCATATTGAGAGGATTGATTACATTTTCCCTTCCCTATCTGCTGTCTTGTTTTTTGCAGACATTCTACGGGATGGTGGATTTATATGTAACCGGACAATATAATGGCGCGGCATCGATCTCTGCTGTCTCCATCGGCAGCCAGGTCATGCATATGGTGACACTCGTTATCGTAGGACTTGCCATGGGTTCGACCGTCACCATCAGCCAGGCCATCGGGAGGAAAGACACAAAGAAAGCCAGGACATCCATCGGCAACACCGTGGTTTTATTTGCTGTGCTCTCTCTTGTAATGACCGGGCTTCTGCTTCTTGCTGCCAATGGGATTATCTCTGTACTCTCCACGCCGACAGAAGCCGTGGCAGAGACAAAGGCCTATCTGACGATTTGTTTTCTCGGTATCCCTTTTATCACAGCCTACAATATCATCAGCTGCATTTTCCGGGGTATGGGTGACTCCAGAAGTCCTCTGATATTTGTTGCCATCGCCTGTGTTTTTAATATCGTGCTGGATTTCGTTTTCATCGGACATCTGGGTCTGGGAGCTTCGGGAGCTGCCCTGGCTACCGTCATCGCCCAGGTAATCAGCGTAATTGTCGCTCTTTTCGTGATCGTCCGTCGGAATCTGTTTCCCTTTACCTTCTGCAAAAGAGACTTTCTTCCCTCGAAGAGAATTATCGGAGAAATCGTCCGTATCGGCATTCCCATCGCCTGTCAGGACGGATTTATCCAGATATCCTTCCTGTTCATCACCACGATTGCCAACAGTCGAGGTGTAGCGGCGGCCGCCAGTGTGGGGATTGTGGAAAAGATTATCACTTTCCTTTTTCTGGTTCCCTCTGCCATGCTGTCCTCCATCTCTGCCATCGCCGCGCAAAATGTGGGAGCCGGGAGAGGAGATCGTGCCAAACAGACACTCTGGTATGGGATGGCCATCGCTGTGTCCTTCGGCGTGATCGTGACCGTCGCCATGCAGTTTATCGCCCCTTCCGTTCTTGGCTTATTTACCAGTGAAGAGGCCGTCGTTGTTATGGGCACACAGTACATAAGGGCCTACATCATGGACTGTATCTTTGCGGGCATGCATTTCTGCTTCAGCGGATTCTTCTGTGCTTATGGCAAATCCATGCTGTCGTTCATCCAGAACTTTATCGCCATCGTGCTGGTGTGAATCCCTGGTGCTTACCTGATGTCCAGGCTGTTCCCAGATACCCTGTTTCCGATGGGACTGGCCACCCCGATGGGTTCTCTGTTGTCGGCGATCATCTGCATCATTCTCTTTCTTCATTATAAATGGGATACGACGGATGTGGCAAGTCAAAGATAAATCTGGCATGCAAATAAGCAGAGGCTGTATCTGTCAGATTTCTCTAAGCAATAATTTGATATGTAAATAGCAAGTAATAAAAAGGGCAACATTTTCTTTTTCCAAAAATGCTGCCCTCTGGTTTAAGGACTATTCGTACACCTAGCCGTACATTCCTATGCTTTTACTTTGATTTTCATCGTTTTCTTATAGCCTGTTTTGGTCTTAAACAGTTTCTTATATGCTGCCTTCTTACCTTTCGGAACCTTAATCGTCGCCTTTTTGTTGATTCCGGATATGGCTTTCTTGCCAATCTTTTGCACTGTGGAAGGAATCACCACTTTCCGTATCTTCTTATCGCCCTTAAATGCTTTCGCTGCAATCGCGGTCACGCGGTATTTCTTGCCGTTGATCGTCACAGAAGAAGGAATCGTAACGGTCTTTTTCTGTTTCACAACCCCAACGAAAGATACGGTATTCGATGAAGTAATCTTATATTTTGCATTGCCAATGGTATATTTCTTTGTAGTTTTGGCTGTTTCCGTTGTGTCCGTCGTTCCGCTTGTATCTCCCCCAGTTGATTCATCGGTTCCATAGTAGACCGGTATCCTTCCGGACCCGGCGATATCGTCATAGGTGAGAAGATAGCCTTCATAAGCGGAAAGAGGGCAGTTTTCCGTGGAAAGGTTGCTGTAGCCGTTCCCGTCCGAATCGGTAACGGACATCGCATAAGCAGCCAATGCCATGTAATCTTCCACAATGTAATCTTTCACCAGTTCCACGTCTGAAAACATGTCAAATCCATCCCCGCAATTGCGAAGAGTATAATTGGTTCCGGCCACAGAATACATCTGATCCAAAACCAGATCCTCGTATTCACCAGTCTCCTTATTATACACCTTTACATTTTGTACACGATACTCTTCTGTTGGCCCAGACACCCAGGTTTCATTTTCATCCGCCTGTACTGTACTCTCTATGCTCGTATCAATCTCATACATAAGACCTGCCACATGCATGAAACCACCGGTTTCTGCTGTCGGGGTGTACCTTGCGCCATATTCCAGCGCATCTAAGATATCCTGCCCGCTGGCTTCCACCACACACAATACGTTCCCAAAAGGATTTATATTCTTGCAGGTAAGATATGTCCACTCACCAGCCTCGATTGTGGCACGAATCCCGCCGCCATTCATGATGGCAATGTCACACCCAATGCCGTCCGCCTCATTCATATACCAATAGTAAGCATCCGCATTGAAGTCTCCCATATTCGTCTCTCCCATACGGATGAGACGATTGCCATCGGCATCATTCACGGTAAACTCGATATCCGATTCTGCGATTTGTTCGCCCAGCTGTTCGTCAATCTCGGCAATCCATTCCTGCTCGATCGTTTCCACTTCAGTATTCGGTGTGACATCCGTCAAATCTTCTGCCGTGAGTAGTTCCGTCGTAATATTGAATGCCGTAGTATCTGTTTCATCAGTATCTGTTTCATTAATAGTAATCGTCATCTGTCCCAGGGCACTAAAATAGTAGCCTGTCTGGGTCAGTAACACTTCATTGCCATCCTTATCCGTGACATACTCTCCTTCCATGGTAGTATGAGAATGCCCATCAATGAAAGCATCCAAACCGGTAGTATTCGCAATCACTTCCTCTGATGTCCACGGTATGGAACTGGGATCGACACCCAGGTGACCAAGCGCAATGACAAGATCTGCCTCTTTCGAAGCTTCGTCAATGGCTGTCTGCACAGATTCATATAATTCTGTCCCATCACTGCCACCGGCGATGCCGTAGATATAATTCCCATCCTCGTCCTGGAAATATTTCGGAGTAGACTTACTGAAGGTATCCGGTGTGGTAATCCCTACAAAGGCGATTTTCACATCATTTACTTCAAACACCTGATAACTGTCCAGTACATTTTCTCCGACAACACCATTCTCCTCGTGATAGAAATTACAGGAAACATAAGGAAAATCCGCCCATTCCACTGCCTGAAGCGCGCCATCCATGCCATAGTCAAACTCATGATTTCCCAGAGTGGCGAGGTCATAGCCTGCGGCATTCATAATCTCAATGATAGTCTCTCCATTATCCATGGAACCATAGGCAGTTCCCTGAATATGGTCGCCGGCATCCACCAGCAGCACATTATCCAGCGTATCCCGGTAACCCGCTACCATAGAGTAGGTCAGGTCTTCCGTAATGTACGTGTGAATGTCATTGGTGTAGAGAATCGTCACGGCCGCTTCCGTTGCTTCTGTTTCCCCTTCCTCCGCCTGTGACTCCGTATCCGCAGCCAGTACCGAAAGAGAAAAGGAGATGCACAAAATCATCGCCAGAAACCATGTAGCAAATTTCTTCATTTTCAATTTTCTCATCCTCCTTACAATTCGTGATTATGTTCCAAGTTACTTATGGATAATTTTAACATAAAAATATGAAAAAAGTCTATGTTTTCTGGAAAAAGATATAAAAATTCTGCTGCCAATGAAAAAGCATTGGCAGCAGTACAGGGCTGAAACAATTAATATGTTTATGTGGGAAAATCATTACTGCACACACCCATGGGCAATGGCAGTAAATACTCTTACAGTCTAAAGCATAGCCCTTTGTCAAGATGTCAAAATAAATGGACAGGCATGTTTCATAAAATGAAATATCCCTGTTTTTCTACAAATAATGATTGTAATTCTTTCCGATTCCTGTTATAATGTCCTCGCTTAATTAGTTTTAGCTAATTACGAATAGTTTAATCTAACTTTAACATCAGGAGCTGCTGAGAATTAGCTCTGCATATAACGCAGTATCGAAAGATTTAGACAAATCAGATGTACAGATGAATTCTTTAACAGCTCCTCAGGATTACAGGAGGTATCTTATGGACAAGATAAGAGAAGAATGGGCTGGCTTTGAAGGGGTACATTGGAGATACAAAGTCGATGTGCGAGACTTTATCCAGACCAATTACACACAGTATGAGGGCGACGAATCTTTTTTGGAAGGTCCTACCGAGTCAACAAACAAGCTTTGGGGCAGGCTACAGGAACTGCAGAAAGAAGAACGGGCGAAAGGCGGCGTGCTTGATATGGAGACAGAAATCGTATCTGGTCTCACTGCTTACGGTCCCGGATATATTGATGACAGTATAAAAGATCTGGAACAGATTGTCGGCCTGCAGACGGATAAACCTTTAAAACGTGCCTTCATGCCTTATGGCGGTATCAAGATGGCCGAACAGGCTTGTCGGATGTACGGTTATGAGCCAAGTGCGGATCTTCATGAGATTTTTACAAAATATCATAAAACCCATAATGAAGGCGTGTTTGATATTTACACGCCGGAAATGAAGAAGGCTCGTCACAGCCACATTCTTACCGGACTTCCAGATACGTATGGCCGTGGCCGAATCGTCGGCGATTACCGCCGGATCGCTCTTTATGGCATTGACTATCTGATTGAATCGAAACAAAAAGATTTTGCCGCTACCGAGCGTCATGGCATGCGCCGCTATGATTTCCAGCTTCGCGAGGAGATTGCTGATCAGATTCGCGCTCTGCGGGGAATGAAAGAAATGGCAGCTTCTTACGGCTTTGACATCTCAAAACCAGCGAAAAATGCAAAAGAAGCCGTACAGTGGGTATATTTCGGGTATCTGGCAGCCGTCAAGACACAGAACGGTGCAGCCATGAGCGTTGGCCGTATCTCCACATTTTTGGATATCTACATTGAAAGAGACCTGAAAAACGGCGTGCTGACGGAGAAGGAAGCCCAAGAGCTGATCGACCATATGGTGATGAAGTTCCGCATGGTGAAATTCGCCCGTATTGAATCCTATAATCAAACTTTTCTCCGGCGACCCGGTATGGGCTACG
>JAJQDO010000114.1:2480-5891 GCA_021202175.1 Clostridiales bacterium | reverse complement strand
TATAACGCAGTATCTGGAAGATAAAAGAGCAACGTTGATCGGTATATTTTTCTTTATATCTTTGGTTCTCACCATTATTCTGGTGCTGTTTTTACGTAATTCTTTTGGGGCCATGCAAAAGGAGTTGGATATTATTGCGGCGGGACATCAGGAAGAGCAACTGGAGGAATGTGGATTCCGGGAGTTGTATATGATGTCCACCTCGATTAATCGGATTATCAACCACTATAAAGAGCTGGAGAATTCCCGGCAGGAATTTGTATCCAATGTCTCTCATGAGTTAAAAACGCCAATCACTTCCATGAAGATTCTGGCTGACTCTCTTTTGATGCAGGAAAATGTTCCGACAGAGATTTATGAGGAATTTATGCAGGATATTGTTCATGAGATTGACAGGGAGAATCAGATTATCAATGATCTTTTGAATCTTGTCAAGATGGACAAGACGCAGGCGGACCTGAACATTGCGCCGGTAAATATCAATGAGCTGCTGGAAATGCTGCTTAAGAGGATATCGCCGATCGCCGAAGAGCGGGATATTACGATTCGCCTGGAGACTATGCGGCAGGTGGTCGCGGAAGTTGATGAGGTGAAACTGTCCCTGGCCTGCAATAATATTATCGAGAACGCGGTGGAGTATAATAATGACGGAGGCAAGGTGGATGTCTCCCTAAACGGCGATCATAAGTTCTTTTACATTCGTGTGAAGGATACCGGTATCGGCATTCCGGAAGATTGTCAGGAACAGATTTTTGAGAGATTTTATCGGGTGGATAAAGCCCGTTCCAGAGAAACCGGAGGAACCGGCCTCGGCCTGTCTATCGCGAGGAATGTCGTATTAATGCACAAGGGATCGATACGGGTTCATAGCAAAGAAGGTGAAGGGACTACCTTTATCATCCGCATTCCTTTGAATTACCTGGGATGATTCGTGATTTGTTGAAACAGATGGGGGAGAGAATCTATGATAAAAAGGTGTTATTCTATATGTTTTCTGATAATGACGGCGATGCTTCTCATGAGTCTTACGGGCTGTAAGTCGTCAGACAAGGCGTCTGATCCGGAGAGCAGCACGGGGGATGCGGGGGAACAGATAGAACTCTATTATCTCAATGCGGACGGAAATGATTTTGAGAAGGTTTCCTATACCATGCAGAATCCTGACGATCCGTATCTGGCTGCTTTGGAGATTATTTATATGTTATCTAATAAAGAAGATAGCTCTGCCAGTAATTATAAAGTAGTTATCACCCAGGATGTGGTAGTAAATCGGGTGGAACAGAAAGAGGATGGACTGGTTGTCGATCTGGGGTCTGACTATTATCATTTGAGTGCGTCTGACGCGGTTTTGATTCGGACTTCGCTGGTCATGTCTCTGGTGCAGATTGATGGCGTGGATTCGGTAGGTTTTACGATCAACGGTGACGAATTGCTTGACAATGGGGATAATCCGATGGGAGCGATGGATGCCTCCTCCTTTATCCTGACAGAGAATGAGGAGGATTTGTATGGTCAGGAGAAGGATGTCACGTTATATTACGCGAATCAGACGGGGGACGGATTGATAAAATATCAGACGACTCTTGAGACGGAAGGGAATATCCCTATAGAAACCGCTGTCTTGAAGGCATTAAAGAACGTACCGGATGATTTGGCAGAGGTTGGAGCGATTAGCCCGCTCCCATCGAGTGTGATTATTTATCAGACGCAGATCGAGGGCAATGTCTGTTATGTCGATCTGAGTTCTGAGATAGAAAGTGAGTTGCTTGGCGTGGAAGAAAATATTATGGTTTATGCCATGGTAAACAGTATCGTTTCTCTGGAAAGCGCTTCTTCGGTATGCTTTACGGTAGAAGGAGAGAAAGTAGATGCCATCCGGGATTTCGAGGGGTTTCATTTGCGGATGACCAGCGATAATTCCCTGTGCGTCGAAGATTATGACTCACTGTCGAAATAATACGGAACATCGGCGCAGATAATTCCCTGTGCGTCGAGGATTATGAGAGTGATGAAGGAAGTAGTGAGTGAATGAAAAGGCCTTTATTCCTGTTAATGATAGGGCTTGTGCTTGGAGAGGCCGCTGCCATATCATTTGGCTGGAAAGGAGGTTTCCTTCTTATTCTGCTGTTTTTGCCGGTGGGCATCGTATCTTTTGATTGTGCTTTTTTTCAAAAATTATCTGCAGGAAGTTTGAAAAAGAGACGAAACTTTTTCAGGATGCTATTTTTGTCGGCTGTGTTAGGGTTTTTCTTATCCATGGCGGCATTTGTCAGGAAGGATCCTGTGAGCGGTCTGTCCTTTCCTGTAAAAGGGAAGATTTCCGGGAAAGTTATATTTTTGAAGACATCACAGGAAGGGAAATACACGATCACGCTGCATTCAGCCCGGTTTTTATTGGAAGGGGAGGATGCATGGAAAAAAGTGAACGGTGACTGCCGGATTCTTCAGGTGGCGGAAGATGAGATCACGTTGCTTCCGGGTGATCATATTCTCTGTACCGGGTCTTTGGAAGAACTGGCGCAGCCGACCAATCCCGGTGAGTTTAATTCGGAAGTATATTACCGTTCTAACGGGATATCCTGTCAATTTTTTGCTGATAGCTGTCTGTGCACAGAGAAAGAGAAGATTTCCCTGCGCAGAGCCGCTTATCAGGTAAAGGAGAAGATGAATCAGGTGTATCAGGCAGTTTTGAATCCAGAGGAGGCCGCTCTTTTGAAAGCCATGGTCCTGGGGGATAAGTCAGATCTGTCTGACGAGCAGAAACGCTCTTACGAGGAAAATGGCGCGGCGCATCTGCTGGCTGTGTCAGGTCTTCATGTTTCCATCGCGGCAGGCCTCTGGTTTCGCTTTCTGCGCAAACGAAAGGTACGTTATCTGATCGCCTGTTCCAGCGGATGCCTTCTATTGCTCTTTTATGGGTGTCTGACAGGCTTTGGGAATTCTGTCACGAGAGCTGCCTTCATGTATGCGGTGTATTTAGTGGCAGAATACGTTGGAGCGTATTATGATATGATATCCGCCATGAGCCTTGCGGCCATCTTCATGCTGATCGAGTCCCCCTGGAGATTGCTGGAGGGAGGTTTTCAGATATCCTTTACGGCCATCCTCGCTCTGGGGCTTGTCCTGCCCTGGGTGACGGAACTGGATAAAAAGCGGCCGGATAGGATTTGTACTCGAGAAATATCCATAAAAACCGATTCGAAGAGAAACCCGTTGAGGGGAATCAGAGCAGAGATTCTGGAAGATGGACGAATCGTGCGGTTTCCGGAGTTAAGAAAGAAAGCGCGAAGCGCATGGATGGCGAGCCTTGTCGTCACCGGCGTGACATTGCCGGTGTTATTGCATGTGTTTTTCGAGTGCTGTCCTTATAGTATATTTTTGAATATGGTATTGATTCCGGCGATGACGCCG
>JAJQDO010000114.1:0-2470 GCA_021202175.1 Clostridiales bacterium | reverse complement strand
GGGATGGTCTGGCTGGTACCGGCAGGTTTGCTCTGCTTGCCTGCCCGTGGCATCCTGTCGCTGTTTCAGCTGCTTTTTGCAAATGTACAGCAATTGCCGGGAGCTTTGCTGGTCACCGGTTGTCCGACGATTTTTCAGATGCTTCTGGTCTACTGCGCGGAAGGAATGTTCCTTTATTGCTGGTATCATCGCCTGTGGCGGAAATTTTTTAATGGTACGATATTTACAGCAGCGTTATTTTTTTGTTTTCATCCGGAGAATGCGCTTCGCATCGTCATGCTGGATGTGGGGCAGGGAGATGGCATTTATATCAGAACGGCCGGAGGAGAATCCATGCTGATCGATGGCGGAAGTAGCTCTCGGACGGGTGTGGGACAATATGTGATAGAGCCGGCTTTGAAGTATTATGGGGAAAGCCGTCTCGACTACATCATCGTCACTCATGGGGATACTGATCATATATCCGGGATTCAGGAGCTGTTTGAGATGGGATATCCGGTTGTCCATCTTTTATTGCAGACGGGACAGGAAGATGACGAAGCCTTACAGCTGCTGGCAGCTTTGGCAGCGCAGGCGGGGACAGAGGTTTCATATGTTGGTCGGGGAGATCAGATTGTCTTCCCGGAGATGACCATGACCTGTCTCCACCCTTTTTCAGATTTTTTTACAGATGACCGAAACGCGGCTTCTCTGGTATTTCATTTGAGTTACGATACTTTTGATGCCTTGTTCACGGGGGATCTGGAAGAAACCGGGGAAGAAGCCCTGTGTCAGCGGCTTTCTGAGAATACTTTGTTTTCCGGGGAACTGGAATTGTTGAAGGTGGCCCATCATGGCTCACGCTACTCCACGTCAGAAGAGTTTTTGTCATTGACTGAACCGGAGATGGCGCTGGTTTCGGCAGGCAGGGGAAATATGTACGGGCATCCGCATGCGGAACTGCTGGACCGTTTAGCTGATTATGATGTCGCGGTTTTTCAGACCCAAGAGATGGGTGCCATCGTTTTGGAAACCAACGGAAGCAGATGGAAGGTTCTAAATAAATCGTGGGTATATTCTGTTCAGAATATGTGACGGCCAGGATGCTTTCAGAAAATGTGGCCACTGATTATGATTCTGGATAGGTGACGTTTGGCGCGTTTTCAGAAGACACGCTAACAGACTGCGACGAGGATTTTTGTATGCGTGGTCTGAAATAGGACACTGGGAAGCAGGAAGGACAAATTGTCTCGAAGATGACGAATCAAGGAATGGTGAATCAATTATGAAGGAAATCAGGCGTCAGATTGCGGATAGATCATTTTATAAAGTATATTTGCTGACGGGGGATGAGACCTATCTCATTCTCCAGGCGAAGCAGCTTTTAAAGCAGGCCATGGTCAGCGAGGGCGATGAGATGAACTATCGGCTTTTTGAGGATAATAAAATAGACCTGGAAGAGTTGCGGGACCTCTCACAGACATTTCCCTTTTTCAGCGAGAAGCGCGTTCTTATTCTTGACAGGACAGGTATCATGAAAGACGGTAAGGACGCATTTGTCAAGATTCTCAACGAACTCCCTGACACCACCTGCGTCATCATCTGTGAGCCGGAAGTGGATAAGCGTTCCAAAGTATATAAGTGGATTAAAAAAAATGGTTGTATCCGTGAGTTTTTGAAAAAAAATCAGACGGAAAAGGATCTGACTCGCTGGGTGGCTGCCCTTTTGAAAAAAGATGGGAAAAAGATTCGTGAGAGCGATGCGCGATATTTCCTGGAGCAGGTTGGGGACGATATGTTTCAGATAAAAAATGAGACGGCGAAGCTGATATCTTATACGGGACAGCGGGACACAGTTACCAGAGAAGATATTGACGCCATCGTTTCCGGTGAGGTGATGAACAAGATTTTTGACCTGGTTGCTGCCATAGCCTCGGGAGATAAGCAGCAGGCATTAACTTGCTATGATGATCTGATTCTCCTGAAAGAACCGCCTATGCGCATCTTGTTCCTGATTGTGCGCCAGTATCGTATACTGCTTCTCATTCGAAATATGCATGACCTTCACAAGACAGGGGACGATATCGCCAAAGCGGCAGGCATTCCCAAGTTTGCTCTGCGAAGAAATGAATCACAGCTCCGAGGATATGATATTGATTCTCTGGAAAAATGCATCGAAGCCTGTATACAGATTGAGGAGGAGATCAAGACCGGACGAATCAGCGATCGAATCGGTGTGGAGTGGCTGATCGTGGGTTTGTCCGAGAAAAAGTTAGGGGCAGGAAGGATATAGGGATACAGAGGTCTCACATATAAAGATTGAGACGCCGCATTAGATGATTGAGGGCACCTGAATGTTCAGGTGCCCGTTCGCTCTGTTGTCATATTAGTCTGTGTAGCCGTGTCGGTTTATGGCTATGTCTGATTTGGTCTGATTATTTCTTTTTCCACTTGGCATATAGGGTGATGTTTTTTGTGTTTCCCTTTTTGA
>JAJQDO010000338.1 GCA_021202175.1 Clostridiales bacterium | reverse complement strand
GACCTGATGGATGTTTCTCCGAAGATGGTGTTCTCGGTGGCAACGTCGATGATTCCTTTCCTGGAAAACGATGACGCGAACCGGGCGCTGATGGGATCCAACATGCAGCGTCAGGCCGTGCCGTTGCTTAAGACAGAGGTGCCGGTGGTAGGAACCGGAATGGAGGCTAAGGCTGCCCGGGATTCCGGTGTCTGCATTCTCGCGCATCATGCTGGTGTGGTTGAATATTCTACCAGCAAGGAGATTGTCGTAAAACGTGATGATGGCATTCGGGACACCTATCATGTCATCAAATTCTCGCGGAGTAATCAGGGGAACTGTATGAATCAGAGACCGATCGTAAACAAAGGAGACTGTGTGGAGGAAGGCGACGTCCTTGCGGACGGCGCATCGACCAGCGGCGGTGAGATGGCTCTTGGCAAGAACCCGCTCATTGGATTTATGACATGGGAGGGTTATAATTACGAAGATGCGGTTTTGCTCAGTGAGAAGCTGGTGCAGAATGATGTTTATACTTCGGTTCATATCGAAGAATATGAAGCGGAAGCAAGAGATACGAAGCTGGGGCAGGAAGAGATCACGAGAGATCTTGCGGGCTTAAGTGAAGACGTATTGAAAGATTTGGATGAGAACGGCATTATCCGTATTGGCGCGGAAGTTCATGCCGGCGACATCCTTGTGGGAAAGGTCACTCCAAAGGGAGAAACTGAACTGACCGCGGAAGAAAGACTGCTCCGTGCCATTTTTGGTGAGAAGGCAAGAGAGGTACGGGATACTTCTCTTCGTGTTCCTCACGGCGCGTACGGGGTTGTCATGGATACGAAGGTATTTACCAGAGAAAACGGCGATGAACTGGCTCCGACCGTCAATAAATCAGTTCGCGTTTATATCGCGCAGAAACGTAAGATTTCTGTGGGGGATAAGATGGCCGGGCGTCATGGCAATAAAGGTGTTGTCTCCCGTATTTTGCCGGTGGAGGATATGCCTTTCCTGCCAAACGGACGTCCGCTTGATATCGTGCTGAATCCATTGGGTGTGCCTTCCCGTATGAATATCGGGCAGGTGCTGGAGCTGCATTTAAGTCTGGCGTCCAAAGTGCTTGGATTTAATGTTTCAACGCCGGTATTTAACGGAGCGAACGAACATGATATCATGGACACCCTCGAGATGGCGAACGATTATGCCAATAAAACCTGGGAAGAGTTCTCTGAGATATGGGCTGACCAGGTAGATGACGATATCATGCAGTATCTCTATGACCATCGAGATCACAGGGAAGAATGGAAGGGTGTTCCCATCGACCGGACAGGAAAGGTTCGCCTGCGTGATGGGCGTACCGGTGAGGAGTTCGATTCCCCGGTTGCTATAGGCTTCATGCATTATCTCAAGCTGCATCATCTGGTGGATGACAAGATTCACGCCCGTTCGACAGGACCTTATTCTCTGGTTACTCAACAGCCGTTGGGCGGAAAGGCACAGTTTGGCGGACAGCGATTTGGAGAGATGGAGGTTTGGGCTTTGGAAGCTTATGGGGCCTCCTATACTCTGCAGGAGATCTTAACAGTGAAGTCGGATGATGTTGTGGGTCGTGTGAAGACCTATGAGGCGATCATCAAAGGGGAGAATATTCCTGAGCCGGGCATTCCGGAATCCTTTAAGGTGTTACTGAAAGAGTTCCAGTCGCTGGCTTTAGATGTCCGTGTGTTAAAGGATGACATGACCGAGGTTGAGATTCAGGAAAGCACAGACAGTGTAAATGAATCTCTGGCGCCGATGATAGAAAGCAGCCCGGACGATATCGATTACAAAGATGATACTGATTTGGGCGATTATGGATATAAAGAAAGTACTCTGGAAGAGGAAGCAGAGGGAGCAATCTCTCCTAATGATTTTTTCGGATCATCAATGATGGGTTCAGATGACGATTCTGAATATTAGGATAATATCGACCGGAGCGCCCTGTGGCGCCCCTGGTCAATGATGGAAAGGAGTAACTATGTCTGATATGATTAGCCAACCGGAAGAGCAGTCGATTAATTTTGATGCCATCAAAATCGGACTGGCATCTCCGGAAATGATCAGAAAATGGTCCCGCGGCGAGGTGAAAAAGCCGGAAACCATTAACTATCGTACGTTGAAACCGGAAAAAGATGGTTTATTCTGTGAAAGAATTTTTGGACCGAGCAAGGATTGGGAATGCCATTGCGGAAAATATAAAAAGATTCGATATAAAGGGGTTGTCTGCGATAAATGTGGTGTAGAAGTAACGAAGTCCAGTGTCCGCAGGGAACGTATGGGACATATCGAACTTGCGGCGCCGGTTTCTCATATCTGGTATTTTAAAGGGATTCCGAGCCGTATGGGCCTGATTCTTGATATGTCTCCGAAAGCTTTGGAAAAAGTATTGTACTTCGCTTCCTATGTTGTCTTGGATCCGGGCAATACCAGCCTGAATAAAAAGGAGATATTATCCGATGCGGAATATCGTCGTATCTGTGATGAATACAAGTCTGATGAAAAGGGGCTTGGAGATTTTCGGGTAGGTATGGGCGCAGAGGCTGTAAAAGAGTTGCTGATGGAGATTGATCTGGAAGCAGAGTCTGCCGAGTTAAAAAAGAGTCTGAAAAGCGCCAGCGGTCAGAAAAAATCGAGAAATATCAAACGCCTGGAAGTTGTGGAGGCCTTTCGGGCCTCCGGCAACCGTCCGGAATGGATGGTTTTGGATGTCGTACCGGTGATTCCGCCGGATATCCGTCCGATGGTTCAGTTGGATGGCGGACGTTTTGCCACCTCTGATCTGAACGATTTATATAGAAGAATTATTAATAGGAACAATCGATTGAAACGTCTGTTGGAGCTGGGCGCGCCGGATATCATCATCCGTAATGAAAAAAGGATGCTGCAGGAGGCTGTGGACGCACTGATTGATAACGGAAGAAGAGGAAGGGCGGTTACCGGTCCTGGTAATCATGCGTTGAAATCCCTTTCCGATATGTTGAAAGGAAAGCAGGGACGTTTCCGTCAGAACCTTCTCGGCAAACGTGTCGATTATTCTGGACGTTCCGTCATCGTGGTCGGTCCGGAGCTGAAGATCTATCAGTGCGGTCTGCCAAAAGAGATGGCCATCGAGCTTTTCAAACCATTCGTTATGAAAGAACTCGTTAGCAAAGACCTGGCGCATAACATCAAGTCGGCCAAAAAGATGGTCGAAAAACTGCAGCCGGAAGTATGGGATGTGCTGGAAGACGTGATCAAGGAGCATCCGGTTATGTTGAATCGTGCCCCTACGCTTCATCGTCTGGGTATCCAGGCGTTCGAACCTATCTTAGTCGAAGGTAAGGCGATCAAGCTCCATCCACTGGTTTGTACCGCGTTTAACGCGGACTTTGACGGAGACCAGATGGCGGTGCATCTGCCGCTTTCCGTAGAGGCGCAGGCAGAATGCCGGTTCCTGTTATTATCTCCGAATAACCTTTTGAAACCGTCGGATGGCGCACCGGTTGCTGTGCCTTCTCAGGACATGGTGCTTGGTATTTATTATCTGACCATGGAAAAGGAAGGAGAAAAGGGCGAAGGAAAGTGCTTTAAATCAGAGAATGAGGCTTATCTTGCCTATGAAAACGGCGTGATTACGCTGCATTCCAAAATCAAGGTCCGCAGAAAAGGGATGAAACCCGATGGGACGATGGGGAGTCGCATCATCGATTGTACCTTGGGACGTATCCTGTTTAATGAGATCATCATGCAGGATCTTGGATTTGTAGACCGCTCCGACCCCGATAATTTCCTGAAGCTGGAGATTGACTTCCAGTGTGGAAAGAAACAGTTAAAACAGATTCTTGACCGTTGCATCAGCGTTCATGGGACGACAAAAACAGCGGAGGTGCTCGATGATGTCAAAGCCCTTGGATATAAATATTCGACGATTGGGTCATTGAGCGTATCGATTTCTGACATGACGGTTCCGAAAGAGAAGCCGCAGATCCTCGCGGACGCCCAGAAGCAGGTGGAATATATTACCAAACAGTATCGCCGAGGCTTTATGACGGAAGAAGAACGCTATAAAGCTGTAGTTCAGACCTGGTTTGCTGCCGATAACAATCTGACGGAGAAGCTGATCGATGGACTGGATAAATATAATAATATTTATATGATGGCGGATTCCGGTGCCCGTGGTTCGAATCAGCAGATCAAGCAGCTGGCCGGCATGCGTGGACTGATGGCGGATACATCGGGACGTACGATTGAACTCCCGATTAAATCTAATTTCCGTGAAGGTCTGGACGTATTGGAGTACTTTATTTCCGCTCACGGTGCTCGGAAAGGATTATCAGATACTGCCCTTCGAACTGCCGATTCCGGCTATCTGACCAGACGTCTGGTCGACGTTTCGCAGGAACTGATCATCCAGGAACTGGATTGCAGCGAAGATTCGGATACCATTCCGGGTATGTACGTGGAAGCCATCATGGTTGGAAAAGAGACCATCGAGACATTGGAAGAACGAATCAGCGGGCGCTACGCAGCGGAAGATTATGTGGATGCAGAGGGAAACACATTGGTGTCTGCAAACTGTATGATCACACCGAAACGCGCCGCGCAGATCGTTGCCGCCGGATATAAAAAGGTGAAGCTCCGGACGACGCTTACCTGTAAATCACACTCCGGCGCCTCCTCCTAATGAAATGGATCCAAACTGGCAACCGGCCAGTCTGTGCAGGTGGGAGAAGCGGTCGGGATTATCGCGGCGCAATCGATCGGCGAACCGGGCACACAGCTTACCATGCGAACGTTCCATGCGGGTGGCGTTGCCGGTGATGACATCACCCAGGGTCTTCCTCGTGTTGAGGAGCTTTTTGAGGCTCGTAAGCCGAAAGGTCTTGCCATTATCACCGAGAATGCCGGATTTGCAGAGATAAAAGAGACGAAAGAAAAGCGGGAAATCATCGTGACGAACGATGAGACCGCTGAATCCAAGGCATATGTTATTCCATATGGCGCAAGAATCAAGATTCACGACGGGGCATATCTGGAAGCAGGAGACGAATTGACGGAAGGTTCCGTGAATCCTCACGACATCCTTAGAATCAAGGGGGTTCGTGCCGTGCAGGATTATATGATGCGTGAAGTACAGCGTGTATACCGTCTGCAAGGCGTAGATATCAATGATAAGCATATCGAGATCATAGTTCGACAGATGCTCAAGAAGGTGAAGATAGACGATGCGGGTGACAGCGAATATCTTCCGGGAGCACTGGTAGATATCCTTGAACTGGAAGAAACGAATGAGAGATTGCTTGCAGAAGGAAAAGAACAGGCAACGGCTGAACAGACACTGCTTGGGATTACCAAGGCTTCTCTGGCGACAAATTCCTTCCTCTCGGCGGCATCTTTCCAGGAGACGACGAAGGTTCTGACGGATGCGGCGATCAAAGGGAAAGTGGATCCGTTAATCGGACTGAAAGAGAATGTTATTTTGGGAAAACTGATTCCTGCAGGAACCGGCTTGAAAAAATATCGTAATCTGCGCCTGAATACTGGTAAGGCGGCACCGACACCGGAATACGATGAATATGATTACGATGCAGAATATATTTCCCTGGATGATGAGATGCCGGAAGACAGTTTGGAGGATGCGGAATACATTCCAATTGATGAGGAATAGAATTAATATTTCACGATTGGTCTGATACCCGATATCAGGTCACGGACCGATAAGATTCAGGAATCATTTTTGAAAAGTGTTTCTGCTTATTTGAAAATGGTTCCTGATTTTTCTTGATGATGAAAAAATGTAAAACTTTCCGCAATAATCGGCATCCAAAATCAGAATCGAGTTGTTTTCGGTTGCTTTTGCTATAGTAATATTTGATTAGAATGTCAAAAGCCATACATTTTGACACCCTAATC
>JAJQDO010000295.1 GCA_021202175.1 Clostridiales bacterium | reverse complement strand
GGTGTATATATAACGATTCAGGAGGGACGATTCCACCAGATTAAATGGATGGCAGAAGCAATCGGGCGCCGGGTTTTATATTTAAAACGGATGTCTATGGGAAGCCTGGCGCTTGACGAGCGATTGCTTCCAGGACAATATCGTTTGCTGACAGAAGAAGAAATTATGCTGTTAAGAGAGATGAGATAAGAAGGAAATGAAAGAATGAAGATTGATAAAAACTCACAGGAACCGTTATATAGTCAGTTGATGAAGGATATCAAAGAACAGATACAAAACGGAAGATACAAAGCAGGAGAAAAGATACCGACAGATATCGAAATCGTCGACAGATACCAGGTAAGCCGTATCACTGTCCGCAGAGCAATTGAAGAACTGTGCGCGCAGGGCGTCCTGATAAAGCGGCAGGGGAAAGGCACTTTTGTGGAAGCTCCGCGGATTTATCGAAAAATCGAAAAGGATAACCGATTGAGTTTTTCAGAATCGTGCAGAGCCAATGGAAGGAAGCCTTCTTCTCATGTACTTTCCTGTGTGTTGGAGAAAGTGGAGAGCTGGCAAAATGAGTATCTGCAGCTGCCGGAAGGGGAAAAGCTGTATCATATCGAACGCGTACTGTTGGCGGACGATCTTCCCATCATATATGAACATATCTACATACCACCCTTTCGTGTGCCAGGCTTTCAGGTCGAAAAGCTGGAGGATGGATCGTTCGTGAAGCTGTTGCATGAGACCTATCATCTGGAAGAATCCGAAAAGGTGAGAAACACGATTGAAATCGGTCTCGTTTCCGCAGAAAATGCGGATTATCTGAAAATGAATACCGGAGAGCCGGTCATGGTGATGACAAGTTATATTAACGATAAGGACGAGTATCCGCTTTATATCAGTTACGAGATCATCGTTGGTTCACGGTATCGGATATCCATATAGAAGTATGTCATGATCTGTATGATGAGCAGTACGTCCCATATGGCAAATAGATATCACCTGTATGATAAATCATATCACGTCCCTTATGGCAAATACGGCATCAATTATATGGTAAATATGACCATTTGTACGAGTTATTTTATAAATCAGATGGAAATAATCGTTATATCAAAAAGAAAACAGAACCCGAAAAACAGATTCATTTCGCGAAAAAACTTTAGAAAAACTGTTTTTCGGGCATTTTTTGTAACTTTCCAACAAAAATTATGGGAAAAACTATATTTTCTAACAAAAATGCTTTTCAAGCCAAACATCATATTGTAATATAACGTTATATAATGATAAAATTTAAAATAAGGAGGAAGGGATGAAATGATGGAAATAAAAGATCTCGTACATAAGATTTACGAGGAACAGGGAGAAATCCATGACATATTTTTAGCAGCATGTGGAGGGTCATTGGTAGATTTATATCCCGGCTATTATTTTATCAACGCAGAATCAGAGACCATGCATTCCCATTGGCTGACAGCAAGAGAATTGACGGTATCACCGTCGAAGTTCCTGAAAAAAGGTGCCCTTGTCATCCTTTGTTCTCACGGCGGGAACACAAAAGAAGTCGTGGAAGCTGCCAGATTTGCGAAAGAGAAAGGTGCGGCAATCATTACACTGACGCATAACCCTGGTTCCGTGTGTGCAGGAGAGGATATGACCCCGGTCGTCTACAACTGGGATGACGATACCAATGAAAAAGACAGGCCCCAGGGAATCGTGCTGCAAATCTTAAATGAACTGATGCACATCCAGGAGCCGGAATACAGGAAATATGAAGCGATTCTTGATGGATTGGATCAGGCAGATGGAATCGTTCGCGCAGCGGTAGAAAAGGTGAAGAATCGCACATGGTTGTTTGCGGAAAAATATTCACAGGAACCGTTTCTCTATATTATGGGGTCCGGCGCTTCCTATTCGCAGGCTTATGGCTTTTCTATCTGTTCTCTTCAGGAAATGCAGTGGATGGATTGTTGTTATCTTCATTCGGGAGAATATTTTCACGGTTCATTTGAATGTACGGATGAGAATCATCTTTACATCTTGCTTATGGGAACGGGGAAGGCCAGGGCGATGGATGAAAGAGCCCTTACATTTTTAAAAAAATACGCGAAAAAATATGAAGTAATCGATGCCTTTGCGTTGGGGATCGATGCCATCGACGAGAGCGTAAGCGAATATTTCTGTCCGATGTTGTTTTATGCCATGACGGTTGCTTACCGCACCGCCCTTCAGGATAAGAGGAGACATCCACTGGATATGAGGCGATATATGGGTGTG
Organism: Clostridiales bacterium; assembly: GCA_021202175.1. Taxonomy (GTDB): domain Bacteria; phylum Bacillota; class Clostridia; order Lachnospirales; family Lachnospiraceae; genus Anaerobutyricum. The sequence goes on along the minus strand of JAJQDO010000295.1, from coordinate 3,684 downwards.
GTGGAGTATTGATACATGATAACCAGAATGAAGTCGTTAAAAAAATGGATGACGATGGAAATCAAAATGTAATTTGTGACAAAAGAGTGGACGATGAAAGTCAGAATGAACTCTGTGGAAAAAGAGTGGACGATGAAAGTCAGAATGAACTCTGTGGAAAAAGAGTGGACGATGAAAGTCAGAATGAGCTCTGTAGTAAAAGAGTGGACAACGATGAAAAGCAGAATGAATTCTGTGGCAAAAAGTGGACGACGATGGAAAACAGAATGGACTCTGTGGTAAAAAATTAGATGACGATAGAAATCAGAGGGTAGAAGGAATATGGCAAAATTTAATACAAATGTATTGGGGTTCGGAGACAATGTCGTCGATATTTACGAGCATACACATATGATGTATCCAGGCGGAAACTGTGTCAATCTCTGTGCCTATTCGAAAATGTTAGGCGCAGATCGTGTGGCCTATATGGGGTATTTTGGCAGTGATGATATAGCCGAATTCTTAATCTCTGTATTGGATGAACTGCATATTGAATTGGTAAAATGTGAACAGCTCATGGGGGAAAGCGGTTGGTCAAAATGTACCCTGGTTGACGGTGATCGCATCTTTGGTGATTACAATGGAGGCGGAGTCCGAGGAAATACCCCTTACATCCTCGACCGTTTTGACCTCGCCTATATGAAACAGTTTGATTTCGTGCATACCGGAAATTATTGCAACACGGAATCACAGCTCGAAGTCATGCATGAAGCGGGCATCAGGATATCGTTTGATTTTTCGGATGATTCATCCAGAGAATATTATGAAAGATATGCTCCTTATGTGACATATGCCTTCTGCCATTTTGACGGAGAAGAGAGGGAAGCAAAGGAACATCTTCGGTTTGTGCAAAACTGCGGCCCGGAGCGGGGATCCCTGACGCGGGGCCCAGCAGGCTGTATCCTCTATGACGGAGAGCGATTCTATGAGCAGCCTGCGACTTCTGTCGATGAGATCGTGGACACCATGGGAGCGGGAGATTCTTTCCTCACTGCCTTCCTGAACAGCTATATTGACCAGATGAAACGAGGAATATATAAGCCGGACGCCATTCGTATCGCCTTGAAAGCTGCATCAGAATTTGCTGCCTACGTGTGCACCCTTCATGGGGCATTTGGGTATGGAAAGATAATTTCAAACCCGGAATTACTATGATGAAGAATTATTATGATGAAACTGTATAGGGATGTTCATTTTGCATGTTCATTATAAAGTAACTATGGAAACAGATATTATAAAAGTAACTATGGTAACAGATTTTACAAAAGAGAGGAAAAGAAAATGAGAAGGACAAAGAAACAAAGAATCTCTAAAGTCTTGCTGTTTTTTCTGATGATCTGCCTGGCATTCCAGTCTGTGATGATAGTTTCAGCAGAAGAAGACACGGAAACGCGGACGGTCTCCGTGGGAACCAATGCAGAGTACGCGCCGTTCGAATATTTGGACTCAGATGGCAATCTGACCGGTTTTGATGTCGATTTGATGGAAGCCATCGCGGAAGCGGAAGATTTTACCATTGAATGGGTGGATCTGCCGTTCGATTCTCTCCTCGGTTCCATCGAGGCGGGAGACATCGAAGCGATTGCCGCGGCGATCGGGCCAACGTCAGACCGGGCAAAAAGTGTGGATTTCTCCGATGTATATTATACCGGCTCGCAGAGTATCATTTGTCAGGAAGGAGATAACCTGACGACTTTCGAAGACCTGAAAGGGAAGACCATCGCGGTGCTGGAAGGAGCACAGAGCGATCTGATCGCTTCCGGCGAGAATACCGATTATGGCGTTGTGGAAGCCGGTTCAGTGAAACGGTTTAAGAGCGCGGCCAGCGCCATCATGGAATTGAAAAATGGCACGGCTGACGCTGTGTTTATTGATACCATTATGGCCGAGATCTATTGTGAAGAAAATGAGGGCCTGGAATATACACCGGTGGAAGGGACCGAGGAAGATACGGTTTTTTGTATCGAAAAAGGTAATACCGAACTGGTAGAATTGATTAATTCCGGATTGGCCACCGTGATGGCAGACGGAACATATGATGCGCTTTATACAGAATATTTCGGCGGAACCGCTGACAGTGAGGAGATCGCGGCTGAGATGAGTACATCCGCTGAAATCGCCACCTCAGCCGAAATGGCAACGGAAGCGGATTCTGAAGAGGTAGATGAGGAAGAAGAAACCGGCCTCATTGCTACCTTAAAATTCGTATTTATTGAGGAAAATCGTTGGAAATATTACATCAATGGTCTCGGCACGATACTTCTCGTATCACTGTTGTCCGTCATGGTCGGTGTGGTTCTTGGTTTGTTCGTCGCCATTATCCGGTTGGGCGCAGACCGCAAAGGAAAGAAAACGATAGGTTCTTCCATCGCAGCCTTTTACGTGGATGTCATTCGAGGAACGCCATCCGTACTGCAGTTGATGATCGTCTATTTTGTCGTATTTCACAGTCGGCTTGGCTATGTAGCGGCCGTTGTCAGCTTTGGTATCAACAGCGGCGCCTATGTTTCTGAAGTCATCCGCGGCGGCATTCAGGCCATTGACCGTGGACAGAGCGAGGCCGGACGCAGTCTGGGATTAAGCTACGGCGACACGATGCGTTTCATCATCATCCCGCAGGCAGTAAAAAACATTTTGCCGGCCATGGGGAATGAATTTATCCAGCTGATCAAAGAGACGTCCATCCTGGGTTACGTTGGGATCGTCGATCTGACGAAAGCGGCCAGTTACGTTTCGTCGCGTACCTATAAAATGTTCATTCCGTTGCTGGCAGCAGGAATCATTTACTATCTGATCGTAAAACTACTTTCCATGTTGCTCAGATGGTTTGAAGGGAGGTTGAGAGAAAGTGATTAAAGTAAAACATTTAGGAAAATCCTTTGGAGATTTACACGTCTTAAAGGATGTCAGCATTGAGATCGAAAAAGGACAATGTGTGTGCGTCATCGGACCTTCCGGTTCCGGGAAATCGACCTTTCTGCGGTGTCTGAATCTTTTGGAAACACCAGCAAAAGGCGAGATGATCATTAACGGCGTCAATGCGTTGGACCCGAAACTGGATGTGGACAAATATCGGGCAAATCTGGGGATGGTATTTCAGCACTTTAATCTTTTTCCGAACCTGACCGTCATGCAGAATCTTACGCTAGCACCGGTCCGTTTGCAAAAATGGACGCAGGACGAAGCGGAAGGCAAGGCTCTGGAACTACTCAGAAAAGTAGGGATGGAAGAAAAGGCAAACGAATACCCAAATAAACTCTCTGGCGGACAGAAACAGAGAGTGGCGATTGCCAGAGCACTGGCGATGAACCCGGAAATCATGCTGTTTGATGAACCAACCTCTGCACTTGACCCGGAGATGGTCGGGGAAGTTCTCGAGGTGATGCGTTCCCTGGTAAAAGAAGGGATGATGATGGTCGTTGTCACGCATGAGATGGGATTTGCCAGAGAAGTAAGCCACCGCGTCATCTTTATGGATGGCGGATACATTCTGGAGGACAAGCCCCCAAAAGAACTGTTCGAACATCCGGAAAAGGAAAGAACGAAAATCTTTTTGTCAAAGGTTTTATAAGGTATTCGTCAGATTTTCTTTAGATTTTGCTCACAGATTTTTCACAGGATTAAAGTACAATGACATCATTAGCA
>JAJQDO010000138.1 GCA_021202175.1 Clostridiales bacterium | reverse complement strand
TGTGGAAGTTAAAAGGAATCGGATAATATACAGCCGGCGCCATCGCATCGATTGCGTTCGGTTTGCCGGAGCCGGCGGTCGATGAAAATGTTTTGCGGGTATTTTCCAGAATGTTAGCGGAAAAGGGAGACATCAAAACAGTTTCCGTAAAAAAAAGAATCGGGCAGGAAGTGCGCAGAATTATGCCTCGAAATCGACCAGGAGATTTTAATCAGGCATTGATGGATCTGGGAGCCGGAATCTGTCTGCCTAATGGGGAACCCTTGTGTGAGCAATGTCCATGGGAATCTGTCTGCCAGGCTCATAAGACGAATCAGGAGACAGCATTTCCTGTACGGGCGGAAAAGAAATCGAGAAGGATAGAGAAAAAAGTGGTATTTTTGATAGAGATGGAAGGCCTGCAAGTTTTCGCAAAACAGGAGGAGCCCGGTGCGACAGAGGCAATTGAGATAGGACACGCAAGAACATGGGAGTCCCCACAGCCGAATATCATATTGCATAAAAGACCGGAAAATGGGCTGCTGCCAGGTCTGTGGGAATATCCGAATGTAGACGGAGAATATACCAAGGAGATGGCGCGGAGCAAAATAAGAGAATGGTTTGAAGGAACAGATTTTGTGATAGAGGAAGTGAAGCCAGCCGGAAAGAAAAGGCACATTTTTTCTCATGTGGAATGGCATATGACCGGTTACCATATCCGCTTAAAAGTGAATCCAGAGTCTGTCTCAGCAGGCGAATCCTCGTCATTATCAATGCTGCAGAAGATTTTTTCCAGACAGCAGTGGGTGATGGTATCGAAAGAAGCGGCTATCAATCAGTATGCTATTCCGTCAGCTTTTGAATATTATAAGGGGCAGATGTGATTTCGAGGGTGGAATTTAAAACGCCTGAGAGTTTTTGGATATAATAAAGAATAAATATGCCTTCAAAGGGATGAGACTCCGAAAATTCTTAGACTGTGAAAGACTGTAAGAACAATATAGTTGATAAGATAAAAAGGAAAGGCTGGTGGCATAATGGAAAAATTATATGTACTGGGAACAGGAAATGCGTCGGTGACCAAATGTTTTAATACGTGTTTTGTATTGCAGGATGAAGAAGGAAAGTATTTTATGGTTGACGGCGGGGGTGGAAATGGTATTTTGACCAAATTGGAAAAAATGCAGATTCCGACAAAGGATATTCACGAACTTTTTGTGACCCATAAGCACACAGATCATCTGTTGGGAATCATATGGATTATCCGCACCATTGGACAGCAGATGCGGAACGGAAAATATGAGGGGAATCTCAACATTTATTGTCACAACGAACTGGTGGATATCATTTACAAATTATGCGAGATGACACTGGTCGAAAAGTTGATGAAGCTTTTTGGGGAACGAATCATTCTTCATGAAGTCATGGACAGGGAAGAGCGGGATATACTTCATTACCATGTGAAATTTTTTGATATTCAGTCGACCAAGGCGAAACAGTTTGGGTTCGTGACGACTTTAAATAATGGGAAGCGACTGACATTCTGTGGCGATGAGCCTTATCAGGAACATTGCTTTGACTATGCTTATCGGACTGATTATCTTTTGCACGAAGCTTTTTGCCTGTACGAGCAAAGAGACCGATTTAAGCCTTATGAGAAATGTCACAGTACAGTGAAGGACGCAGCGGAGCTGGCTACGAAGCTGGAGGTGAAAAACCTGCTGCTCTGGTATACGGAGGATGATAATATCAGAAAAAGGAAATCGCTTTATAAAAAAGAAGCAAGAAAATATTACAAGGGGAACCTTTATATCCCTTATGATAAAGAAATCATTGAACTTGATTAGATTTCATAATTTTCGACTGATGCGGATCAAATCTGTGGACCTTACTGGATAGTAATTTTCAATAAGTTTGGTCAGCACGTATGAACTTTAACCTATTTGGAAAGAAGTCCCCACTGCTACAGGTGGTGGGATTACGTCACATTATAATGAATTTTTTTCTGTTTTTTTATAGAAGATGAACATGGTTGCGTCGTTTTTAAGACGGTTATATATTTAGGTTAATTAATTAACTTATTTTTTACTAAAGGAGGAATCAGTATGAAAAGGACTGATGAGAGGCTAAATAAGTATATCGGAGAAACCATGTATCATCATCGTATGGAGAACCAGGATTCTCAGGAGCATATGGCAGAGAAGCTGTTTGTTTCGCCCCGGAGTTACTGGGATCAGGAAAATGGGAAGATAGGATTTAGCGGACAGACACTGTGCCATTTTCTTGTTATGTTGTCGGATGAGGAGATCGTAAGGTTTACCCGGGGATTACGAGAGAAGGTGTGGAAAGAAGAGTAATATAGATTCATAGTTTAATGTTATTCCATTCAGGTGATATATAGAAACGTTGAGATAATCGAATCAGGAAATGTGTGAATACATTGAGATAATCAGAAAATGTATGGAAACATTTGGACAAGAAGAAAGAGAGGGAAAATGAGATTCAGACCTTGTATAGATATTCATAACGGAAAGGTGAAACAGATTGTGGGGGGAAGCCTTCTTGACCAGGGAGATTATGCGGAGGATAATTACATTTCCGAAAAAAACGGAGATTATTACGCAAGGTTATACCGGGATGCCGGGTTATCTGGCGGCCATATTATTATCTTGAATGCTGCAGGGAGCGCCTATTATGAGGAAGATGTCCGGCAGGCGTGCCTGGCATTGTCCGCATATCCGCGCGGTTTGCAGATTGGTGGCGGGATGACGGATAAAAATGCCGCTTACTTTCTCGAACAGGGAGCGTCACACATCATTGTCACGTCGTTCGTTTTTCAAAATGGAAGGATTGATTATGAGAATCTGAACAAGATTCTGGATGTGACAGGGCGGGAGCATCTGGTTTTGGATTTAAGCTGCCGGAAAAAGGGGGAAGATTATTATATTGTTACCGACCGCTGGCAAAAATTCACGGAAGTGAGACTGAACGAACAAATATTGAATGAGTTGTCTGAATACTGTGATGAATTCTTGATTCACGCTGTCGATATGGAAGGCAGGACAAGCGGAATAGAAAAGGACATTGTCAGGCTGTTGGGAAGATGGGACAAAATCCCTGTTACCTATGCCGGTGGAGTTAGTTCCATGGGGGATCTGCAACTTTTGAAAGAACTGGGGCGTGACCATGTGGATGTGACGATCGGCAGCGCCCTGGATCTATTTGGTGGAGATATGGTTTTTGCCGATGTTCTAAGGGCGATAGGGCAGGGATGAATCAATGGGTTCCTCTCGATGTTCGACGATGTTTGATTTTGATAATGAACAAAATCATCTAGTGTTGTATCATTGATATTCAGCAAATAGACAAGTAGATTTGCTGATTTTCAATGATACATTATACTAGGTGACTTTTCGTTTTGTGATCGGGTACCTGGCATAATGCGATAGTAACACCTTTAAAGATTGCCTTGTCGACAAGGATGGTGCCTTTTCCGGAAGCGAGATAGGCGCTCGCGGTGGATACAGATAGCACGCCGGTTTTGCTGGCGACAAAGTCAGAGGTCCGGATTCCCATGCTGCTGACGTCAAGTTGTTCTATGTCCTCTGTCTGCACGATGGTCAGGGGGACATTCAAGTGTCTGGCGGTTGTCAGAATCCCTGGCTCTTCTGCTTTTAAAGGAATCGTGCAGATGGACTTCAGAGAGAGAGGGTGAATCCTCTCTTTTTTTAATACGCAAAGGAGAGCGTCCTCGATAGTGGAAGCCTCTCTGTTTTTTTTACAGCCGATGCCGGCATAGATTGTGCGGGGACGGAGATATAGAATAGGGGCGGTTTTGACCGTATTTTTTCCCTCTTTTCCGTCTCTATCCGAATCTGAAAAAGAGGATCGTTCATCATCTGAAGGAGAAAACCCGTCATTAGCCATGAAGGAGGACCTATCGTCATCAGAGAAGGACAACTCCTTGTCATTTAAATAAGAGAGCCCGTCGTCATCAGAGGAAGGGAATTCCTTGCCATTTAAATAAGAGAAGCTGTCATCATTGGAGAAAGAGAATCCGACGTCGATGACAACGGCCGGTAAAGCAGTGTCCCGGCTGTCTGCCTGGCAGAGGGGAAGCAAGTTCAGTTTATCTTGCAGAGCAGCATCGGTCAGTTCCCTATATGATCTGTCCGTAAAGACTTGGACAGGTTTATGGTCCAGGAGAGCGCCGCTGATATATTTTAAGTGTTCGATGTTTTGTATAGCCATATCGTGTTTTTGGGCAAAGGTATCGAAGGACAGTTCCCCGGCGACATCCGTAGCAGTTGTGATGACTGGCTGCCCGCCAGACAAAAAGGCCATCTCTCTGGCAAGGTTATTGGCGCCGCCCAGATGGCCGGACAATAAACTGATGGCGTAGTGCCCATTCTGATCCAGGACAACGACACCCGGGTCTTTCGTTTTATGGACCAGGAGAGGCGCCAGAATGCGGACAACGATGCCTGTGGCCATAATGCACACCAGATAATCGTATCTGTGGAAGGCCTGTCTTAACTGTTCTTTAAAGCCTGTCTTATCATACAAATCGCCGGGATGAGCGGCTGCAAGCTTATGCGCCAGGTTCCGTCCTTCTTCGGTAAGAAAAAAATATGCTGTGGACATAGGTAATTACCTCCCTGTCATTTCTCCCCATGGGGAATCCTTAAGCCGGTCTGTGGCATAATCGATGTATTGTTGTGTCTCAAAATCCGGCGTCATACCCGCTGGGGCGGTCAGATGCGTTTCCATTACAAGATCCGGGTATTCTTCCGTGGAAAATGGTATAAATTTTATCTCTGGAAAGTCATAGTACTGGAAAATCAGGCGGGAACTGAATCCGATCATGGATGATGCATGAAGAATGTGGAAAAATTCATTCATACTCACCATATCATAAATATGGTAGGTTGTGTTGGATATATCCGCCTTTTTTAAAATAATATGATTGTAATCCTCCATGATATCAAGGAGGAGAAGCTGCTGGTCATAGATATCATCAATGTGTACCGTGTTCTTGGAAGCCAGAGGATGATGGCTGTCCATGACCATGTAGATGGGTTCTCGCCGGACAATATGCAGAGAAATCAGTTCTTTGGGAATAGGAGCCAGCATAAAGGCGATGTCAGATTTCTGGCATAGCAGGTAAGAGACGATATCCTTGTTGGCCTTCTCCTCATAATGAATCTGAGCATCAGGATGTAGTTCTCGGTATTCGGAAAACAGGTTCTTTTCGCAGGATAGCGCGAATCCATGAAAGGCCGTAATCCGTAATACGCGGTTTTGGTGAATGTTATCAATGGCGAGAAGCAGTTCATGATAGGAAGAGGAAATCTTATTAAAATGCGTGTAAAGCATATCTGCTTCTTTTGTAGGAACAACACCGAAGGTATGGCGCTCAAACAGGGGGAATTCAAGCTCCTCTTCCAGCCGATTGACGGACTTGCTCAGGCCCTGCTGGGAAATATAAAGGTTTTTACTGGCTTTTGTGATATTAAGATCCTTATATAACTGGATAAAATATTGTATCTGACGTAGTTCCATTAGCGCACCTCCGGGTAGTCGCTTGCAGAGTGGTAATATTGATGATTCGTGGTTCCATCAAAGTGAAAGATTCTATATCTGGCTAGAATTAGGACTTTGACTTTTGTATCATATACTGCCTTTGTAATCGATGTCAAGGGAGACAAAAGGGAATCTTCTGTAAATATCTGATGCTGTGTTACGGTTACTTTTCACGAGGTGACAGAAAATAAAAAAGGGGAGGAAGGTTCAAAACGTCAGAAAACAGAACGATTTGTCAAGTAAGAGAGAAAGTACGGACCGAAATTCGAGGAGCATCGACTATCATCAGATGAAATATCAAAGATATAAATATCCACACAAATGTTGGTAATATTTTTGAAATAATCGTATAAAGACAATTTATTTTGTGTTATAAAGATACTTTTTTGTTCGGGAGTATGA
>JAJQDO010000030.1 GCA_021202175.1 Clostridiales bacterium | reverse complement strand
TTCCGGGTCACTGCCTTCCCTGTCTAGGACCATCCATTTCCCGACAGCCCCTTTTCTTCTGGAAATTATTCTTCCAGCTTGCGAATGAAATTCGTGCGGATATGCCCTTCATCCGGTGGAAGTGTCAGGCCGGCATTTTTTCCCGCCTCGATGGACTTGAGGAGCCATGCCATGTTCCGTCCCAGAGTACGCATGACCATCAGTCCTTCCTTGTCCTGCTCCACCTCCGCCGGTGTGTTGCCGTGGACCATGTTCCAGTAAGCGGAGGGGACGAGGGGCATATTGCTGATCATGAAGTATTTGTTGAGCTGTTCCAGCGCGGAAGTAGAACCGGCACGGCGGCAGCTGACGACAGCAGCGCCCGGCTTGTAAGCGAATCCGCCGCTGGAATAAAACATGCGGTCTAAAAATGAAGTGATGCCTCCGCAGGCGGCGGCGTAATGCACCGGAGAACCAACGATCAGCGCGCCGCATTCTTCCATTTTCCCGATGGCGATATTGACGGGATCTTCTCCGAAGATACATTTACCAAGCTGATTCTTGCGGCACATTCCGCAGCCCATGCATCCGCGCACCGGCTCATAACCGATGTGGAGCCATTCGGTTTCCACACCTTCCTCATGCAAAGTCTTTTCCGCTTCGAGGAGTGCCCTCCAGGTACATCCTTTGGGATGAGGACTTCCGTTTAACAATAATACCTTCATAATCTATTACCCCTTTCTTAATCCATTGTTTCTGTGCGGGAAAACATTCGCCCGTAATATCTGATATTTGCTCACAGTATCTTGTTAATTGATAAAAGTATATCATAAATTATGGTGATTGAATAGAAACAATCCTTCACACTTCTGGCACTTTATTGCTTTTTCAGACAGATACCCAACGAGTAGAATACGGGGATGATGGCTGCCAGGCGAAAAGATGGTTTTACGAAAAAATTATTAGCAGGACATACATACATTTTATCTAAATTTTACATTATCCCTCTTTCGATTTTACAGGCAGATGTTACACTGTACCAAAGTAAAAACTTTGAGATATGTAGTGAAAACACGCGCAAGATATTATGTCAACAGTAATACAGTAATTAAAATGAAATGAGGGATAGCAATGAGTAAAATGATGAAATGGTCAAAGTCCATCAGCCGTAAAAGCGGCTGGGAGCAGGGCAAAATATTTCTTATGCTTCATATTTTACAATGGGTTTGTCTGGCATTCCTCGGTACAGCTGCAATATTGGCCGTGTCCTATGTGACGGATCTATCCGGAATCTACGCCAATGATCTGTATCAGAATGCCGCGTTGATTCTGTTTTGTACGGTAGGATATATCGGATTTTTCGTGGGATGCATCGGAGGAGTCCTTCGATGGTATAATATGGGAATCCGAAAATGGGAAGGACTGGAGATTCCGTTATCTTATCGAAGGGAGAGGAATGCGGAGTATGGAAGGATTTCTTTTCCCATCCGGACAAAGAGTTTTTAACAGCAGAACAAAATGAATCGAGTAAAACAAAGGGTGCAGAAGGAGATTTTCCTTCTGCATTTTTGTTTTAGTATATCACTTCAAACCATATTAATTTGTTTCTTAGATTCAAGATGAAGAACGGAGCATTAACATGACATAGCATAGAAATTACATAAGATTCAAAGGAGGCAGCAGCTCGAAAAGGTTGCTGCCTCCTTTTGCCATGAAAGATAAAGATATATTTCCGTTTCTACCGCTAAAAATCTTGTATGAAAAACTTCAAAAAAGTGTTATCATTGTTAGAAAGAAGAGTTTTGGCAAAAGAACTGGAAGAGACCATTGAAGAGATATACGACCAGTTAGAATACTGAATAACAAGATTAACCGGGCGGATTCCCTGACTGGTGTCCTGAAGGAAAATTATGATTTAAAAGAGGGAAAATAGAAAGGGGAGATTTTTATATGCAGGAAGATAATGGAAAGATACTGACAATGATACGAATGGGATTACTCATGGTTTTGTTCATGGCAATCTTGCTGATACCTTCTACGAAGATACATGCAGCGTCCAGGACCGGGACATATCAGAAGCATTTCACATCATCAAGTTCCAGTTGGGATTCATACCGAACGGTTGTGATCAAGAAGATTACCAAGAAGAAGGTCGTGTTCCAGATTCAGTACGCCACACTGTCTAAGGAGGCTTATACCAAAAAAATTGTCGGTAAACGGACAGGAAACAAAGTGACTTTTACCTATTACGACGCTGGATGGGGCGAACGCGGGAAAGGGACTATGAAGTTGTCCAAAAACTATATTAAAATCAAAACTACCACGACAAGCGGCTCAGGGTTTATCGGCACTTCAGGCAAATATTTCAAACTGAAACGGGTCAGTTCGAAAAAGAAATTTGCAGGATGAGGATGATCTGTCCATATCGTAGGGCAGAACACATATTATAACAAACATCAGTCAGCAATGGTCTTTTTTAGTCTATATATATTGAATATATATTATATATTCAATATATATTCTTTTCATTTTCAGGATTCACGAAGATGGTCATTCCTAGTACATCGAATAATTAATAACTGGCTATATCACGCCGAATGATTTTTCATGTGCAAGGCGGAGGAAGGAGGCGTAGCGGGCTACGTTGACTGACGGCGCTGAACGTCCAGTGGACGTTCGTTTAAGCGCGGACCGAAGCGGAGCGTAGACCAACGCGGCACATGGGAAATCAGGCAAGCGATATGGCTAGTTAATTAATATTCGAGGTACTAGATATGATAACGAAGACAGAAGAAACAGGCATCGAATGATACCTGCTTCCATAGATTAATCAATTGTGTTTCTGTTAGCCGCCGTGTTTTGCAGCATGTTGTATTTCTTTAACTTACTGGTGCCACAGTATTTCTTGCATTGCTTTGTATACTTAGATTTGGACACGGATTTATTTTTGATATAGTAGCGGTTTTCACTGTATATAAAGGATTTATAGAGTTTAAGACCCTTCTGTGTGACCCGGTACAGACTTTGACTGATTCCGCCTGTCCCATGGATCAAGCTGCTACAATACAGTGCTTTTTTGGATTTATTATAAATCACGACGGTTCCATAGCTATTGCCGGAAAACGAAAGTGTTCCAAGCTGTTTCACCTGTCCATTAGAAACGGTATATACCGATTGATATACCGCACCCTGATCCATATAAATCAGTTCTGGCAGCCCATCCTTATTGACATCAAGGATATAATAGTAACCGTATGAAGGCTTGATGTTCAAAAAATCTGCGTACAATGTCCGGTAATCACCCTTCACATTTACGGTACAGGTCAGTTTCTTCTTCCCTGCTTTTGCCGTGATGGTCGCTGTTCCCTCCGCTTTTGCTTTCACTTTTCCTTTCTTCGTCACAGTCGCTACGGAGGTATCGCTGCTTGACCATTTTACTGTCTTTTTCGTGCCGTTGACACTTAATGCCTTTTTCTGATTGACGGAAAGAGTGATGGATGTTTTGGAAATCTTAGCCGCTGCCTCCACGTCTTTGGTGTTGATACAGAATGAGAACAGAAGCATCAATGCCAGAAGCCCAAGGTACTGTACAAATCTTTTCATATCCGTATTCTCCTTTCATGAGAAATATTGTTTTATAATGTTATAGTATCATGATTTGTCTTGAAACACAATAGTTGAAGGGATATACTGCAAATCCCTCCGACGGACAGGAAAGCAATGAACCGTTGTTTTTCACATTTTAGACTTCACTTTCTCAAAAAATAATCATATTTTCTCCGTATTATAAATAAGATTGAATTTTTTATATACAGGAGGGAATATTTTGAAAAGGAACAGCAAGAACCTCGAGACTGAGTACACGATTGAACAACTGGAATATTCTATTGACAAGTATCAAAGGGATGACGTCATAGCTATGTTGAAAGCAGGTATCCTTTCTGACCTGGAGGAAGAGAAGCGGATATACTTCTATTGTCGCCTCTGTGGTTTGCGCAGCATGGATATTCTGGATTTTCTCAGCCGGCAAAACGATTATTTCCCAGTAAAAATGTTGCAATTGGATTTCGATATTTCTCAAAACAAACTTTTTGCTCTGGAAGCTATGGAGAAGTACCAGAATAAATTTAATACTTCTGATGAAGAAGAGTGTAGGCAATTGTTTGAGATTGCCTGTATCGTTGGGAGTGTAAAAATCATCAGAGTACTGATCCGGCAAAAAAAGGCTGCTGATTGTTATGCAATGATGGGTTCTGCCGCTCCGGAGATATTTGAACTAATACTGACTATTCCAGAAAACGCGTTAACAGACGATCAGTGGGTGGAGATGTATTTGAATGCCTTCACCGCCAAAGAAGGAAGGGAAAGAATAGATTATCTGTTGAAACATAAAAAGAATCTCTTTTTGACAAATTCTGAGGGAAAGACGGCCGTGGACTTATTGGAAGAACGTACGAAATCTTTTAGATATGGTAACCGAAAAAGTGACCGTTATCAGAAGATTGAGGAAGAACGCCTGGCAGTCTATTTGAAAAAGGTTCAGACTCAAAAAGAAGAGAAGGCGAAAAAAGGTACTTCTAAAAACAGCCCCGGTGCCATCATATGCATTTGTATACTTGCCTGCTTAGTTCTGGCAGCGATGGTTTATAATGTGACAAAAGGTACTGGATCTTCGAGCGCGGAAAGTACCACGGCAGAAGAAGCGACGACTGTGGAAGCCGATAATACTGCTGACGAGGAATCAGATGACACTGCCTATTCTACAGATGCTTCCTTAACGATTGCAGACGGTGACACAGTAAATATCGACTACACTGGATATATTGATGATGTTGCTTTTGACGGAGGCAGCACCAATGGTTCCGGTACGGATCTGACGATTGGTTCGGGAAGTTACATAGACGACTTTGAAGAACAACTGATTGACTATCATCCTGGAGATACCGTGGATGTGACTGTCACTTTCCCGGAAGATTACGGAAATGAAGAATTAAACGGCCAGGAAGCGGTCTTTGAAGTGACGATCAATGGGATTTATGAGTAAATAGTGAATAACGCGTTTTACTTCGTATTTTTACTTTGCCACGTTACTGATTTTGAAAATATGGAAAGGAAGCTGTGAAATAATTAGTCTGATAAAAAGACCATCTGAACTCGAATTAACGAGAATAGATGGTTTTTTTGTGGTAAAATCAGTCTGTGAAATAAAAATAAGAGAGATAGGCGACAATATGCTTTATGACAAAGACATCCGGGAACCATTGTTTGATTTCCTGGAGGAAACATACGGAAAAACAAGGATCATAGAGGAAAAGAACATCGGCAGGTCCAGGGCTGACATCATGATGGTTATGGAAGATGCGCTTGCTGGCGTGGAGATTAAAAGCGATGCAGACACCTATGTCCGTTTAAAACGGCAGGTCATAGATTACGACAGATTTTTTGATAAGAATATCATTGTTGTCGGAACCTCCCATGCCATGCATATCATGGAACATGTTCCGGAATGGTGGGGGATCATTACCGTGGATGACATTGAGGGGCAACCGGACTTTTATGTTTTCCGGGAGATGAAAAAGAACCCGAAGATGGATCTGAGAGACCAGCTTCACATCCTCTGGCGTCCAGAACTGGCACATATCCAGGAACTTAATGGAATGCCAAAATATAAAGAAAAGAGTAAGGAATTTGTAATCAGCAAGATCACATTGGCGGTCCCCGAAAATCTGTTAAAACCCCAGATATGTACAGAACTGTTTGAGCGAGATTACAATGAAATAAGAAACACTATCGTTGCATACCGGAAAAAGAACGGAAAAAAGCGGTGACGGATACTACTTACATTTTGGAGTCTTTTTGTTCGGGAATAATTTTATAATTGGAAATATTTTCGTGTAAATATTTTACAAATTTATTGCATTTTGGTTGCGCGTCTGTTATAATGAGTTCATCAAAACTGAATATTTCAGAAAGAGGTGGTTTTTTG
>JAJQDO010000157.1 GCA_021202175.1 Clostridiales bacterium | reverse complement strand
CCTTTATCGGCTTGATAGAAGACTTCTTCAGTGCTTATTTCACACCTTTTTTCGTGAGCTTTGTACTTTTTAACGTAATAGTCTTAAGCTTACTATTGTAACTAAATGCCTCTGCTCCGATGGATTTCAGTTTTTTCGTCTTAAAAGTGACTTTCGATAGTTTACTGCAAAAGCGGAAAGTCTGTTTTCCAATGGAAGTAACATTCTTTCCAATTACAACCTTTGTTAGTTTATCACACCATTCGAAAGCACGCTTTTCAATGGTTTTTACACTGTCCGAAATGATGACTGTCTTTAATTTATTACAAAAAGAAAACGCACATTTGCCGATGATGGTAACCCTTTTTCCTATCGTCACTTTTTTCAGTTTGCTGCATCCGTCAAATGCATAATTGGCGATGCTCATTACTGTATCAGGAATTGTATATGTGCCACCTACACCTCCAGGGAATGCATATAACGTAGTTCCGTCCTTCGAAAACAGCACATTACCTTCCGTCTTGAAACAGCTGTTTTCTTTGCTGACAGTAATCTTAGTTAATGAATTGTTTGATGAAAATGCCCCTTCTCCCAATGAAGATAGGCTGGAGCCAATAGTAACAGATTTCAGTTTACTGCAATCTGCAAATGCCATTTTCCCTATTTTTGTAACAGAATCAGGGATTATAACTTTTGTTAAGACTTCACAGGCTCTAAAAGCCGATCCACCAATCGTTGTCACGCCGTCAGGAATATCTATGTTTTTCAATTTATAGCATCCTGAAAAAGAAAGATAGGGAATGCATTTTAAACTTGATGACAGTTTTACATTGCTCATTGCGCTACAATCCTCAAAAGCATGTTCTCCAATGACTGTCACGCTATCAGGAATCGATACCTGCTCAAGCTGAGAGCAGTAGTGAAAGGCGTCGTCCCCAATGGATGTCACAGTATCCGGTATCTGTACTTCTTTCAAATCCCAATACGCAGAGAAAGCTTGGTCCCCTATTGATGTTATCCCTTCTTCTATGATGACCTTTTTGACGCCATTACCCAAATCAAACCGTTCGTCTACTTCAGTATCTGATGCGGCCCACATTTCCCCGGTACCACTGATTGTCATGGTGCCATTGCTGTCAACCTGGTAAGTGATGTTATCTCCCATTTTCCCGCTTTCGACTATAGTTGCAGCTTCCGTATTTGTTTTCATAAATACTATCACGATCATTATAGCAATGAACGATATCAGTTGTTTTGTTTTCATTTTCATATTTCTCCTTTTAACTCGTGATTATTTGGTTTGTATAGATTGAGCTTCGCTCCATGGTGCATAATATGTCTTCTTTCCAACCTTTTTGTATGCACGGACTTTAACATAATATGTTGTTCCGGAAGACATTCCTTTGACTGAAACACTATTTTGGGTGATCCCCGTTTCATGTCTTATGTTTTTCTTAAAGTTACTTGTGCTTGATATGTAAACCTCATACCCATCACACGAAGCCACCTTCTTCCAAGTTGCTTTAATTTTCCCTGAACCAGACGTTAAACTGGAAATGGATGTTTTTGCCGGACCGACAGTTATGGTGATCTTTTTGGTGGTCTTCTTATAATTTTTGGTGGCTGCTGCAGTGATCTTGATGGTCGCCGTCCCCATATACTTCTTCTTGACCGATATCTTTCCGCCGGAATTTATAGATATCTTCGAATTATTAGAAGAATAGGTAAGCGCTGCACTTCCTTTTCTCTTGACCTTTAAGGAAAAGCTTTGTTTCTTCTTCGAGTAGGATTTTGTTATATCCGATGCCGTAATGGTGTTTTTCGCTTTAGAGATAGTAAATGTCTTTTTAACCGTTCCTGTATAATTCCCCTTCCCTTTTATGGTGACTGTTGCAGTGCCGGCATTGGAATTGTTGCTGTAAGAAACCGTATAGTGCGTCCCTTTTGTGAGCTTTGTGGAGCCATTTTTCACTGTGACTGTCGGTTTTTTTTCAGATCCATTATAAGTGTATGTACTTGAAGATAAGGATATAGTGCAAGTGGAAAAATCTCTTGCATTTATTGTGTATTTTCTGGTAATTATCCCAGAATACAATCCCATTCCAGCTAAAGTCACTGTTGCTGTTCCGGCATCCGTGTTATCGCTGTAGGACACCGTATAATCTGTTTCCTGAATAAGCACTGTGGAGCCATTCGTAATGCTCACAGTCGGCTTTTTCGCCGACCCATCATAGGTATAGCTTGTACTGGATAAAGAAGCAGAAAAACCAGAAATATCAATCGGGCCAAAATTATTGTAATATATAGTAGCATCTGTTAAATAGGAATTGCTTGAACCGATTTCAATCGCTGTCCACTGTGATTCTGATCCTGCATAGTATACATATTTCAAATCAGAGCAGTAGTTAAATGCAGAAGATCCGATACTCGTCGTGCTTTCTGGAATCGTTATTCTTATCAATTCTTCGCACTTGTAAAATACACTCTCGCCGATACTCTCTACACCATCTTCTATCTTCATATCTGTCAATCCGCTGCAAGATTCAAATGCAAGATCGCCGATATTCGTCACACTACCAGGAATCGTCATATCCGTCAGGCTGGTGCAACCCCAAAATGCACCATAACTAATTTCCATTACAGTATCAGGAATCGTAATTTTCGTTAAACTGGTACAATCTTCAAATGCATAATTATAAATACTTGTTACGCCATCTGGAATCGTATAAGTTCCGTCCACACCTCCAGGAAATAAATATAATGTAGTCCCGTCCTTCGAAAATACTACATTACTTACAGCCTTGAAATAGCAGTTTTCTTCGCTGATCGTAATCGTAGTTAATGAATAATTATTGCCAAATGAACCGTATCCTAATGAAGAAAGACCCGAACCAATAGTAACAGATTTAAGGTTAGAACAATATACAAATGCACCATTACCGATACTTGTTAAGCTGTCAGGCATTACGATTTCCATAAGGCTGTAGCAATTTTGAAATGCAAGAGAGCCGATACTTGTCACACTGTCAGGTATTACGATTTCCTTGAGAAAGTTGCAACTATCAAAAGCATAGTCGCCAATATTTGTCACGCCGTATTCAATAACAACTTTTTTAATGGAATCGCTGTACTCATAATTCCACGGAACCATATAAGCCCTGCCATAACTTTCCATCTCTCCTGTTCCACTAATCGTCAGTGTCCCTTCATCATCCAGCACCCACGTCAGATCATCCCCGCAGGTTCCGCTGGCAACCGTACTTGCCGCGTCTGTATTGATTGGTCTTAATCCCATAAAAATTAATATCAGTGCCATCGCAACAATCCGTACATATCTAATCCGTTTTGAATCTGTCTTTGTCATAAATCTTTCCCACGCCATAATACCCCTCATGTTATAAAATAGTTATCATAAATCTTCTTTCAGCTTCATCCTGCAAAAAGCATATAACATTTCACAGAATATTCACTATTTATTCAGTATACCATCGTTTTTATTTCATTCAAAGATGTGTCTTTTTTTGTGGTCGAATTTTTTATTTTTTGTTGTATAATTTCTGACACTTTTTATGACGGCAAAGCGATACGGGGACATTCCTCGTATTCCCATGTGACGGAGATGTAAAAATGTGATTTTATGTATAATAGGCAGACAGCTCAGATGGAAATCGTTCATGCAAACAAACCGTTAGAGAAAAATCTTCCCATTCCGATAACATGGTTATGTTAAAAACTGGAGCAGCAAGGATATCTGCACATAAACGAAAGTAAGATCAGTTATTGTAACGATACTCATCCCCATGGTCCTGTTTTTCCTCACTCGTTAGAAACACACAGCCGGCTCCATTCCATGGTTTCCTTGTCTAAAATTTAAGGATTAATATTTACTCGTAAAAGCATGATAAAATGTACTTTCCTCATCCTCTGAAAAATCTCTGCCAAGAAATGATTCTAAATCTTGTTTCATTGCCTTATATTTTTCGAGGTAGTCTTGTTCACCACAAAAGGCTGTATGTACGAAAGCTCCATAGATGCCACAAGTAATGGCATAATAACCATATACCGATTCAAGAGTGATTCGACAACGACTATCATACTCTTCATCGCATTGTATCGTACCACCTTCCGATCCCATCGTGTCTTTTGTTCCTAAATCTATCCACATACTGAATTCCTCTATCATTATGTTTAAGTACTATGCCGTGCGTGTTACGCTATTTTTTACTCAAAAAACAGGCTCCTCATTGTCCTCACATGACTTCAATCCGAAGATAAAAGTCCTTTGGTTTTATTTGCTGAAGTCCTGACACCTGTCCATCCCCAAATTCCATAATAATTAGACTGCCGTCTTCTTTTCGAGCAAGATCCATGGTCACAAAATTACTTTTAACTCTTGTAGATTTTTCTTCCATCCATTTTCTTTCATTATCGGAAAGACTAACTTTCTTATCTTGACGCCAATAATCATCTACAATTAAAATACGACCAGCAAAAATAAATACACGGTATTCTTCAGAAATTGGCATTCCACTTATTTCATGAAATCCAATTCTTTTAAGTTTTTCATACCGCCTTAACACTATTCCGCCAACCAAATCTGAATCCTGACGATTAATAAAGTTATTTATGATTTTAGAAGTATTTTCTCTATCTGAAATGTCCCTTATAAAGCAGGCATCATACCATTCATGTTTTCTGCTTTTCACATAATCCTTAACTATAAATGAGCCTTCCAGGCTTTTTGTCATGCTAAATGCACCTTCTAAGCTTCCCTCTTTTTCCCAGATTGACTGTGGCGTTTCGTTTTCAAAATCTTTGTACCATCCAGGAAGCAGATGATATCGTTCATATTCTTCCGGAGTATTTATCAGAATTATGTTCTTCTCTTCAAGTAGCTCATAAAACAGACGATACATTTCTGGTTTCATCATCCAACCTCTGTAAATAGTAAGGCCAGAAATCTGCTTTCCGTATAAAGATAGTTTTCCCAACAAAAGATTTTCATAGCTAAATAAAGCACATGTATGCTTAAGAGCTGCCTCTTGATATTCTTCTTCATAATCCTCATCTGCCTTTTGTGAATATAATGGGTGATTACAAAACAAAAAATTAATTTTCTGCTGTCCCTTTACAAGAATATTGCCATAGGCTTCAACTTCATCCGTCAACTCAAACAGCAATCCAACAAACACATAGTCACGATTTTTTCCGTCCGAAGCTTTTCGAAACATTTCTATACCTTTAATTCGAAAGTGATTATGCCTCATATCTTCAAAGATGTCTCCTATATGAATATTTGAATCTTTACGTACTTTTATATAATATACTGTTCCTCTAGCTGGAATCTTAATCCGATCAACGATTCTCAAAACCTCTACCATTGGCAATCCCCTCTCTAAACACAACTACACTAATTATTTCATATATTAAGGACAAATTCAACCTTCAGCAAAAAAAAGAAAAACCAGCTTGTCATAAAAACCAAACGTTGTAATGTTGTTTTTTATGATAATTACATCCTGGCCATGCCATAACCATTTAACAATAAAAATAAATAACGATAACAAAAATGGGATGCTATAGCTAGAACGTATGTTCGTTTCGTAAGATTCCACATTGTGATTTTTTAGACCAATAAATATCCGCCCAAACGCGCATAACAGCATCCTCAAAATAGCGCTATTATATGCGCTATAAGCATATTTTTCATAAATGACAAGCATTACCAGGTTCCTTGTAACGTTGACGTTGATACAATTTAACGATGAACATAGGAAAATGTAACGATAGACGCACAAAGTGCATATTGAAAAAACCGCATAAAAAGGGCTGTTTCGATGTTATATTGTTTCACTGCATTTAACACAGTCATCTAAAACTTGTAAACAAATCTCAAAGGTCTGCATGAACGCACGTTTGAAGAGTGTATTTCTATTATTGTGAACTTCCAAAGAGTAATTAACTCTCGTGTTGAAATGCTGGTACCGAGTGC
>JAJQDO010000180.1 GCA_021202175.1 Clostridiales bacterium | reverse complement strand
AATATCGGTCAACGCCCAACGAGACGTTAACGCCCTACGATACACAGGCAAGCGCCTTGCGATTAAAGCCTTTGCGATTTTTCGTCTTCTTACAGGACTTAATCTGTCTGGCAATCTTGACGCTCGCCTTCGCCTCATGCTTCAAATATATCCTGTTTGCCCAGTCTGGCAATGGAGAAAAACCGACGATATGATTCGGCGGCATCGGGAGCATAAAGGTCTGCACCGGGTACTTCGTTTTCGGCTGCAAGATGGCTTTCAGATCAATACAGACATACCCGTCATAACCTCCACAGGTGGCAATGATGAATACTCTCTGCTTTTTTGAAATATGAAGTTTCTCACAGACTTCCTTCACAATTCTCGGCGGACGGACAAACCATGTAGCGGTCACAATCCCTACCCGCCGATAGTTTGCCGGAACATCCGCATCATCCCGCAAGGTGTAAATGGACAAAATGTCTGTGTTTCCCAGTTTCTTCCCCACATGTTTCGCCACGGACAGGCTGTTGCCGGAGCCGGAATAATAATAAATCACATTTTTTGCTGCCATGTTGCTTCCTCCATATCTTATTTTAATTATTTTTGTTTCAATCTGAATCCCTTACAATCTCTAAAGCATAGGGCCTAAATTTCAGTATAATCTGCACTTATGAATATACCACACACAAACACTAAAGTCATTTATGTCTATTCTTCTAAGTACAGTATATACGCAAATATTCGCAACAATATTTTCTTCTATTTATTTTCACTCTGTTTTCCTAAATTGGTGTATTTTTTTTAATAGTTGGCTTCCGCTAATGCTAACATCCCCTAAACCTGCTAAATAACCAACTTTTTAAGCGTAGTTTCCGAAATAGGATACAAATCAACATCATGATAATGAACAAAATTACAGCCCACAGCCAATCACTTCCCGTAACATTTTCCAGATGAGCTACAAGGTAAACACCAGCAGGCAGAAACATCATCCATGAAGTGGCAAAGCCAGGATGATAAATCGTCCTTTTCCCATCCTTTCTCAGCCAGAAATACGTGAGGATGCCGGCACCCGTGTGCGCGAAAACCTCAATAAAGCACAATAACATCATGCACAGAGCCGTAGCAGTCGAAAGTTCTGTAAAAAAGCAGAGCACAAGATACACCAAAGGAATCCACTGCAATCCGACATTCGTAATCATGTCTGTCAGACGACTCATAGGAAAGCGATCTAGTTCTCTCTTACTCTCCTCTTTAGACCCCAAAATGATATTATAAAAATAATGCAGACCTCCGGGGAATTTCCATTCTTCCAGTACATGAAACGGCATGATAATCGCCAAAAATACAGAACCCCGCGCACCCAGTGGCATATCATCCCAAAACACTGCGGCCAGTACAGCGGTAAGGACGCCCGTCACACAAATAAAGATAATCCAGTCGATATCACACCATTTATCTAATTTTTTCACCATAATTATTTGCCCTCCTCTGCGATTTTCCTGGTCTTTTCTGCCTTTTGCGCCTTTCTTTCCTCCCAAAGAGCCATGACATGCTCTTTGTTATATCCATACAATTCTCTATCTTCAAACGGATGGGGAGAATTCTTATCTTTCATCAACAAAATCGGGACGATGAAAGTAAGCAGGAGCATGAGAATCGAACCGGGGATACCCCACCAGAGCTGTCCAGCTTTCTCCGGCATATAAGTACAGACATAGTAAATGTAATAAATCGCTACCGGTGTCTGCAAAAATGCTGTCGACGCCAGACCAGGATTATATTTACTCCCCAGCCGCACATTCATGGCGATGCCATGTCCCGGAAGCTGCCACACCCCTGCCAAAACCTGGCAGGCTCCCATCCAGATCAGATTCGGGAAGCAAATGGGAATGATGTAACTCAGATAACAAAAGATAACATTACTTAAAAAACTCTGCCTGGCATTTAACGGATAACGTTCGGGATGTTCCGTTTCTCCTAATCCGGCCATATTAGATATGAGAGGAAACCCTCCCGGAAAAGCATATTCCTCAAATTGGTGCATCAGCATGCCCATCCAGCTAAAGATTAAAAGAACTTGAATCTTGCTCATTCGGTCGCATCCCCACAGCCCCATCACAAAGGCAAGCACTACAAAAAGTATGCCGCGGATATAATACCACATTCGCTGCCAAAATCTCATACGATAAACCTCCTGTAAAAACGTTGCTATTATTTCTGTCAATAATAAACGGACAATCTTATTCCCTGAAAATCAAAACAAATTTCGTTCTCTAAAAGAGTAAACCATTGATTTTATTTCCAGTAAAATCAAATCATTTGACAAATTGACTCATCCTCATTATAATAAACGCAGATTATTTAAGTCAACAGACTGTTGATATTAAAATGTTGTGTGGTCAACTATCATCTATATTTTGTTTTTAAGTCAACAGATATCGTATATTTGTTGACTTAAAGTACAAAATACATTTTCAACGCTATTTATGTCACTAATCGAAAGATGACGGCATGGTTAATCGCAGTGTGAAGCATCCCTTTTTATCACTGTTTGTTCTAATAACGAAAATGCTATGACATAGGCAATCACAATGCAAAGAATTCATTCTTCACACTATTTGTTCTGCCAACAAAAAGACAGCGACATGGTTGAAACCGCGTGAAGAGTTCATCCTCATCACTGTTTGTTCCATCAAAAAACAAGCGACAGAATAAAAGATTAAAACGAAAAGAGAGGGAGAAAGAAACGAATGGAAAATCAAAGAATCCGCATCAGTAAAACGATGCTGAAGACAGGGCTTTTAAAACTCTTAAAAGAAAAACCGTTAAATCAGATTACTATTTACGAGCTGTGCAAGGTATCACAAATTAATCGCACGACATTTTATAAATATTATGGGAGCCAGGCAGAACTGCTTGGCGAGATTGAAGAAGATTTTCTTAGACAACTGGATAAAGATTTAAAACAGGTCATCACGCAGGATTCCAATGCCTTGCTTCTCATCCTACAGCATTTGTACGAACAACGAGAATTATTTTGTCTTCTTGTCCGCTCTGTCCCGATGCAGGAATTTTCAGAACATTTATTTTCCATTCCCAGCATCGGCATTATATTCCAAAATATGATAGACGAAAGCAGTTACTCCGAAACGAAAGCAAAATATATCCGCCAGTTCATTTTTCGGGGCACCTTCCGTGTACTATATGACTGGCTGAGTAGTGAAAATCCAGAACCGGCAACGGAAATCGCGGATGTGCTGGGATTACTGAAAAGCAAGTTGTAGTGAACAGATCATATCCCTTATAACAGAACGCGCTCCTTTCTTTTCGAACTGTTTGGAATTTCCGAACAACTGAAATTTCATCCCGTTCTCTCTCCTCGAATATATGCTTAATATGCTCACTGATATTTGATTTACTACTTTGAAATAAGTCAACTAGCTATTCCTGAAAAAAGCCCTCCGAAGAGGGCTTAATTTATAATTTCCTTGAGAACAAATGAGTCTCCTGTCAGGAAAATTACATTTTTCATTTCAGTGATTACACATAGTATACTCTGCCTGGTTTGATTTCTGTCTTTTCTTTTTCCGTTTTGGCATAGCCGAGAATGCAGAAACCGATGCCTTCCACATCTTCTTCCACTCCCCACTGTTTCAGAAGCGCTTTGCCTTCCTCGCTCTCAAATATTTCTTTTGCCCGGTGAATCCAGCGGGAATCTACACCCATAGACCATGCGGCATTCATCAGGTTGCCCATGGCAAGACTGCCATCGTAAACATATGTCGCTTCCTTCTTTGCCAGTACAATGATAACGTCCTTCGCGCCATAAAACGGGTCGAAGGGCATTCCGGCAACATCTGCGTTCATCTTGGAAAGTTTTTTCACTGTCTCGTCATCTGATACCACGACGAACCGAGGGGTCTGCATATTCATTCCAGACGGTGCGTTAAGACCTGCAGCCACAATCTCTTCGATTAATGCCTTGTCCACATGCTTGTCCTGATAGCTGTTGCAACTCTTTCTTGTCGTCAGGCTTTTTACTGTTTCGTTCATGTTCATTTCCTCCCATTCTAAATGAATCTACTGTTATACTGTTTTTCAATGTCTCATATAGGATGTTTCTCTCTTTATGAATATACCCATTATAATGAAATACCAAAAAAATATCAAGTATATCAGCGTAATCGCATAATCTTATAGCAAACATTCCAACTCTGCTTTTCTGCTTCATCATTATGATATTATCAAAACGTTATATCATAACAACGAAAAACAAAGCAAGGTATTTCTTGTATTTTTACTATTCATACGCTATGATAATAAAAATGGAGGTGAGTATCATAGGTAAAAGATTTAATGTAACGGCAGTATGTTTGCCGAAGATTCATTATATGGTAGATATAACAGATCGGTTAACCGCAATCAAAAAAATGATAGATAGGGGAGATTATTTTACCATCAACCGCGCGCGCCAATATGGAAAAACCACAACGTTAATTGCATTAAGCGATTTTTTAAAAGAAGATTATCTGGTAGTCAGCCTTGATTTTCAGATGCTTGGCACAGAAGCATTTAGGACAGAGTCTGCTTTCGTTGCCGCTTTTTCGCGACTAATTCTTCGAGCCATGCGACATGAAAAGATTCCCTCTTCTGTTTTTGAACGTTTAAATAATTATGCCGACAATAATCATACCAATAACAGTATGGATGAATTATTCTTTCTACTGGGAGATTGGTGCGAGCAGTCTGAGAAGCCTAACGTACTTTTAATTGATGAGATTGATACCGCATCCAACTATTCGATTTTTCTTGATTTTCTCGCTCAGCTTAGAGCCGCATATATTTCCAGGAATCAACAGCCTACTTTTCAGTCCGTAATTCTTGCCGGAGTGTATGATATTAAGAATCTGAAGCGTAAATTCGTTTCTGAAGGACAGCATAATACGAACAGTCCCTGGAATATAGCAGCTGATTATCTGATTGATATGAGTTTTTCAAAAAAAGACATTTCGGGAATGCTTTATGAATACGAGCAGGATTATAAAACAGGAATGGATATAAATTACATCGCTGGTTTCATTTATGATTATACAGCGGGCTATCCATTTCTCGTATCAAGAATCTGTCAATTATTAGATGAACAAATCGCAGGAACACCTGCTTTCCCGGACCGAAAGGCCGCATGGTCAACCCTTGGTCTTAAAGAAGCCGTCAGCCATTTAATCTCAGAAAAAAACACTTTATTTGAATCGCTTACAGATAAAGTGGAATCTTATCCGGATCTGAAAGAGTTGCTTTATTACCTTTTAATGAATGGAAAAGAAATTACGTATAATCCTGATCATGTAGCAATCGACATCGCACTCATGTTTGGTTTTGTCAAAGTGGAAGAAAAAAAGGTAGTGATCTCAAATCGTATTTTTGAAACACGCCTGTACAACATGTTCCTAACTTCCCCTGAAATGCAGAAGAGTGAAATGTATAGCTTAGGCAGCCGTGATAAGTATCAGTTCATACAAGGTAGTCAATTAAATATGGAACGGATTCTGGAACGTTTTGTCATCTGTTTTAATGACCTGTACGGAGATCAGCCACAGAAATTCAAAGAAGAAGACGGAAGAAGATATTTTTTGCTTTATCTGCGACCGATCATCAATGGCAGAGGAAATTATTATATTGAATCACAAACGCGAAATCAGGAGCGGACGGATGTCATTGTAGATTATTGTGGCCATCAATATATCATAGAATTAAAAATCTGGCATGGCAATACGTATCATACAAGAGGAGAACAACAGCTTACAGACTACCTGAATCATTATCATACAAAGAAAGGATATATGCTCAGCTTTAACTTTAACAAGAAAAAAGAAATCGGCGTAAAACATATAATCCTGGGAGATAAAATATTAATAGAAGCCGTGGTGTAAAAATACAACAAAGCTTACTGTAACCACAACTTCTCCGTTTCACCAGCTTTTAAAGGCTGGAAAAGACGTTGAACACCATTTTTTAATCAGCAAATATTTCCATAATTATTATAATTCCGCTTGCTTATTCAAAATAGCACTGGTATAATGTAATCAAATATAGCAAGAAATTCTATTTTTGCCAATCACTTGTAACTCATTGACAGTTTGATATTCTGAAGGCGGTGATAGTGATATGAAAACAGATACTGTAATCAAACAAGAAGGTATGAACGCCTTAATCTCTCATCTTGGATATGTCGATGCCGAAAGATTTATTTTTTTTATCACAAAAGAACCCTTCGACTACACGAAGTGGCGCGACAAATATTTGAACGATGATAGCAGTGTCCGTAGTCTCAGCCATGACGCCATGCTTTATGCCAGTCATTTATAATTATTTATCTGTTTCAGGCAGCTGCTCTGACGAAGATTATAAACCCACTGCCAGTACACCAGTCAGTATATGACTGGTGTACATTTGCTCTCCAGCTTCCCATTCTAAAATGCCTCTGGTTTTTTTTGATGTGACCAGAACAAATAACTGCCTGGACCTACTTCGTGGGTCTGACCATCAATCACTATCTGTGCTGGCATTTGCACAGTAATCTCATAACGAATAATATCCTCTTGACAGCTCCATTTCGAATTCACAAGTCCGTGACGCGTTTCCAGAGAAGTCTCAAGCCATGGAATTCTGCGATTTGGATGCGGCATGATGCGTACCTTTGCAAATCCAGGATAGTTTTCTATCGTTTGAATTCCTGCGGCTTTTTCATATATCCAGTCAATAACAGAACCATATGCGTAGTGATTAAAAGAGTTCATATCCTCACTCCAGAAATCGCCGTTTTCCATAATACCATCCCAATGTTCCCATATAGTAGTCGCTCCCATACTAACAGAATACAGCCAGGAAGGCGGCTCTTTTCTAAGCAGCAATTTATAAGCCAATGCATCATATCCGTAATCACTAAGTACATACAGAAGATAAGGAGTTCCCACAAAACCTGTTCTCATTTGGATACCGTCAATCTCAATCATCCGTGCCAATGCATCAGCAGCCTCCTGTAGATGTTCTGTCAGTTTAAAATAAATCGCCAGAACATACTCCGTTTGAGTGTAGTACTCTGGATATCTTTCTCGGAACGCTTTAAGAATATTACAATATAGTTCTTTGTATCCTGGTAGAGGTTTGCCCAAAACTCGTCCTGCCTTCACCAATAATTCTGTCGAATGAGCGTAAAAAGCCGTCGCAATGAAGTCTTCTCTGGAAGAGCCTTTATAACTGCCAGGTGGTGCATCCAGACCCAGCCAATCGCCAAAATGGTTTCCTCCGGTCCAGAGATTTTTATCATGCGTTACTTCTGTGATGTAATCCACCCATTTTTTCATGCTGTCAAATTGTGCTTCCAGTATTTTTTTATTTCCATAGGTCAAATACATCTGCCAGGGGCAGATAACTGCCGCATCTCCCCATGCTGCACTGGGCTCTGTCTCCGGCATATAATCCGGTATCACCTGACTAACCCCACCGTCCGGTCGCTGATCTGCTGCCAGATCGTGCAGCCATTTAGTGAAAAAATGTTCCACATCAAAATTATAGCTGGCTGCTTTCACAAACACCTGAGCATCTCCTGTCCATCCCAATCGCTCATCTCTTTGCGGACAATCAGTGGGAACATCCAGGAAGTTATCCCGTTGACTCCAGAATATATTCGATATCAACCGATTCAGGCCTGCATCCGCACTACGTATATGGCCAGTTTGTCGAATATCAGAATAAACGGCGATGGCTGTGAATTGTTCTGTCCGTGCTGTTCCTGGAAAATCCAGCAGTTTCAGATAACGGAATCCAAAAAAGGTAAGAGATGGATGCCAGGTTTGGACTCCATCACGACAGATGTAGATAACTTCGGCTTTCGCATTTCGATAATTGTCGCGATAAAAATTGCCGCTTCGATTCAACATCTCACCATGTTGAAAACGGATGATTTCTCCAGCATTGGCGCAGAGGGACAGTTCCACATATCCCGTCACTTCCTGTCCAAAGTCCACTATCGTCTCCCCAGCCGGAGTTATGAAAATGGATTTGGGAGAAACTCTTTCCTGCTCACGAATTTCTTCACCTTCCTGCTCAATCAGAATATCCTTAGGCCAATTCAATATCGCAGCCGGATTCCACCTTTTTGTTTCAAATCGCGCGTCAAATATTTCTCCATCATATATTTCACTGAAACGCACGGCACTTTCACCATACTGCCAATCTTTATCTGTGACAATTATTTCCGTGCTCCCCTCCGTATCTGTCATACGTAACTCCGCAATAATACCACATGGTTGCTCCTTCCGTCGATTTTTATCCAACGATTCTACCCATCCCGGCATGGGAGAACGAAACCATCCTTTGCCCACGGTTATCGTCAATATATTTTCTTTGTCCTTCCGAATCAGATTCGTAATATCATAACGCTGCACCTGTAATCGTTTGTCATACGTTGTCCATCCTGGTGCCAGCACATATTTACTGACCCTCTGCCCATTTAAATTTGCCTCATAGATGCCCAAAGCAGTCAGCCGCAATTCTGCATGTTTTATCTCTTTTTTTATACTCCAGCTTTTTAGAAAAACCGGACAAATATCTTTCATATCCTCTGCCGGACATATCCAATTCGCTTTCCACTCCATGACTGTCATCTCTTTCTGTATCATAGCATATCTGTCAGGAAACATTTTTCATTGCTTCGTGATAAACTGCTTTTATCACTGCTTTTCTTGTGGTAATCCTTCTATCACAATCGTGCAAATGCTGATAGCGGGAATCTCCACAGGTGCTACCTGTTCATGTATGTGCAAGAAGGCCTGCTGTGTTTTTTCACTCCGATTTAGCAGTACAATTGCCAATGTGCCATCTGGATTCTTATAAGCCAGTACTTCCAACTGGTCTGTGTAACAGCTGGCAGCAATTCAATTGTCTCGTGTAACGATAAAATGTGCAATAAGATAAAAATACTTTAGAATCTAACTTGCCTTAAGCTTTTTATTTTTTGTATCAAAGAAATAAGGAGCATCACAAAAATTTCCCACATGGTTTGGCCCGCCTTTCTCATCGAGAAGTATATTCCAATCATAAAAGGAGGTCATACCATGATTCAGATCACCGATGATTTCATGAGCAAGTCGGCTGGCATTGGACGTCGAGTCATCTGCATCATAAAGGCTGAATTCAATACAACTCTCTGAAACAGTCAGTTTTAACTGGGGATAAGCTGATCGCAGCAGATCCAGATTTGTAAAATGATCTCCACTATACCAATGACAGGCGACACCGGCCACCATTTTCTGAGTTACTTCATCCAAAATACCTACGGTTCGTTCGTAGCATCTTTCTTTATTGTGATCCCATATAAACACTTCTATGTCTTCCATATTGTGCCGCATCAAAGCAGCATGCATTACTTTCAGGAATTCTTTTTCCTGCTGTACTGTATAAACGCAGGAATCCCAGGTCTGCACTGCATTCGGTTCATTTTGCAGACTCATCCTTTCAACCTGAAATCCTCTTCTTTGAAACTCCTCAATATAACGGCACATGTATTCCGCCCAGAATTCATAATATTCCGGCTTCAGACTGCCACCCTGCATACGTTTTCCATTCGTCTTCATAAAGGACGGCGGTGACCAGGGTGAGAGCATGATTTTCAGATGCTTCCCTGCCATCCGCTCGGCATCTTCGAGCATTGGGATAATATATTTTGCCGTTCTGTCGAAGCTAAAGCTCTCCAATGCACAATCTGTTGAATCAGACATGGCTTCATACATCTCTACAGCAAAATCACAGCTGTCCATCGGAATTCTGACACGATTATACTGCATTCCTTCTTTTGAAAAATACATCCGCATCATTTCTTCCTTCTGTTCGTTATTCATCAGGGAATAAACATACCCTGAAGCATCCGTAATGGCGCCACCAAATCCTTCAAAGACCTCATAAGATATTTCGGGATAGAGATTAATCACTTGATTTTCTATGCCCTTTTCATCATAGTGAAACAAGATATGTTTTTTCATTTCCTTACTATGTTCTGTAGTACAGTAAATTCTTGCTCTCATTTTAAAAACCTCCTGAATAATTTGAGGTGGTATCTTGTCATGCAACAGATTGCCACCTCATAAGTGTTAGTATTATCAGGTTTATTGTTTACCCTTTTACGGCTCCTCCGGTCATTCCCTCAATAATCTGAGAAGAAAAAGCAAAATATACAATAATAACAGGAACCAAAGTAATTACAACAGCGGCCATCGACTGACTCATATAGCGAGTGAACTGATTAACATACTGATAAATAGCCAGTGTCAATGTCTTGACGTTCTCATTCCCCAACAATACCATCGGCATATAGAAATCATTCCACTCATTGATTGCAGTAATCAGTGCCATAGTAAAGATTGTTGGTTTCGTAATTGGCAAGATGATCTTAAAAAATATGGTCATATCATGGCAGCCATCCAGTCTGGCTGCTTCTTCCAATGCCGGAGGAATGGTCCGGAAAAATTTCTGAAAGACGAGGCAGGACATGGAGATTCCTGAAATATAGACCAGAATCAAACCCAGCAGATTATTCAGCAAACCTATTGTTCTAAGCAACAGGAATAATGGCAGGATACTGACCTGAATGGGAACCATCATTCCAATAAGGAAATAATTTGACAAAATCTCCTTCCCTTTAAAGGAATACCGAGCAATCCCGTATGCTGCCATAGCTGATAAAATAATACATCCCGTTGTTCCACACACGGTCAAAATCAGGCTGTTGCGAAGATACAATAGAAAATTATCTTCTGTAAGAATCGTTATGTAGCTCGCAAGTGAAAACTCCTTAGGAAGGCCAACGAAATTTGTTACCAGATCTCCCTGAGTTTTGAAGGAATTCATGATGGTGGCAGCCACTACAAAAATAGTAATAAAACTATATAAAATCAAAATAACTGAAATAATTCCGCGGACAACCTTCTGTCCTGTTCCCATAACACCAGTGCCACTTGTAGAACTTCCACGAGCTTTTTTCGTTTTTTTAGACATCGCGTAATCCTCCTTTACGAATTATAATCAAATCTAGCCAACACACGGTTTTGGATAACAGTAACAATCAACATGATAACAAACATGACCACACAAATGGCAGCGCCAAATCCCATGTCGGACTTTCCGTTCAATCCGGTACCAAATGTATATCGATAAAATACGATATTATCAAAATCCAGGCTTCCACTGACTCCACCTTCGGAGCCGCCCAACATGTAAGGCAAATCGAATATAGCCAATGCCCAAATAGTGCTCATGGTAATATTGGAAGAGGCAGCTGGCAGAGACATCGGTAGCATAATGTGGAAGAATCGTTGTACTTCCGTACAGCCATCTACTTTACTGGCCTCCATCACATCACTGGAAATGTCCATAAAATTCGCATAAAAAATCATGATTCCAGTTCCGGTGCTTTGCCAGATGATTACGATAATCAAAAGTTTAAATGCCATATTAGGATCACCAAACCATGCACTCTCTTCCAGGCCTAATGTAGATAGTAAACTGTTTGCAAATCCAATGTTCGGGTCAAATACCAATGTGGCAAAGAATCCTACAATAGCAGAACTGATGACCTGCGGCAGAAAAAGCATAAACTGAATATATTTACGACCCGGTATCTTCAAATACAACAGATATGCAAGCAGATACTGCAATGGGGTGATGATAATCCAAACGCAAATCAGATACTTAAAATTGTTTATCAATGCATTAAAGAAGGTAGGTGTGAAACGTTCGTCCGTAAATATCGTAATAAAGTTCTTCAGACCTACGATATTAAAAGATCCTACGCCGGACCAGTCTGTAAATCCAAGGAACAGGCCATACACAATTGGAAAAGCGATAAAAACTGTGTAAAAAATCAAAGCTGGGAGGATAAAGAGCCGATAATTTCGGCTCTTATGATGTTTTTTTCTAACCATTGTACCACTCATAAAAATCCCCCTCTTGTTTTATTGCATTAACACTTCAATTTCATCACATAACTCGTCTACCGTCATCTCTCCTGTAAAGATTTTTGTAAAATCATCTGCCCATATATTGGAAGCCTCTGATTCATCAGAATAGTTGGATAACACATTCTGCCAGCTACGGTATGTATTACCGTTTCCACTATCTGAAATCTCCTGAATAATCTCGGAACTCGATTCTATTTCTGTTGTGCTCGGAACACCTCCAATTGCCTGAATCCACGCGGTCTGGCCTTCCTTGCTGGCACAATAATTCATAAATAGTTCAGCAGCTTCCATGTTCTGACTCTCTGTATTGATAGAGAATCCAGGAGCTTCTGTACCCACCAGACCAGTTGTTCCATCTTCGGATGGTATCGCAAAAGCGCCATAATTCAGACCCGGATTGTTCATGGAAATATTCGATGCATCCCAGGAACCATCGATGAACATTGCTGCATTTCCGGTAGTAAAGGCAAGAATCTGGCTGGAACTGTCCAAAACCCCCGTCCAGTTGTCACCATAATATCCTGCTTCCGCCCAATCAACCATCAGTTGCATCGCTTCACGTACCGGGGTGTCTGTTGCACTGACACTGTAATCACTAAGGCCTTCACAATACTCATGATCATAACCGGCAAGAATCGGTTCATAAGCGAAGAGCAGGCACCAGGAATCTAAAGCCATGGAAACTGGTGTCGTACCGGAATTGTAGATTGTTTCCATCAATGTTACAAATTCAGAAAACGTGGTAGGAATTTCCCAACCATTTTGTTCAAACATGTCCTTGTTATAATAGCAAGTACGTGTATCCATCTGCATCCAGGGCACATTATAGATACCCTCATCAACCGTTGCCACATTCAGAGCATCCTCAGAGATGAAAGACATATCTACCACATCAGTCAAATCGACAATCATTCCGTTATCTACCAGATCAGGCATTGTTGAAGTGGCAGTACCATTTGTCCAGAAAATGTCTGGACCATCGCCGGACTGCAACGCTGTTTTCAAAAGACTATCATAATCACCATCGCCTCGAATCAGATAAGTGATCTCAACATCTGGATACAATTCATTAAAACCTTCTATCAAAGCTTCTATTCCTTCTTCGTAGCTGTAATCGTGTTCCCAAATCAGCAGGGAACCGCTGACTCCGCCTTCTAATTCGGAACTATCTTCTGCATCCGAAGACCCGCTGCTTCCACAAGCGATGAGGCTCATCGCCATAACTGAACTTAATAGTATTGCCAAAAGTTTCTTAAACTTTTTCATAATCTTTACTCCTTCTTTCTTTCCATCAAACGTTCCACATTTGATATTCTCTTTTCACTTTGTTGCGGGTTTCAGCTAGCTGTAATTTGTATAATCAGTATAAAAAATTTTGCTGTTTTCGACAAGGCACAATCTTCTAAGCTAGATTAAAAATAAAAAAAGAAGATTTCACTTGATTCAAAATCTTCTTTTTCTGTTCAAATTTTTATGTAGTCGTTTGTTTTTATTCCGTAGACATAATTCCAAATTTCTTTCGATAATCTCCTACTGTTTGCCCTTCTATTTTTTTAAACACACGAGTCAGATAATTGGCACTTGAAAATCCTGTTTCCTCTGCCACCTGCTGGAGACTGTAGTTTTGATTTTTCAAAAGAATTTTCGCCCTATTTATACGTTTGACATTTAAATATTGTACCAACGTCATGCCAGTACGCTCTTTAAATTTTTTGCTGAATGAAGGAACACTCATATAAGAAAACTCTGTCAAGTCATTTAATGTGATTTTCTCTTCCAGATGCTGATCAATATAACGCAGCACTTGAAGCATTCCATCCGCATCAAATTCCTGAAGCATCACCGCATGGGCTTCGCCGACAACCTTATTCAAACTGTCTTCCAATTGCTCTGCTCCTTTTGACAAAGTGATAACGGAAATCGCCCTGGCGCCAAAATTCCACTCCTGTACTTTCTCCTGACAAAAGCCATATTCCTGGGTTACATGATAGAATAGCACATTGATAGCCTGAATCAGTTCTTCCCTTAAATCCTTTACCGATGCCCGGTCAAAACGAGCTTTCTGTATAATAGCCGTCAATTCCCGGGAAAATCGTTTTTTTCCATCCGATTCCAAAAAGTTTTCTGCGGAGAAGGATATGTGAAAGACAGGGACATGCATCTCATATAAGAAAATATTCCGATTGCAATCATAAAAGCTCATAGATAGAGCCTCTTCCGCTTCCCTGTAACGATCGAATATCTCTTTTTCATCCCAAAAAGAGCCACTAACTCCACAGACAAAGCGGATACTGGTATATTGTTCTATATTTTTCGTAATAATATCATAATTTTCACGTAATAAACTGTCTCTCTTTTCCTCTGAAAGATGAGAATCAAACTGGAAAACTATAAAGCTTTCCTTCCCAAAAGGGGAATAATAACAACCCATCTCATATCTTGACAGAATATCTTCCAACAGATAAGCCAGCATTACATCGTTAAACTGATTATCACTTTCCTTTTCTCTGGCATTCGCCTGCAAAATACCAACCATATACACCCAGCCCTTCTGCAATTTCTTTCTGGGTTTAAACATCCTTTCACTCGATTCTGCCGCAAATCCCTTCTTTCGTTTTTTTTCATATATTTTCTTTATTTCGGCAATAAGCGTTTCTTCTGTAATGCCACACTTCAAGAGATAACTGTCGGTTCCTCTAGAGATTGCTTCCTG
The DNA here is from genome assembly GCA_021202175.1 of Clostridiales bacterium. GTDB lineage: Bacteria > Bacillota > Clostridia > Lachnospirales > Lachnospiraceae > Anaerobutyricum. Next base: position 20,888 of record JAJQDO010000180.1, on the reverse strand, counting down.
AGCATAACGAAAGTCATCATGATTGCTCAGGATAATGATTCCGTTAGCCAGTTGCTTATCTCGAATCTGTTGAATAAATTCCAACCCATTCATGTTTGTCATTTCTATATCTGTAATAACGATATCCACTGCATCAGCCTGTAACGCCTCCAAAGCATCCTCCGCAGAACTGAAAACACCTGTTACGGTGATATCTTCTTTCCCATCAATAAGGGATTGAATTCCAATCCTCGCCAGCACCTCATCATCCACCAGTACTACTCGAATCATTGTCTTCTCCTCCTTCTGACACTCTGCTTTGCAAGGCCGGCAAAAAATAGCGAATCTCTGTACCTTTCCCTGGTTCGCTATATATTTCCATATGATATGGTTCTCCATATTCCAGTGCAATGACCTGTTCCACATGATGTAACCCAATATTTGTATGTTCTGTATACTCTGCAACTTCTGGCTGTTTCTCTCTCCATGTCTGCACATCAAATCCTACACCCTGATCTGTTACGATGATATGTAGATCATCATCCATCCAGACACGAATCTTAATCTCGGAATTTCGCACACTTCCTCTGGCCAGGCCGTGTATAATGGCATTTTCCACCACAGGCTGAAGCAACAGCTTTCGCAACCTGCAATCCAGGCAGTCTTCCTCTGCATCTATTATCAAATCAAAATTCATAAAACGAGCTTTCTGCAGAACAGCATAGTTTTCAATCAACTCCAGCTCATCTTTTACAGAATAGTTCGCATCTTCCGTATGCGCGGCACTCATAAAAATATATACCAATGACTCCACAAGCTTCTGAATCTTCTCCTGATGATTCAGAACTGCCACCCATTTAATCGTATTAAGCGCATTATATATAAAATGAGGTGTCAGCTGTGATGCCAACATCTCCATTTTTTGCCGGTTAATTTCATCAGTTTTTTCTTTGTAGGCCGTCATAAGATTGTTAATACGCATTGTCATATGATTGAAATGCTTAGACAGACTTCTCAACTCTCCAACACCAATGTTTTCCAAATCAACAACTTCCAGTCCATCCCTAGCATACTGATCCATGGAATTTTTAAGAATTCCCAAGGGATGAAAAATATATTTTTTTAGCATAAACAACATGCTCAAAAGGAACAGGATGTAGATGACAGGAATCGCAATAAATAACATCGTCAGATTCGAAAAACTCTGCATTATCTCTGACTGATAAATCGTATAGGCACAATACCACCCTGTCGTTTCTACGCAAGTCGCCGTCACCAATGCCTTTTTCCCCTCCAGTGAAATTTCCTTTCCACTGATATCCTCGCCATTTCCTATGAGAGAGAGATCCCACACCGTTCCAAACAAAGATTCATCCGTACAATACATTACCGTACCATCTTGATTCAACAGATATTTCAATGCATTTTCCGAATTCATCTGGTTAAAGGCATCCGTTATCATGCTGTCATCAATTACCAGATAAAGGATACCAACGTTCTTTTCCGCAGCACTGTTTAAAGAACGTGCAAGAATGTAGTTATTTTCCGTATCATTTCCATACAGTTCATTGGTCGCGTACCACAAGCATCGACCGTTTGCGGCTATAATCTCCTCTTCATGAGAAGCCATGATGTCAACAAGCGCCTGATATTTCGTATTACTATATATAACCTGATTTCCCGTTGTCACACAAGCCGAATGAATGCTGCTGTCCGACTCGCAGCATCCTGACAGTGAATTCTGCAGCAGATTCACTTCTTCCTCTGATAGCTCTTTATCGTTGCTCAACATTTCCACTGCGCCATTATAGTAAATATACATCGACTGTTCTTCATAATTATCGATCCGATAACTAATCTCATGCTCGACTACTGACATAGCATCCATCGTATTATCACTCAATGTCGTCATGGCATAATTCCAGGATACTTTCGCAACAAATAACACAAGGACCAGGAAAGGAATGATTACCAGAACAACATACAGCAACACAATACGTACTGTAATACCATAACGAAAGCACAGCTCTTTTACCTTCTTTATCATAAAACACTCCTATCCTATCTTTGTCAGTTCTGGATAGCAAAAAAGTTTATATACTGTTTTGCAGCTTACATAAGCTGGCAATGAAAATCCGCAGAGTAATACAAGCATTACTGCGAATGGTAAAAACTGCAGACTCAACAATATTACCACCACAGTCAAAACCTGTATAAATATCATAAATGCGGTCTGAGGTAAATGGGCAATCGCAAGTGCCATGGAATATTTCAGATATCCAGTTATCGTATTTTCATAATACGCCATCACTGGAAACAGGTAAATCCATAAAATCAGCAGGACTATTAAAATGACTGCACAAAACCCATGAAGCACTCCTGTAAACGTGCTGTCCATCCAGCCTGAAAAGAACACATTGATTCCAACCGAAGTCAATGCCAGCAACATGATTCCCCAAAGCAAGGTAGCCTTTTTCAAGTTTTCCCGAAACACATGAAAAAACGTTCGAAACAACGGTACTTCCTCTCCCTGACTACATTTCAAAAGCAAAGTATGCATTGCGACCCTTGAAGCACCGATTGTCACGACAGGAATACTAAACAACAGAAACAGAAGGTTCGCCGTCACAATATACATGACTTTGGTACATATGCGATGTAACTCTCCCTCATAATCAAAAAAACCAACTTTCTTCATCATAGCATTTCTCCTTTTTATCCGTAAGATACAATAGATTCTTAAACTCCTCTTCATATAGTATACATGACAAAAGAGAAAGACACGAGGAACATTTTTTTCATTATGATTCAAAATCTTATCGCTCTGAACCAATACTATATCATATAATATTTGATCTGATTGACTTTGTATATCCATACCTTCTAATCATTTTTGACATGTCCTAATACGGTAAGCCCTCATAAAACTCTTTCACCTCTGCCGACACCCGCAGGTCTCTGCGCCGAATCGGTCGCAGCAGATGCAGGGCATCCACACTGGTCACACGGGACAAAGCAACATAAAGCTGCCCATCACCAAAGCAGTTCGGGTCGAGATTGGCACTGTCGTAAGTCTGTCCCTGCGATTTATGTATGGTCACAGCAAATGCAATCTTTAGCGGCAGCTGCGTAAATTCCCCGAGAACATCTTCCACCAGTTTGGTTTTGCCCGTTGCCTCGTCGATTTCCACACGATAGTCGATATCCTGCCAGGTGTAGGGTTCGATTTCCGCAGTCGCTCCGTTATCAAAATCCACCACCACGGAACTATCCTTCATTTTTTTCACTGTTCCCAGAGAACCATTTTGATATTTTCCATTCTGATCATTCATCACACTCATCACGCGCGCGCCTTCGCAGAGGACTAATTCCTCGCTGGTGGGAAGCTCTTTCTGAAATCCGTCCAGTTTTCCCACATACACATGTGTCTGCTGTTGCAAAGCTTCAATCTCTTTCTTATTTTTGGCATCGGCCTGCCGATTCGTACCAAACATATAAATTCCCGGCTGTGCCTGCGCCGTAGTATGTGCATTAAACCAGTCGATGGCACTATCATCGCCAGAGCGAATCTTATTTAACTGTTTGATGAATTCCTCATCCTCTTTCTGTCGCATGACTTCCCACAAAACGATGGTATGGAAATGCATCCTCTGCCAGGCTGGTGCCACAAAGGCGAACCCGGCGCCGACATCATCTATCTGATGCAGCCAGGCTTCTTCCAGAATCTGTCGATCTTTGTCCTGCAACACTGGTGCCAGCTGACTGAAATCTCCCACGACAATCAGCTGTTTCGGTCGTTTGGACACTTTAGCCGCTCTCTCAATGTATCGGCAGACATAATCAAAAACATCGAACCGACACATACTGATCTCATCAATGATAATGATATCCGCCTGTTTTACTTCATCACGCATCTTCGTAATTCTTTTATCCGGCAAAATCGGTCCCAGACCGATTTTAAAGACGCGATGGAGGGTCGCACCATGAATCTGAATCGCCGCGATGCCTGTGGGAGCACACACAATCACATTTTTATCTTTCTGCTGTGCTTTACGAAGATAGTGCTTAAGAAGGGTACTTTTTCCCGTCCCCGCTTCTCCTGTCAGGAAGATATTCTCCTGTCCCTCCATAACATCACAAGCCGTGCGCTGTTCCTCATTGAGAACGATCCTCTGCTTTGAAATGTCTGGAAACCGCGATGCATTATCACCCTTGTTTTCCTTCTGTTTCAGTTTAAATTCACTTTTAAATCCACTCATCTCTATCTCTTTTTCTATAGTTTGTTTGCTTCCATTCTGCTCTAACCATGGCCATTTTTCTGTGGTTTGTCCGCGTCCATTTTGTTCTGATTCCGACCATTTTTCCGTGGTTTGTCTGCTTCCATTTTGTTCTGACTCCGACCATATCTCTGTAGTTTCTTTACTTTCATCCTGTTCTGAACTTAGCCACTTCACTGCGGTTTGCATGTTTCCATTCTGCCCTGACCCCAGCCACTTCTCTGCTTCCTCACAGGTCACAAATCCCTGAAATACTGCTCCCGGATATCCTTTTACCTGTTTCTCGCATTCCGTCCAGGTGGCATAAATTCCTGGTTTTCTCCCTGTTTTTACAGCATAGTATTTTTTCTTCGCCATATTTATCCTCACTTGACATTATCCAGCTATCATTTCAATCCATTCAAATACTTCGTGTACAATTCCTGCGCCTACCATTCCACTTCTTCCTCATCTTATTTATATCTACAAATATATCCATAACTGTAGATACTTGAATTTCTTCCTACACCATCAATAACATGCTTTTCCTCATCAACAAAGGGCTATGCATCCCTCTACCTCACATTCTCATACTACCGTCAAATCTTCTCTCGTTCCAATACCACCCGACACTGTTTCCTGTAACAGGCGATTCCATACTTTAAGATTTGCGTCATCCCATCTTCTATCAATTCCGCCTTGTAATCATTATCTTCGATTTGATGCATTGCCTCTGCGCAAGCTTCATCAAGGAGTCCACCATCCGCATACTTTACTTCGATTATAATTCCAATCTCCTCATCTTCCATCTCAATGGCGATATCATAAGAACCATTACCAGATTCCCGGTTTGACTCCACGCTCCAATCCGATTTGTAAAAGAGAATGCACAACAATATTCCATGATAAAAGTTTTCCTTAAACTCCTTTTTCACTGCCGTATCCCGGATACTGATCGTCTTTTTCATATAATCTGAGAAGATACGTTCAACCTCTGCTGTATCGCCATTTTTTAATGCCCTGCAAAATTCCGTAACTTTCTCACCATCTTCCGCCACCTCTTCTTCAAACAGCTTCAAAATATAATCGCGGAAAATATTACGTACTTCCATATTGGGAATAACCAATTGTACCTCGTTCCCAGCGGATTGTCCTCGCTGCGTCAGATAGCCAGTTGCATAGAGCAGGCTCCACATATGATTCACACTATCATAGAGCGAATCATACGTCAGCTGTTCTTCAATCTTCTTGCGAACCGCCTCTCCGGCAATCAGTCTTTCTATCTGTGCTTTTGTCACTCCATTCCCCATCCGCCGGATAAATCTGCGCACTTCCTCATTACTGCTGGAATTCACCCAATAGTTCTTCGGTACTTTATCCATATTCGTCAGCAATTGATTACACCAGTTAATGACATCCCACGGATTATAAACATCTGCATTGCCAACCTTGTACCCATCATACCATTCCTTCGTCAGATTATAATAGTCAAAAAGGTCATAATGTTCTAATAATGCCCTCACTTCTGTATCCGTAAATCCAAACTGTTCATCACATTCTGCATCAAGCAGTGTGTACATTTTCAGATTATTTAATCCTGTAAATATGCTCTCCTTTGACACACGCAGGCATCCAGTCAAAACGGCAAGTTCCAGGTGCGGATTCGTCTTCAGTGCAGCATCGAAAAGATTACGAATCAGTTCGATCATGTCTTTATAATAACCGTTTTCTTCCGCCTTCGCCAAAGGAACATCATACTCATCAATCAAAATGATAACTTTTTTCCCATAATGCTTGTGAAACAGTTCAGACATAGTTCGAATACTGTGATATAATGTCCCATTATCCATCGAATGATTTAACAAAGAAGAAAATGTTTCTTTTTCTTTTTGGGTAAGCCTGTCACTTTCAAGAAGGAACTGCATTTTCCGTGCTTCCTCGTTGATGGTCATGATCACGAGATCTCTGCTCGTCTCATACTTACGGGCATCTGTCGTTTTCAGGCTGATGGAAATCACTGGATGTTGTCCCATGTATCGCTCACAGAGCTTCGTTTCTTTCGAGATAGCCAGCCCATCAAATAAACTTTTATCCGTGCCTATTTCAAAGAAATATTTTAACATGCTTATATTCAGACTCTTGCCAAATCGTCTGGGGCGTGTAAGGAGATTAACTTCTCCCCAATTCTGCAGCAATTCTCTGATCATGTCTGTCTTGTCCACATAATAAAAATTATTTGTGCGGATTTTTTCAAAATCATCAATCCCGATTGGCAACATTTTTCTTTCCATACATACTCACCTCGATGCGATTCACAGTGCACCCAACACCTACTGTCAAGCGATTCCTCAATACATTTTAGTCCCAATAGTTCATGGTTGTCCATAAGCAACCTTATCACATTTTTCGTTTACTGATAGTATAACACAAAATATTTCAATTGACTGCCTGTGAGTCAAAAGAATCCTTACATTTCGCGCATAGTTTGCACGAAACATATTTCTTGATGCGAAGTAAACATCTTTTTCATTTTTACGGAACGACAGAAGATAAGTATTATCACCATACAACCCCAAAAGCCCCGGGACACAAATCAGCGTGCCCCGGGGCTTTCTTTTTTACTCTTTACCACTCTCCGCATCAGTTTTTATCATAAACCAACAACCTGACAGGAGGACAGATACGAGTCATTTACTTGTGAAATGTTTTGCTTATTTCTTCTTAATCGTTACTTTGCTTCCCACGCCTTTGGCTTTGAGAATCTTCTTGTAAGCTGCCAGTTTCTTCTTAGGCACCTTGATGGTTGCTTTCGCGTTGATGCCCTTGAATGCCTTAGCGCCAACAGATTTCTTGGTAAGCTTGGTAGTCTTGATGGTAATCGTCTTCAGGTTCTTGCATCCGAAGAACGCTTTCTTGCCAATGCTCTTCACGCTAGACGGGATGACAACCTTTTTCAGCTTCGTATTGCCTTTGAAAGCTTTCTTCGCAATAGAAGTCACTTTGTATTTCACACCATTCTTTGTTACTGATGCAGGGATGGTAACGCTGGTCTTTTTGGAAGTATTCTTCACATACTGCACTGTGTTAGAACCAGTTACTTTGTATTTTACATTAGAAACAGTGAATGTTGCGCCAACCTTCAGAGCTGTCTTTGTAGTAGAGGAACCAGAAGATGTAGTCTTCTTTACCAGAGAGCTAATCGCTGTCTGTAAAGCAGATGCTGCATCATTCACCTCTGCCTGTGTCGTCGGGGATTCTAACATGGTCTGTGCAGCTGTCAAAGCAGTCTCAAGATTCGTCCATGTTGCTTCCGTATAATTGCTCTTACTTAATGCATTTGCCTGTGCGATTGCATTTTCTAAGGCTTCTGTATTCAGGACAATCGTAAATTCGAAGGATACATCTGCGTAAGTATCATTCGTGAATACAACGGTATGCGCGCCAGCATATAATGCCAGGCCTTCTGTTCCGGTAGATGGGTTAAGAGTCAGTACACCATTTTCGTAAGTAGCACCATAAGCTGCTGCGTCATAGGTTGTTCCATGGTAGCCGATATTTTCCACTTCAATGGAGGAAAGGGTCCATCCATCTCCTGCCAATGCACTGATATCAATATTTACTGTTGCTGTAGAATCAACAGTAGCATTCACGGTTTCATCACCTGTAGCCACGCCGTCCTGCTGATATTTCACGAACAATTCGCCCAAATCATAAGTATAAACACCATCGGTGCAATAATAAGTAGCTGATGTGATGGTCTTGCCCTGGATATCCGCAAACTGCGCATAGTTTCCAGGAGTATGTCCATTAGCTGTCTGAACAGAATCCTCACTTACCATGAAAGAGAATTCATAAGCCTGGAACCAGATATTCTCCAGGAATGCTGTACTGTAAACATATCCATCACTGGTAGTAAATGTCAAGCCCTGTACTGTGGAAGATGACACGTCCAGTGACGCTGTTGTTCCATCCGCATTGAGAATCTCAACCAGATAATCTCCCCATGGAGTCGTCGTCACGATTTCCGCTTCATATTCGCTAGAGGAAGAATAATATGTGCTGCTGGTATCGACAACAGTTGTATAAGTGCCGTCTGATCCAAGGACTTTATAATATGCGGTGTTAAGAAGGGTCGATGCAGTATCATCAAGTGCTGCAGCCACTGCGTACACACCACTCTCTGGAACAGCATCCGCTGCTTCCAAAATCTGTGCTTCCACATAGAGTGTAGAATCTACCTGTACAGGTACATTTTTCACGCCCTGGAAAGTTGTTGTTCCAGCTTCCTCATCAATCACATAATCTGCATTTGCGAAACGAGATCCTTTGGAAGTAGTAGCTGTCGTTACTACATCAAACTTTCCATCGGAAAGGCCATCGTAGTAATCCTCATTACTGAAAGTACCTGTCGTGTAAATAGTTTCTGGAGAAATCGCATCTCTATCTGCCACATAATACACACCTGTTTCACCAATCTGTGTATATCCTTCTGTATCTGTTGTAGTGTACTTATACGTATAGTCGACAGTGTCTGTATCCGTCACAACACTGATCGTCACGCTCTGTGGTTCTTCCACGGTGATAGTAACAGAAAAAGAAGCGGAAGCATATTCTCCATTGCTGTCTGTAAATGTAAGGCTATAGGAGTTGCTCTCCAATGCATCTGCATTAATGGTGACTGTTCCAGCAGTCGCGTCATAAGAGTAATTGGAAGCATCTACTGCTGTTGCGTTTCTTCCAGAACCCGCGGATACAGAAGTAAGCTCATAGGTATCACCACTGGTCAACGCGCTCAAATCTACGTTAATGACTGCATCGTTACCTTCTAATACTGTCACTTCGGTATCGCCTGTAATGCTGGCAGTCTGCTTCGTTCTTACTTTCAGATCATAGTCGCTAAGATCATATTCGTATACACCATATGCTCCATAGTAAGTCAGCTTGGTAATGGTCTTGCCCTGGATGTCAGCAAACTGTTCATAGTTTGTGGAATCATCCATTCCCGTCATAGAAGTATCTGCAGCGATACGGAAAGAAAATTCATAGGAAGCGGACCACATATTTTCCAGGTATCCCATGGTGTAAACGCTGCCGTCACTGGTTTCAAAGGTAGCGGCATACATGGTCGTATTTCCCAGCTGATATCCGGCAAGAATCTCTTCATCCGTGCTGGTCGGATCATAGGCTGTCGTATCGGTTCTGCCAGTCTTCACATAATGATTTCCATCTGCATCAGTAACTGTTACGAGATAATCTCCCCAGTTGGTGCTGTCGCTGATGGTTGCTTCACTTGGCGTAGTTTCAATCGTAGCCGGCAAATTGATTGTAAATCCAGTATCACTCAAAGTATAATACAGATTGGATTTCGCCCATGTCATGCCGGAATCTGTGGCAGCCGGCTGCTCAAGTGCCGCCACTTCTGCTTCTGTGCTGTCTTCTGCCGCAACGCCAGCAGCTGCAAGGATAACATCTTCCACATAAGTCTGTGCGGAAACCTGCGTAGGAACCTTGGATCCTTCAATGATCGTCTGGTCGTCCTCTCCATCTCCATTACTATCCTGCGTATAAGCATAAGCGTTCCATGAGGTACCGCTTACCGCTGAACTGGTGGTCGCTGTGGTGATGACATCAAATCCTGCATCGTCCAGTCCAGCTACATCCTGATACAGGGTATCCCATGTCACATTTCTTCTGGCTACAAGCGTAGTACTCAATACATCAGAAGAAGCATCGTCATCTGCTGCATAATACACACCCGTATCTCCAATTTGTGTGTACCCATCGGTTGCGGTTGTCGTGTAACTATACGAGTAATCTGCCGTTACATTGGTTGTAGTTTCATCCACTGTCTCTGTACCGGTAATAACGCTGACCGTCACACTCTGTGCATCGCTATCCGCTGCCAAAGCAGTGGATGGCACTAAGGTAAATACCATAGCCGCAGTCATTAATCCCGATAATAACTGTTTGATTCTCATAAACTTTTTTCTCCTTCCTTTTCCATAGATAAGTCCACTTTGTATTCCTCGGTGATTTCACTTGGGCGCCTTCCAAAAGTTAGATTTGACTTATGATATTTAGTTTATGCTCACGTTTATTAGTTTCTTCTACCCAATTGTAATGCATTTTATTTATTTTTTAAAGATAAAGTTGTCCTCAACGATGACAATTTTTCTCAATAACGAAACAATTGATTTAATTATCACATAATTTTTGTAACGCGGGAATCTAATTGATAATTTTTCTCTTTTGTACATTCAATTAATGAAAAAACTTCTCATTAAGAGATAAAGCAATTGCATTGTCTGAAATCTTTCTTTATAATATATGAAGTTAGGAGGCTCTAATTTTTAATAGCTTAAAAAAACTCACGTTTTATCAGTGCAACAATTGGCACACTCGTGAAAAATTATAACAACATGACACATTTGCCGGATGATATCTTTTTCAACGAAATCATCGGGTATAGTCTGTCAAAATATCGCTATGAATCATATCGCTATAAATTTAATGAAAGGATGTGAAAGAGAGAATGTTAAAAGAAAAGATATCAGATTTTCGTGATGATTTGAAAGAAAAGATTTCGAATCTCCGCGACAGCCTGGGAGAACATACGCGAGGGTCGAGATTCTGTCATGTTCTGACAGGCGTTGCCCATTTTTGTGCCCCTGTCCTGCCGGCCATCTGTCTCGGTGTGTTGGTCATTTCCACATTGTATGGTTATCAGAAACCGGAGGCGGCGGCATATCAGGTTGCAGCCACCGGAGATATCGTATTCGGAGATGCCGCGCAAAGTTCCGCAAGTGAGGATAATGCCGAAGAAGCTTCCACGCAGGAACAGGCGAAAGGCAGCTTCGACCTGGAAGATGGTGTTTATCGGGGCACAGGGATCGGCTATGGTGGGAATGTCGTCGTGGATGTCACCATCGCTTCGCAATCCATCACCGCCATCGATGTAGTGGATTCCTCCGGCGAGACCTCCTCGTTTTTTTCAAAAGCGACCGCAGTGATTGATGCCATCATCGCTGCCCAGTCGACGGATGTGGACGTCATCAGTGGTGCGACTTACAGTTCTAACGGCATCATTTCCGCTGTCAAAAATGCACTGACCGGGGAAGAAGCCACAGGCACCACCGCCACAGCTTCCTCTACCTCCTCCGGCTCCACAAGCGTGGGCACGGTTTCAGAATCCGGTACGTACAAGGACGGCACCTATACCGGATCAGCCCAGGGATTTGGCGGCACCATCAAGGTGCAGGTCACCATCAAAGACTCAAAGATCAAGAGCATCTCCGTTTTAAGCGCCTCGGGAGAAACTTCATCTTATCTTAGCAAGGCGAAGGCGGTTTTGACCTCCATCGTTAGCAAGCAGTCTACCAATGTAGATACCGTTTCCGGTGCCACCTACAGTTCGGCCGGGCTGATCAAGGCAGTCCGGAATGCCTTATCCAAGGCTAAGACCAGTTCGAGTTCTTCCAGCAGCAGCTCAAAGAAGAAAAAGAAATCCTCGAGCACGACTACTGCGAAAAAAACAGAGACCAGCCATTCCGCAGGTGCGGCAACGACGGGCGGCCTCCCTTACGATGATGGCACTTATTACGGCACAGGTACCGGGTGGGGTGGTACGACAAAGGTTTCCGTAACCATCAAGGATAAAGCGATCACGGCCATCACCATCATATCCCACGAGGACACCGAGAGCTACTTTAATAAAGCGAAAGAGGGTCTGCTTCCGCAGGTAATCAGCCAGCAGAACACCAATGTGGATGTGGTAAGCGGCGCGACCTACAGCTCGGAAGGGATTCTGGAGGCCATCGACAATGCACTGGCAGCAGCGGAGGCAACCAGCAAGAATTCCGGTTCCACGACAGAAAGCACCACGGAGACTGCTGCGGAAACTACCACCGAAGCTTCCTCTGAATCTTCGACGGAGCTTGTCTATAAAAATGGTACCTACTCCGGCAGTGCCGAATGTGTTGATACCGATTATGATGAATTCGAATATACGGTAACGGTTACCCTCACTCTGGAAAGCGATGTCATCACCGATCTCACTGTCACCACCACGGACGACGGTTCAAACAGCAGCTACATCAGCCGGGCCACAAACGGCACCAGCAAATATACCGGCGTCAAACAGCAGATTATGGATAATGGGGGAACGGATGGCGTCGATGCCGTTTCCGGCGCGACCTTTACGTCAAATGCCATCATCAGTGCCGCCCAAAGCGCGCTGAATCAGGCGAAAAATTAAAACGAAGCTTTTTCTTTGACAGGGGCAGAGTTCCCTGTCAAAGATTTCCTGTCAAAACAAATCAACGGGTAAAGGCTATCATCGGAAATGAAGATACGGATATTGATATTTTAGGAATGAGGAAACAATCATGAGATATAAAAATTTTACGCTGCGCCTGTGTAATCTGCTCCTGATTCTGGCGCTTCTGGCTGTCTATCAGACAGTCATATATGTCAGAGCACAGGAGGAAGAAATCGCGGATCTACAGACGCAGGTCAACCAGTTGCAGGGAGAAAATGATGCATGGCAGGCTGCCTATGATGCATATATCGGAGACACATCCGATACGGATACCGAAGACACAACCATCGTCTCCTACGCTGACGGGACATATTCCGGGTCTGCGGAAGGTTTCGGCGGAACCATCGAGGTTTCTGTCGAGATTTCGGACGGGGTCATCACCTCGGTAGAAATCATCTCGGCAGCCGGTGAGGATGAGGCTTATCTCTCTTTGGCAGAAGGATTGATTGACGACATAATCGAACAACAGACGGCAGACGTGGACTCCGTCAGCGGAGCGACCTACTCCTCCGGCGGTATCAAGGGAGCGGTGGAAGCCGCTTTGAGTGAGGCGGTGGAATAAATGAAAAAATCAAAAAAATATAAATTTCTGACGCCGAAAAACATCTTCGAACTGGTCGTGCGCATTTTCTTTTTTATCACCTATCCGGCTCTGTTTTCCACAGCATTTACCGGGATAAAGATGATCGTGGAACAGATTGCTGATCAAACGGCCATCACATGGAATTCGTTCACCATGACTCTGGTCATCCTGCTCGTATTCACCATATGCTTCGGCCGCTTCTTCTGCGGTTTCGCCTGTGCCTTTGGATCTTACGGAGATTTTATCTATTTCCTTTCTTCCCAGGTGCAAAAGAAGCGAAAAAAGAAGCCCTTTCATGTATTCGAGAAGTTTTCCGGCTTTCTGCGCTACGTAAAATACATTGTTCTGGTGGCTGTGCTTTTTCTGTGTGTGATAGGGATGAGCGCGCAGGTTGCCACCCACAGTCCGTTCAGTGCCTTTTCCCGCTTACATACCTTAAAGGCTCCGGAAAGTATGGTTGGTCTGATTCTGTTCATCCTAATCACGGTCGGCATGGCTTTAGAACCAAGATTCTTCTGCCGTTTCCTCTGCCCGATGGGCGCTGTATTTTCACTCATGCCCGTGTTGCCGTTCTCTGTCATCAAACGTGACCGGGAAAACTGCATTAAGGGCTGTAAGGCGTGCCGGATGGCATGCCCGGCTTCCCTGGACATCCCATCAGTAGAAGAAGGAGATAACCGTTGCAGCGGCGAATGCTTCGCCTGTGGAAAATGTATCGGCCGCTGTCCGAAAGAGAATATCGGACCGGCTTACGGCAAGCGTTTCTGGTTTGTCAGCCAAATCATAAAAGCAGCGTTGCTCATCCTCATTTTTGTGATGGTATATTAAGCGCTTTCCAAAATCGGGGCAGGCATAGAATACTCTCTATGCCTGCCCCGTCTTTATTCCGTTCATAAATAAAATTCTAAAACAAAAGTGTCTCAAAAGAATCAGGAGCTCAATCATGTTGAACTCCTGGTTCTTTATTCTCACTGATCGAAAGACCAGGATCCATCGTCATTCTGCACTCCGCCTATCACGTCATTACCGGTAGTGGAAACCAGAACATCCGTAGATGAGACCGAACTGCTTTCTACAGCAAAATCATAATATTCGTAATCTCCTATAGTGACCATGCCTTCATAGGTATATTCCGCATCGTCTCCATAGTATTCTTTCGCCAGTTCGAGAGCCTCACTTTGAGAGATACCGGAAGTCGTGGAGCCGGACGAGTTATCTGTTCCTTCTGACTCTTCAGAATCTGAAGAATCTTCGGTGGATTCCACCTCCTCATCGGACTCAATATCCGTACCCGTCTCTTCCGCCGCGGAATCAATGCTCTGCTCGTCATCTTCCGTCGTCACTTCAAACTCCTCATCAATCTCGTCGCTTTCCTCGAGCACGGAAAAAGATATCACGGAATACATATATAAATTATCTTCATCCTCGTAGGATGTGTCAGCGATCCCAATCTCATAGGTTCCGCACACCACATTCTCGGCGGTATCCCGCAGTTCCATCGTCAGGAGATAGTCATCTCCATTCTCCTCGCAGGCAGTGATATACGCCTTCATATTGCCGATATTCCCGGAGACAAATCCATAAAGTTCGTTATCTTCCTCATACACCGCATACGAATTATCATCGGACAGCAGCGGAAATTCCAGCTCGCCCTGCGCGAAGGAATCATAGAGAGCAGCGGCAAACATATACGCAGTATCCTCACTCACAAAAATGAAGGACGTGTCATCCATATCCTCATCCACTTCCCTCACATAAGTATTGGTGAGAGATGTGAGAACCGCTATCGAACACCAGAACGAATCCGCCTCATCTTCATCTGATTCCGTCGTATAGTAGGCCATACCTTTGGCCGCCGACTCTACCATCAGGGATGTCAGCGGATAGATCATATTATCAAAATCATCCGGCAGTTCGAAATCGCCATCTACATAATCCGGTGTGACATCCGCGACCTCTTCCGTCGTCGTCTCTGTCACAGCCTCTGTCGTCGTCTCTTCCTGGTCTCCTGTGCTTTTGCCGCTGCATCCAACCATCGAAAAGACCATCGTGCCAGCCAGCAAAACCGCCGCATAGCGCTTTAATATATTACGATACATCATAATCCCTTCCTTCTTTTATCACAATATCGATATCAGACGATTTTTACAATATCGATATCAAATAATTGTAAGTGGCATCCTCCATCATCTGCCGTTTCCGCAGACCTGACAGAGCATCGAAAGTTACTATTTCTGAGGAACCACTAAAAATCTTAACGCAACGTCTGCCCATTGTAAATTAACTCTTTCTTACACTTTCATAAAAGAATTGTGAAGGATCTGCTTTCAAAAAATTCCCGAATATCATCATAGGCTGCTTTCAGGGAGCCCTGGGCAAACTCCGGTTTTCCGCCGCCCCGCCCGGAAAGTTCCTGGTTCATTTCCTTCACAAACGCTCTGACATTACCGTTTCTCTGCCCAACGGCGTATTTATAACCAGAACTATCCTCTCCGGAAATCACGACACCAATGCCCCGGCAGGCATCCAGAATGCAATCGGCTTCTTTCCGGATATCCGCCGCTTCCAGATGCTCCTCCACAATCAGCACATTTTCTTTCTGTTCACACTGTCTTGCCCGCATGTGAAAATGTTCTTTTTGCAGCTGTATGATCCGTCCGTTGGGCGAATAATTCTCCACCTGCAGCTTACAAACCGCTTCCTTCGTTTCTCCCGGCTTCACAGACAAGGCCACTGCCACCTGGCTATTGGACTGGAAATGCTCATTCATCAGATCCAGTGCTCGTTTTCCCGACACCATCTCCATGCGGACGCCTTCCCGAAAATGTTTGACAGAAAGAAGCTTCACCAGGCCGATCTCTCCGGTCATCGTCACATGAAGTCCGCAACATGCGCACAGGTCGCTCTGCGGGAATTCCACCAGACGAACCTCCCCGGAAAGCTCCTTCTTGCTTCGATAAACGATATCTTTCCGTTCCTGTTCTCCCGGTATAAAGATATGAACCTTGCGGTTAGTCCATATGTATGTATTCACCTTCTGTTCCAGGGCGGCCATCTGGTCTTTATCCAGCAAGCCGTTGAGGTCAATCGTAATCACATCCTCACCCATATGAAATCCCACATTGTCATATCCATATTGTTCATGGATAAATCCACTGACGATATGTTCTCCGGAATGCTGCTGCATCAGGTCAAAACGACGGTTCCAATCAATGATTCCGTGAACCTGGCTGCCGACGCTGAAAGAAACCACGACCTCCGACCGATCCGCAAAATAATGACGGATAGCTTCTCCGGCATACTGCACATCGAAGATAGCGATCTCATCTGGTGGATTCCTGTATTTTTTCCCATCCCGACTCTCCATCGCATCGACATCGGTGCTGACAGTTCCACCAAAACCGACCATATGCAGAACACCGGTATCCGCCGGCTGTCCGCCTCCTTCCGGATAAAACGCTGTCTGGTCCAGCTCAATATATCTGCCATGATCATCCTGCCCACAGGATATCACTTCGGCGTCAAACTCTGTCTGATACACATTTTCATAAAATAATTTTCTTGTTTTCATCATTCTCTGCCGCACTTCTTTATTATTTGTATCTCACATTTTTTGCAAAAATGGATATGCCCAAACTTACTCTCATCCGCAACTCTCGCCCCGGACACATTCGCTCGGTTTCCGGTAACATGTCCGATCTCTTACGAATCTTTCTTCACATATAACGTAAGCTCGGATTCCGCATTCTGCATCTCCATCTGGTATTCGGTAAACTCTGTCTCACAGGCCGCATCCATATAAACCGTATATCCATCATGATCAAGAAGTGTGAAATAGACGCCGCTCTGAATCTCAAAGGTGTAGAGTTCCTCGTCATCACCTTCATAGTCATAATAAACAGTCACAACGCGGTCGGTATCTTCACTCTGCAGATCTTTATAGAACTGCGGCTTCTTGTTATCTCCATCGTATTCTACAGTATAACTGAAGATCTCTTCATCGTTATAACTCTCGACTGCCGTCAGCACGACCATCGTATCTTTGTCAAGCGTCAGGCTCTGTTCGACTTCATCACCGGCACTGAGCCCGTAAAGACTTGTGTACGTATCGCCTTCCGTAACCGTATAGACGGCCTCAATCTTTACAAAATCCCCGCTCTCAATCTGGCTCTCGATGGATTCCGATTCGGACACCTGATAAATACCATCATTAATGCTTATCACACAGACATCTTCATAATCACTGTCCAAAAGACCATAAAAATAGACAAACTGCTCGTCATAACGATATAACTTCTGGTTATGAATCACTTCCTTATAGTCATCTTCCGTTCCTTCTGTTTTAAAATAGCAATAATAATCGCCGCTATTTGCCATCTTTACAAACCGGGTCGTCGTATAATCATCTTCTTCTGCAAGATTCGAATAGGAAATCAGAATCTTTACATTTTCATGGCCATCCAGAAGGGTGTCAATCGTATTGGCGCTGTTGATCTGGGAAATGTAATTTGTCGTCTGCTGATTGCTGTGCAGCAGATAAGCACAGGCTCCCGCCACGATGGCGGCAGATATGACCAGACTGATTCCCAGAATCTTCCAGAACCATGGCTTGGGTCTGGCGTTTTGACCCGTCATCTTGTCCAGATCATACCCTTTATAACGCTTCCCGTTCTTTGCGCTCGTTTCCGACTGTGCGACCGGATTCTTTACATTCGTATCGGACATATTCCTGCTCCTCCCTGATATCACGTCTGCTGTAGATTTTTCGTCAGTATATACGTGATTGCATTCGTCTGATTCTTTTTCTTCTCTTCTTCCGTCAGTGGACGGATAATTTTAGCCGGCGAACCAAAAGCCATCATCCCATCCGGTATCTCCGTACCCTGCGTGACCAGGCTTCCGGCTCCAATGATACAGTCTTCTCCTATCTTCGCGCCATCCATGACGATGGCTCCCATGCCAATAACCGTATTATGACCAATACTGCATCCATGGATGACCGCATTATGACCGATAGAAACACTGTTGCCGATCGTACACGGATATCCTGTATCCACATGTACCACAGCGCCGTCCTGCACATTCGATCCGCATCCGATCACAATCGGAGCCAGGTCGCCGCGGACAACGGCATTGTACCATATGGAACTCTCATCTCCTACTGTGACATTTCCGATGACGGCCGCTCCTTCCGCCACCCAGGCATTCCCCTGTATATCTGCATTCTTTATATATGCCATATCCATATCCTTTCCGGGCAAGTCAATCATTTCCCTGCAAATGTATTGCCCTTATCTTACCACGAATCTTCCTATATGTCTAATCCAATAAGAAATCGAACGTAAGCTGATCGGTCTCCGGAAGTCCTTTTAATATACCTAATTCCACCATCTTGTCCACGTTCGTCTTGCTGACCTTCGCCTGATTACGGAAATTCTCCAGCGAAGTAAATGGTCCGTTTTTCGCGGCTTCCTCCACCTGCTCGCAGGCTTTATCGCCCAGGCCTTCCACGCTGGACAACGGCGGCATGATCTTGCCGTCGATGATCTGACACTCTCTGGCCTTTGCCGTATAGATATCAATCGGAATGAATTCAAATCCTCTGGCATACATTTCCTGGGCGATACGCCCATCCCGGATACTGTCCTGATCCTTTTTCGTCTGTCTTTCCTTTGGTATGGCTGTCAGTTCTTCCAGATATTCCTCGAGGATGGAAAGTCCCCGGCACATATATTCATAAGAAAATGCTGAGGCGCGAATCCCAAAATAGGCCGCGTAATAGGCCAACGGCCGATGAACCTTAAACCATGCCACGCGCCAGCCCATCATGACGTAGGCAGCCGCATGCGCCTTCGGAAACATATATTTGATCTTCAGGCAGGAATCAATGTACCATTGCGGAACACCGTGGGATAACATATCCTCGATCCAGTTCTCCCTGAGTCCTTTTCCTTTACGCACCGATTCCATGATGGTAAAGGATTCTTCCTTATCCAGCCCCATATTAATCAGATAAGTCATGATATCATCCCGGCAACAGATGGCCGTGGAAATCTCTGCCTGTCCGCTCTCAATATACATCTGCGCGTTTCCCAGCCACACATCGGTTCCGTGGGAAAGGCCCGATATACGCACCAGATCAGAAAAGCACTGAGGATTGGTATCCTTTAGCATCTGGATGACGAACTCCGTTCCAAACTCCGGCACCCCCAGAGAGCCAAGCTCCACGCCGCCAATATCTTCCGGCTTGATTCCGAGAATATCCGTCCCGTGAAACAGTTCCATCACATCCGGATCATCCAGCGGGATCGATTTCGCGTCTACCCCGGTCAGATCTTCCAGGCGTCGGATCATGGTCGGATCATCATGACCGAGAATATCAAGCTTCAACAAGTTGTGATCGATGCTGTGATACTCAAAATGGGTGGTGATAATATCCGTATTGACGTCATTGGCCGGGTGCTGCACCGCCGTAAATTCATAAATCTCATGTTCATGCGGAACCACGATAATCCCGCCCGGATGCTGGCCCGTGGTCCGCTTGACGCCGGTACACCCCTCTGCCAGACGCTCGATCTCACAGCGACGTTTATGAATATTATGCTCCTCAAAATATTTCATTACATAGCCGAAGGCCGTTTTTTCCGCCAGGGTTCCGATGGTCCCTGCCCGGAAAGCAGAGCCCTCGCCAAAAATAACCTCAACATATTTGTGCGCTCTGGCCTGGTATTCTCCGGAAAAGTTCAAGTCGATATCCGGCTCCTTATTCCCCTTGAATCCCAGGAAGGTCTCAAACGGAATATCATGGCCTTCTTTGATCAGCCTCGTCCCACATCGCGGACAATCTCTATCCGGCATATCACAGCCGGACATGCCTTTCATCGTATACGGCTTCACATATTCCGAATCAAAATCTACGAAATGGCACTTCGGGCAAATATAGTGGGCAGAAAGAGGATTTACTTCCGTGATCCCCGACATGGTGGCCACAAAGGAAGAACCAACGGAGCCCCTGGAGCCGACCAGATAGCCATGATCGTTGGAATCCTTCACCAGTTTCTGTGCGATGATGTACATAACGGCAAATCCATTGGAAATGATGGAATGCAATTCTCTCTCCAGCCGCTCCTTCACGCTCTCCGGCAGACCCGGCCCATAAATCTCGTGGGCCTTCTGATAGCAGATGTCCGTCAGTTCCTTGTCGGAATTCGGGATTACCGGCGGACATTTATCCGGGTGAACCGGAGAAATCTTCTCAATCATATCCGCGATCTTGTTCGTATTGGTAATGACGACCTCCCTGGCCTTCTGTTCTCCCAGATAAGAGAACTCGTCCAGCATCTCCTCCGTCGTGCGGAAATAAAGCGGCGCCTGTTTATCCGCATCGGCAAAGCCCTTGCCCGCCATGAGAATCCTCCGGTACTGCTCGTCTTCCGGATTCAGGAAATGAACGTCACAGGTCGCCACCACCGGTTTATGATACCGCTCTCCCAGCTCCACGATCGTACGATTATAATTCTGCAGATCCTCCACGGTTTTCGCGTCATATCTGTCACTTTCCAGCATGAACATATTATTGCCGATGGGCTGAATCTCCAGATAGTCATAAAAGTTTACCAGTCGGGCAATCTCCTCCTCGCTCGTACCCTTGATCACTGCCTGGAACAGCTCTCCCGCCTCACATGCCGCCCCCAGAATCGATACCTACCTGTACTTTTCAATCAGGCTTTTGGGCATGCGGGGCCGACGATTT
>JAJQDO010000071.1 GCA_021202175.1 Clostridiales bacterium | reverse complement strand
TGTCTCTCGCGGCCTGCTGTCATATATTGCCCATTACTCAGCAAAAGATATATACACACTTTCACATCTCTGGCACAGATGGACAACGTATATTCACAAACCAAGCTGGAACGCAGCTTTGTCAGCTTCCCTTCCGCATATTCCGGATAAGTGCGAAACAGATAATCCGAGACCGTGATCTCCAGGACCGCGTCCCCCAAAAATTCCAGGCGTTCATTGTTTTCTTTTTTCCGGCCCTTATGCTCATTCGCATAAGAGCTATGTGTCATAGCGAGAAGCAGTTTGTTCTTATCCTCAAACGAATACTCAATCCGCTTCTCGAGTTCCCCTAACTTTACAGGCTTCATTATAATAATATGCCCCCTTGTTTACGATATCTATACTTCCTTCGCGGGAGCAAGATATTCCATTATCCTTTCATTAATCCTCGCTTCCTTAAAAGAAACGCATTGCAAAATAGCATTATGCATCTCTTTTGAAGTCGAACTGCCGTGAATCTTCACGACCAGCCCTTTGAGTCCCAACAGCGGAGCCCCGCCGTATTCCGCTGTATCGAACATTTTCAGGGCTTCCTTCAGTGCCGGCTTTACAAGCAATCCTCCGATCTTGCCCCGGGTGGTGGCCATCATCCCCTGCTTCACCACTGAAAGCAACGTGCTGGCCAGACCTTCCTCCAGCTTTAAGATCACATTTCCCACGAAAGCTTCCGTCACGATCACATCGGCGCCTCCCTTGGGGATATCCCGTGCTTCAATGCTGCCGATGAAATGTATATTCGGGCACGCTTTCAGCAGCGGATAGGTCTCCTTTACCAGAGCATTGCCTTTGGCTTCCTCCGCACCGATATTCACAATAGCCACCTTCGGGTCTTGGATGCCGACGATATGTTCCATATAAACAGAACCCATCTGCGCGAACTGAAGAAGGTGCTCCGGACGGGCGTCCACGTTAGCGCCGCAGTCGATCAACAGGGAAACTCCCTTCTCTGTCGGAACCAGCGGTGCCAGAGGCGCCCGCTTAATCCCTTTACATTTGCCCACGATCACCTGACCGCCCACTAAAATCGCCCCGGAGCTGCCCGCCGAAACGATCGCGTCACACTCGCCATCCTTCACGGCCTTTAAGGCGACCACCAGAGAGGAATCCTTCTTCTTCTTGATGGCGACAGCCGGCGACTCGTCGCAGCTGATCTCCTCCGTCGTGTGGGTGATCACAACCTGATCCGCATTATACGTATATTTGGCCAGTTCCGCCTCAATCTTCTCTTTATCACCAAACAGCCTGACCTGGATATCCTTCCTGTCATTGAGCGCATCCACTGCTCCCTTCACCATCTCCACCGGGGCGAGATCGCCACCCATGGCGTCGACTGCTATTATCGTACTGTATTCCATAGAAACTCCTTTCCTTCCCAAATCAAAATCGTTAACCAAAAATCGTTATCCCGGAAACTTTATTCCAGAAACAAAACCAGAGGATGCTATGGATGCTCATTCGTCTTATTTGCGGAATAAAATCTTCGGGTACATACGGATCCTTTCCAATGGATAACCCAATCGTCCATTGCCGGTTATTGTTCGCAGTCATACGCAAACGATAGCCTTTGCCATCATAGCATATTTCCGATGCTTTGTAAATTATGGCATTGAATCATAATACTCCTATTTTCATCTATAATCTGATAAAAGTCAAACGAAATTATCAAATATTTGTCAAAAAAAATCTATTATTATTTCAAAATGTGTGCCCAAATATCCGCGACAGGCACAAAAAATCTGATTTCATCGCATTTTTCACTACAATTTTGATGAAAGTTATGGTACAATACAGACAAAAGAGCGGGTATAACTCAGTAAATTCTAAGACTTTCCTTTTTTTGGGTACAAGATTATAATAAAATTTACAGGATGAATCAGACTGAGAGATATATGCTGATTCGGACTGAAATTTACAAACAAAATCAGGTTAAGAGATATACAGAATATTTTTCGTCAACTTCAGTCATGTCACGACCAGAATACACTTCATCCGAAAGGAGGTGCAGATTTAGGGCAAAAACGATACATTATGAGAGGAGGAAAAGATTATGAAAAAAAGAACATGGTACCTGATTATTATGTTCGTGATCATCATGGGAATCGGCGGCAAGCTGGGAACAGTTCCTGTATCTGCCAGCGAAACCATCAGCTCCAAAAAGGTGTATTACGTACAGTTTGACATCGGAAAGGGAACCGGAGTGATCCCGACCACGATGACCTGTACCTACGGAAAAAGCTATAGCCTTCCCCTTACTTACTTCATCCGGAAAAATTATGTTTTTAACGGATGGAGCACAAAAAAGAATGGCAGGGGAACGAAATACGCAAACGGAGTAACGATCAAGAATCTGACCAGCACGAACGGAAAAACCATCACTCTTTACGCCCGTTGGGAAAAATTAACCACCGACGAGAAGAACAAAGCGAAGAAGATTATTAAGAGGACTAACGCACAGCGGAAGAAAAACGGCCTGACAAAGGTAAAGGAAAGTACCATTCTCTCATCGATTGCCATGCAAAGGGCCAAGGAACTCTCCGTGAGCTTTACTCACGGCCGTCTGGGACGGAGCGAGAAAGTTTTTTCGATGATGAGAAAGCTTAATAGCGGCGAAGGCTATACCTGGGTTGCCTATGAAAACATTGCCCGAAAGGGGAACACCGCTCAGGCCGCCGTCAAATCATGGATGAACTCTTCCTCGCAGCGGGAGATCCTCCTGAATGAAGACGTGCAATATATCGGTGTGGGCTGTTACCGTTCCGGCGGCGTATATTACTGGGTACAGATTCTGATGTACCGAAATGAATGATTTCCAGGTAGAGATTCCTCAATGCAGGCCTCATCAGAATATCTTTCAGACATTTTAAAATCAAATTATAATGGCACGGATACCAAAATATATAGTAAACGACAACAGGACAGGGAACGTCAGCATAATCTAACGTTCCCTGTTATTATTAGAGTCTATTACATAGAGCAAACTGCCCATGGTCGAAAGCCAACGAACTTCCTGCTTCATCGACCCCTTTATTTCATGGATTTTCATGGATTCCGTTTCGTTGATTTCATTTCTATGATTACTTTTTATGGATTCGGCTTTGTTGATTCCATTTCATTTGGAACTCTGATGCGGAGTGTGAAAACGGCCCATATCGACTCCTTCCAGGGTGAGCAGAGCCACTTTCTTATCCATACCGCCACCATAGCCCGTGAGATTACCGTTTGCCCCCACCACTCTGTGGCAGGGAACGATGATAGAAACCGGGTTACTTCCGACAGCGCCTCCGACCGCTCTGGCTGACATCCTTGCAATCCCCTGTTCCGCCGCGATTCTCGCGGCAATCTCTCCGTAAGTAATCGTCTGACCGTAGGGAATCTCTTTCAATATCTCCCATACCCTCTTTTGAAATGCCGTGCCTTCCAGAGATAATTCCGGGGCAAAATCCGGAACCTCCCCACGGAAATATATGTCGAGCCACTGACAAGTACTGGCAAAAACAGGCAATGCCGGACAACTTCCCGTCTTCATGCTCTCTATCATCTCTTTATGCCTGCCACCATCAAAATATAATCCCGTAAGCGCAGTTCCATCGCTCACCAAAAGAATCTCCCCCATAGGGCAACCCTCGTAAATATAAGTGTATGTGTTCAATTTCCCGTATTCTCCCTGCAACGACCTATGGTCTATGTCTACCGTTCTTTGCTATACAATTTTATCATATATCCTGATTATTTTCAATCTGTTTTTCCGACCAGTACAACGATATTTAATTCGCCGATACTGATTCAAATATAATCAATCTTTCCGCTCATCTCCCCAGAAAAACAACGCGACAGTCCCGGGACCGGTATGGCTGCCGATGGTCGCTCCGATCGGATAAATCTCCACTTCACCAGAGAGCTTGGGAAAGCGTTCTTTCACCAGTGCCGCCACCTGCCTGGCATCGTCCGCGCAGGCAGAGTGACACATGTAACATTTTCCAGAGTAATCACGCCCATCATCCGCATGCATTTCCATCTTCTCCACGATCTTTTTGATAACTTTTTTCTTTGTACGGATATTTTCCCTTGGAATCAGCTTTCCATCAACACTGACATTCATGAGCGGACATATATTCAGAATACCGCCGACAAAACCGGAAGTCTTCGATATCCGGCCGCCGCGAATGAAAAATGTCAGATCCGATGAAAAAAACCAGTGATGAAGGCGAAGCTTATTCTCCTCGGTCCAGTCCCGCAGCGCGTCTATGCCCATTCCGTCGTCCCGCAGATCGGCCAAAGTTTCCATCAGCAGACCATACCCACTGGATGCGGCCAGGGAATCCACCACATAAATCTTGCGTTCCGGATATTCCTCTGCAAGATCAGCCGCCGCCACGCGGGCGGAATTGATCGTGCCAGATATCCCGCTCGAAAGGGTAAGATGAAGCACATCCTTTCCATCTTTTAAGAACGTCTCAAAATGCTTCTTATATTCTCCCACACTTACCTGCGAAGTCCTGGTCGACGCGCCTGCCGACATCCGGCGATATAATTCTTCCGGCGGAACCGACACACCCATGTCATCCAGATACTGCGTTCCATCCAATTCGAAATGGAAGCATACATAATAAATATCTCTCTCTTCAAATCGCTCTCTTGACAAATCCGCTGTTGAGCAACAGCTTAATACATATGATCCCATATATCCTCCTCATATTCTCAAACATGATATCGCTTTAGATTACATTATCGCATTACTGTTCACAGCCATACATGAACAGTAACGATATTATCCCCATTAAAATACTTCTAACAACACAAGAAAAAATAACCCAGCACTTTAAAAAATATTAGAGCATAACCTGACAACAAGTGTCAGGTCGTTGTAAATAGTATCATTTTTGTTCCATCGCAAAGGTGAACTACCCATCGTCTAATGCCAATGGAATTGCGATCAACTTATTCCAAAAGCTGATAAGTGGTTTTTAGAACTACATATTCTTTTATTCATTGCCATTTTATCACACATAACATGAATATACAAGAAAGAAAAAAGAGAATAGTAACAGAAAAATAATATTTCAATATTTTCCCAAAAATAACAATTGCAAACAAAATGAATCTGTGTTAAACTATCAATGGGAAACATTTAAATATATTATGGTATCATGAAAAGGTGGTGGTCACATTGGAAGCACGTGCTGACAATGAATCTACTGCTAATGATAAAAGACCTGTAAATAAGGTCAATACACCGTATGATGATGTATTCCGTACCATGACAAACAATTGCAGACCACTCTTGATTCCTGTTGTCAACGAAATCTTCGGAGAGACTTACACTGGAAAGGAAAAGATTTCCCCTTCTCCCAATGAACATTTCCTGAATAAACAGGATGGCTTCGAGGATAAAAGGATCACAGACAGTTGTTTTACTATCACAGGTACGGATAGTAAAAAGTACTTAATGGAATGTCAATCTAACCCTGACAGCAGCATGCTCAGGCGGATCTTTGAGTATGACACACAGATTGCCCTGGATGAAGGGGAAGTTATGCAAGATACGTTAAAGGTCACAATCCCGTACACTGCTATCCTCTATCTCCGGGCGAATCGATCCACACCCGACAAACTGCATATCGAAATTACATTTCCTGAAGCTGTGCTCTCGTTCGATGTCCGGATTATAAAGATCACGGATTACAGCCTGGATGACATTTTTGAAAAGAATCTGTTGTTTTTCATCCCATTTTACATCTTTCATTATGGGACCAAAAAGCAACTGGATGAACTGGAACATGATCCAGAGAAGCTGGAAATGTTTAAAGATGAACTCTCCATGATCGTAGAGCGGCTGGATGCATTGATCGAACAGAAGATGTTAGATATGTTTCACTACAAGACTATTTTAGACATGTCCACCAAGGTCATCGATAACCTTACTGCTGTATATGATAACATTCTGGAAGGATTGAAAGGAATTATTGGAGTAA
>JAJQDO010000347.1 GCA_021202175.1 Clostridiales bacterium | reverse complement strand
CAGCGCGTTGGATGTCCAGACGGAACGGGAGGTGCTGCGCAGGATCGTAAAGCAGCGCCCGAATAAGACGGTGATCGTCACAACGCACCGCCCCAGCGTACTGGATCTGTGCCAGCGGGTATACCGGGTTACGGATTCCAGGTTAACGGAGCTGGACGAGGAAGCTTCCGCCAAAATGGTCATGGACTTTTGAGAAAAGGCACATGGCACGATTGATGAGGTTGATTTCAATATAACAAGAAAGCGAATCCCCAGAGGTGGCACCTCTGGGGATTTTTGTCTGTTACAGAGAGATGATTCACAATAGCTTCAAAAAATTTTTCAGAAATGAAAATGTATTTTTTGTTCCTCGTATCATTTATGTTATAATGAATTATCAGGATGAATGTAAATGTAAGAGGGGAGGATACATGGAGCAGATTGATACGAAAAGACTGGAGACGGCGATTGCCTATCTGCAGAGGATTGCGGATGGAAAAAATCCGGTGAATAATATGCCGATGGAAGACGATGCGGTTCTGAATAATCCGAATGTGGTTCGCTGTATGTTTTTTGTAAAAGAGGTTTTGGAAGAAGTCAGGCGTAATGAAGGATTCATAGGGACAAAGCCGAAAAAGCCCCCGAAAGAGGATTTCCCCATAGAGGTTTTGCAGACATATGCTTACCGGGCAGATCAAACGATTACCAGGTTTGTGGCACAGCTGAACGAACCGGTTGATACAAAGATATTTCAGAAACTCAATTTTAAAACCATCACCGACTGGCTTAAAGAAAACGATTATCTGACGGTGGAACAGAATCAGGAATATGGGAAGAAGAGAACGGTTCCCACAGAAAAGGGCATGCAGATAGGCCTTTCCTCGGAGGAACGAGTTTCATTTCAAGGGGTAAAATACCTTGCGGTGATCTATGGAGAGCAGGCACAGGAATTTGTCGTTGCGCATATCAAAGAGATGCTGGAAGTGGAGAAGCAGAAGAAACAGACAGAAGAAACAGGCAGATGAAACATAAATTATTCGGTGGAGGACGACATATCAGATGAGGATATGAGAAGGTAATGTCATGCAATAGCGGAAGATATGGGGGTATAGCAGATGGTGCAATTGAAAACAAGATGGGCGGATAAGGTAAATGCAAAGAATGTACATCAGGAATATCCCAGACCGAACCTGGTGAGGGACAGCTATTTTAACCTGAATGGTGAGTGGGAATATGCGATCAGCACTGAGAAAAAGGTAAGGAAATATGATGGAACGATTCTGGTTCCCTTCTCGCCGGAAACGTGTCTCTCCGGTGTGCAAAGAAGGGTGCTTCCGGGAGAGTTTCTTCACTATAAAAGGGTGTTTACACTCCCACAGGGATTTGTCAGAGAACGTGTGCTCCTGCATTTTGGCGCGGTCGACCAGGAATGCATCGTGCGCGTGAATGGGAAAAAAGCTGGAATCCACCGGGGTGGCTATCTCGCCTTTCATTTTGATGTGACGGATTTTCTCCGGGAAGGAGAAAATGTACTTACCCTCTGTGTGAGAGACAGGACAGAACAGAGTGCGCATGCCCGCGGCAAACAGAAGCTGGAGAAAAAGGGGATGCTGAGTTATCTCTTTTATACGCCGCAAAGTGGCATCTGGAAGACGGTGTGGATGGAGAGTGTGCCGGAGGATTATATAGAAAATGTAAAGATTACACCGTTATACGATCAGGCAGCAGTGGAGCTGCATATCACGACGAACACTGTTTTCGCGATAACTGACGCGAAACGAAAAGCAATCGTCCACATCTATGACCGGGATAACGTCAGAGAAGACGCGGCAACGGAATCAACCACAGAAAGGAATCAGTCGAACGTGGTGGCGGAAGCTGCAGTGGAAACTAGAAAAAATGTTCAAATCGAACTGGGTGATTTCAAACCGTGGACGCCGGAGGCGCCCCACCTTTACGATGTGGAGATAACCTATGGCAATGATAAAATCCTCTCCTATTTTGGCATACGGAAATACCACATCGACAGGGACGAGGAAGGAATTTTGCGATTTTACCTGAATAACCGGCCTTATTTTTTCAATGGCGTCCTGGACCAGGGATATTGGCCGGAAAGCCTGATGACCACGCCGACCGACGAGGCGCTGCGATATGACATCGAAAAGTTAAAAGAATTGGGTTTTAATACGATTCGGAAGCATGTCAAGGTGGAATCGGACCGGTTTTATTATCATTGCGACCAGCTGGGCATGATCGTCTGGCAGGACATGCCAAATGGCGGGGAGGCCTATAATATGCTTTTTGTCACCTATCTCACCAATGTGTTTGAGGGAGTTCGAAGACATGTGAAGGATAACCATTACAAACTGTTCCGTCGAGACGACGCGCGAGGACGCGCGCAATATTATAAAGACCTGCAAGGGATGATCGAGCGGCTTTACAGTCATCCCTGTATCGCCGCCTGGGTCCCCTTTAATGAGGGCTGGGGACAGTTCGATGCGAGGAAGGCGACAAAACGGATCCGGGAATGGGATAAAACCCGTTTCGTCAACGAAGCCTGCGGCTGGTTTGACCAGGGCGGTGGGGATATGTACAGCATCCATAACTATTCGAAAAAAATGAATATGGAAGTAAAACCGCAGAAGGATCGGGTGGTTGCCCTGACGGAGTTTGGCGGTTATGCCAGAGCCGTGCCGGGACATTGCGCCTGTGAAAAAAAGGTCGGCTATCGTTTGTTCTCGCCAGAAGAAGAGTTGACAGAAAATTACAGGCAGCTGTGGGAACGTAAGGTATATCCGAACCTGTCCCGGGGCTTAAGCGCCACAATCTATACGCAGACCAGTGATATCGAGGAAGAAGTGAACGGTATCTTTACCTATGATCGTGAGAAGATAAAATTGAGAGAAGAAGAACTGAAGGCTATCAATGCAAAACTGTATCATATGTGGGAGGAGCTGCTTCATTTATCACAAGAAGAGTGATGATTGCAGATAGGATAGAAGAGAGAAGGAGAAGATATTGGAAAATCTGGAATACATATTAAATCATATGGCGGGCGTGTTCCATACGGGGATATTCTGCCAGCAGGCAGAGAAGCTGATATCCTATGAGGAGAACCCGGAATATAATCCTCTTTATTGTAATGAGGCCCTCCGCCGTTCTCTGATGGACAGCGCCGATAAGCAGAAGGAACCGATGATGCTGCGCGATCAATTCCATATGTTTTTTCTATGCGTGAAAAAGGAAGACGCTTATTTTCTGATGGGACCGCTGTGTACCCAGGTAATGAGTCGGACGGAGCGGCACCGGTTCTATCATTATTATGATATCGATGTGAAATGGGAGAAAGGACTGCATTATCACACTCTGATGGAGATATTGCAGATGACTGGTCTGCTGGCGAAGATCATCACCGGTGAGGAATATTCCGACCAGCAGCTGGTCGACGCGAATTACCAGGCGGTAGCCGTGGTGGAGGAGCGGGAGGAGCAGATCTGGTTTGATATCAAGTCGGAGGATGAAGACATTTACCGGCACACCTACCAGGAAGAGCGCCGCATCACCGATGCGGTCAAGAGCGGAAATATGGAAGAAGCCGTCCGCCGCTCGAAGGAGATGGATGTAAATGTTGGCAGACTGGGAGAAAGTGAGCTGGAACATTGGCGGAATCTGGCCATCGTCGCCGCCACTTTATGTGCCAGAGCAGCCATCGAGGGAGGTGTGCTGCCCTCCGTTGCCTACCGGATCAGCGGATTTTATATCAATAAATGCACGGCCTGCAAGGACATCACGCAGATATTGATCTATCGCAACCATGCGGTGGAGGAGCTGGCCAGGCGAGTGCGGGACCAGAAGGAGAAAAAGCACAGTTCCAGCTACACGGAGCGTTGCAAAGATTATGTCTTCACCCATTATCGGGAAAAAATCTATCTGGATGATATCGCAGAGACACTGGGAATCAGCAGCAGCTACTTATCCCGCCTGTTTAAGAAGGAAATGGGAATCAGCCTGCAGGATTTCGTCAATGACGTCCGCGTGGAAAAGGCGGCCAATCTGCTGCGCTATTCGGAAGAAACATTGCCTGGAATCGCGGAATATGTGAATTTTCCGTCCCAGAGCTATTTTGGCAAGATATTCAAGCAGAAGATGAACATGACGCCCAAACAGTATCGCGAACAATATAAACCGATGGAGTTTTACGAGGGCGGGGAAGAATGAAGGGTTCAAATGATTCGCAAGTTTACAGTGTATCTTTTCATTTTCTTATATATAAGTGGGGAAGAATTGGAAGGTTCAAATGGTTCGCAAGATTGGTAAGTGATATAAAGTTGGATATTGACACTGTGTGCTGCGATTCCTTTAATCACTATGTATATTTAGAAGAGCGTTTTAGAAGACAACAAAGACAAGATACGATTTTGTTCATAAAATGATTTAAAAGACAATATACGATTTTGTTCATAATCCGAACAAAAACATCAAAATAAGGATATAATCAGGAACTCTCAAGTGTTAATCTATAAATACGACGAGAGTTCTTATTTGTTTTACATGTTAAACAGATTTACAAATTTACAGATTAACAGATTTACAGATTTAAAATTTACAGGAGGAAAAGGATATGATATCAGAACGATTTTACGGGATGGGAGAACCGCTGATTCAGCGGGAAGGAGATACCGGTGTTATGGCGGCAGAGTATCTGGATCTGGTGAAGGCGGTAGGATGTACGGCCTACCGTTCCTGGATGCATTTGACAGAGATTCTTGATGATCCGGTGACGCCAAATGAGGAGGCCGTGGCAGCGCATAGGCGGCTGCTGGATCGGGCGGCAGAGCTTGATCTGGAGGTGACCGGTATGAGTCATGAATGGTTTCTGCCCGAAGGCTGCAAGCAGAAGAAGGGACACGCCATGCCCAAGCGAGACCTCACGGAAGGAAGCCTGTACATGCAGGCACTCGAGATGCTGGAGGAATCCTGGTGTACGCAGGCGAAACTTTTTCCGCAGGTAGGTAACTGGGAGATTGGCAATGAGTGGAATCTGAACGCCTTCCTCCATCCGGACGGATTTCTGGAAGAAGAGGGAGCAGAACCTTTTACGGCCGATGAGAAGATGGATATCGCCATCGATTTGATGTATTTTTCGGCAAAAGGCGTGCGCAGAGGGAATCCGAAGGCGAAAGTGACCTGTTTCTCCCCGGCACTGTCCACACCGTGGCTAGGCGGAGACCTGCCGGATTATCTGCCGCCGATGTACGGCATCGCCTGGACACTGGATAAAATGTATCAACGCATCAAGTCCGGAGCGTTCTGGTCGGATAATCCAGATGGCTATTTTGATATGCTGTCCTGGCATCCTTACCAGATGAGCGTCGACCAGAGTAAAGTAGGAATGGATCTGTTCCTGGATATTTTTGAACCGGATCATCTGTGGAAAGATTACAATGACGCAGCGTACCGTGTGATGTGTAAATATGGTGATGGCGATAAGCAGGTCATTCTCACGGAAGTCGGATTTACAGATTGCGGGAACCCGGAAGAAGAAGAAAAACGGGCGGAGTACACCCGCCGCTTACTGAAAATGGCGGCAGAACTCCCATATGTGCGGACCATCTATAATTTCCGCCTGCTCAACGAGGAAGGGATGCTGCGGAAAGCCGGGATAGAAGATAACCAGATTGGCGGCCTGGCTGAAGTATACTTTGGCTTTTTTGAGGAACCCTGGCATGAGTGCCGGCCGAGAAAGAAAGCTTATGTGCTGCAGGAACTGACCGGCAGTAAAGCTGATTTGGTTGAGGCCGGACGGAAAGTGGCAGCGACAATGGCAGAGCCTGAGAAATAGATTGGCAGTAAGGGAGAATTTATGGAAGTCGGTCAGAAAGTGGGAGCGACTATAGTAGAACCTGGAAATAGATTAGCAGCAAGGGAAGACTCGCTGAGGCCGGACGGAAAGTGATAATGACTATTATAGGGTAATCAAAACAATTATAAGATTGCAAGTGCTAAATAAAATGGATACTGTTTATGAAGAAAAAG
>JAJQDO010000293.1:3330-6021 GCA_021202175.1 Clostridiales bacterium | reverse complement strand
ATCTCATGGTTGGTGATTACCGTACCTGTCAGCAAAAGCTTATATTTTGCCCTGTCTCCGAGGTGGTGCATTCCTTTGCTCTGGTTCGTGCGGTTCTCTTTCAGCTTGTGTGCTTCGTCCGCAATCACCAGCTCCACGTCATAGGCAAGCAGTTCCTTCTCCAGCCTCCAAGCCGACTCATAATTCACAACCACCACCTGCAATCCCTCTTCCGGAAGCTTTGTAAGCTGCTCTTTTTTCTTTGCCGCCGTGCCCTTTAAGACCGTCAGCGAATATAGAAAATCGGCAAATTTCTCAAATTCCTCTTTCCATACACCAACGATAGAAAGCGGAGCCACTACCAAAACACGGTTGACCTTCCCATGCTGGTACAGGCACCCGGCAACGGCGATGCTCACCACTGTTTTGCCGGTGCCCATTTCCATGAGCAGGGCAACTCCCCGGCTCTTTATTCTTTCGTCAAAAACGCCAAACTTCTCACAGGCAAACGCAAAAGCATTCTTCTGGTGCTCATAAGGCACAGCCTTGAGCGGCATCATCAGTTCAATGTTACTCATGGCACTCACCCCTCACTTCTTTAATCTCAATCCCCTCCACCGACTTTCCCGGTGTCAGCACAAGGATTTCGCAAAATTCCCCAAACAGCAGGGATAAGATTCTCTTCGGAAGGCGGATACGCTCGCTCTGCAGTACCTCCTGTTTATGACCATCATTCGCCGTATACATCCTTTCGCATAAAGATGCTCATGAAAGCAAGCTTTCCCCGCACTTTATGCTCGGTCTGTGCATGGCTCATTGCTAACGCGCGACATCAATACAATCGTCTCCACATGCCCCGTCATCGGAAACATATCCACCGGCTGTATTTTCCTCACCTGATATCCTCTTTTCGTGAGATAAGTCAGATCCCGTTTCTGTGTCTCCGGGTTACAGGAAATATACACCACCCTCCTTGGGGCCAGCCGCAGCAGAGCATCCATGAACTTTTCGTCACTCCCGGAACGGGGTGGATCCATAAAGACCACATCAACCTTTTGTTTCTGGTCGGCCAACTGCACCATGAAGTCTCCGGCATCTTCTTTATAAAACTGTATATTTTTTATCTGGTTCATCTTTGCATTGGCAACAGCATCGCGGACAGCTTCTCCGTTCAGTTCAACAGAAATGACCCTAGATGCGGTATCGCTGGCCACCATGCCAATCGTGCCGATGCCGCTGTAGGCATCAATTACGGTCTCTTTTCCGGTCAGTGAAGCGTATTCGATGGCTTTTTTATAGAGAACCTCTGTCTGGACGGGGTTCACCTGATAAAAGGATTTCGGCGAGATACGGAATCGTTTTCCGCACAAAATGTCTTCGATATATCCTTTTCCATATAATACCTGTTGCTTGTCTCCGAGCACCATACTGGTGGACCGGTCATTGACATTGGCGACGATGGTAGTAATCTCCGGATGCAATTTCAGCAACGCCTTCACAAAATTGTTTTTCGAAGGAAATACCGGGGAGACCGTGACAAGAACGACCATAATCTGGCCGGTATGATATCCCGTGCGGATCAGGATATGGCGAAGAAATCCGTATCCGGTATCTTCATTGTAGGGCTTCATTTTAAATGATTTCATTAATCCGGCAACCGATTGCATAATCTCATCTGCTTTCTGATTTTCAATGAGACAGGAATCTACACGAATAATACGATGGCTTTTTTCTTCATATATTCCGGTATAACCATTCCCTTTTCGATCAGCAGCTACCACTCCATGAACTTTGTTACGATAATGGTACGGATCCGACATGCCGATGATTGGCTCCACGGTTCCAAAAGAACCCAATAGCTCTTTTACCTGTTTTTGCTTTTTCTTCAGTTGTTTTTTATAGTCTAAATCAATATAGTTGCATCCTCCACATTTTTTGGCATAAGGACATAATGTGCTGCCATGATTTTCTCGAAGTCCTGTGGGCTTATTATCAAAATTCCTTCGTGTTTCCATAGTTTTTCTGTCAAGATTCTTTGATGTTCCCTTTGCTTCTTTATCACCGTTTTTACGACCTTCTTTATTTCTTTCTTCATAATTCTTATAGAATTCCTTGTTTCCTTCGCCATTATTTTTACGTGTTTCTTTATTTCTTTCCTCGTATCCCTTATAGCCGTCCTGATTTGCCTCTAAATACTTCTTCTGGAATCTCTTACTTTTATCACTGTGTTTTTTACGAATCTCCGTGGACTTTTCACTCTTTTGCTCATTCGCTTTTTTCCGTTGATTTCGCCATTCATTATTTCCCGATTTTCTCTGTCTATCTCTTTTATCCCGTGCTTTTTCCATTTCCTTTTCCTCCGCTTGCATACTCCTGACTGTAGTGTGGCATCTCAATCATATTTTTAATTATAGCACCGCTTGTGCCGCCATCCACTGTGTTCTGCTCATATTTTTAACCGAAGATCAATTCAATCACTTTCATCTCCGTCCGATACAACAATGACCGGGATAACATGTTACCTGTCTCCCGGTCATATCTGATTAATTTAACACCACGGTATATTTATCCCGCATCTTATTTAACTTCTTCAAAAATTTATTTTGACTGACCTTTTTCCCGTTAATTTTATAAGTCCAGGTGATGTTAGAGTTATTTCGTTTTGCCTTAAACACGGGAATGGTTTTAATCTTTTTCCGGCTGAATTTGTAA
>JAJQDO010000293.1:0-3320 GCA_021202175.1 Clostridiales bacterium | reverse complement strand
ATCTCCGGTAGTGGCTGATGCGATGCGAAACGACTTGTTGCTGAGCCGATAACTCAGCCCGCTGTAGGACGCGCCCGGCATATAATTTTGTCCGGGATCGATTTTGGCCAAAAGTATCATTTTATTCTTTTTATAATTATAGGTATATACCTGATCCTTGCAATTCTTTTCATTATGAAAGAGAAGTTCCGGAATACCATTGCCGTCTATATCTACTATTTTATAATTTCCACCCCTCTTCTTCGTGAATTTTTCATATCTCGCAACTGCCGCCTGGTACTTTTTTGTGGTAGTAGCCGATGCGGCTGCAACCGAGACTCCATTGCTCACCATAATCGTTGCTGCCAAAATGATACATATAAACTTTTTATAAATCTTTTTCATAATCTCTCCTTTTCTGATAGATGTTCATTCCTGTTTCCGATTGTTGTTCATGCCACGCAGATTTACTACCTGTAAAATATCAACACAAAATGTCAACACTTTAGCGCGTTGGTTCTTTATTTTACTAGTTTTCCTGTCTTTTTGCTCAAGTAAAGCGTCTTCTTCTTCGGTGCATCAAATGTAATCGCCACTTTGCCGTTTTTCATTCTGACCTTATAGGCCCAATAGCGTTTGGAATCGACGGTATCCACTTTCCAGCACACTTTGCCCTTTTTACTGATTTTCACGGCATCCGGCCCGTAATATCCGCAAATGTACATATTACCTGCAGAATCGAAGCAATAATCTGTCAGCGAACCAATTGTATTTTTGGCGGTTTTCCATTTTACTTTTCCGGTATTCTTTTTCAACGCAATGATTCGGTTATCCGGGGTCGCAATGTAAACCAGAGAATTCTTTACAATGGCTTTCGTCTGATCCATCTCATTGACGGTCAATTCCGTCAAACTGTACTTGCCTGTTTTATACGTCCATACCTTTTCCCCTGATTTCGTATATCCGGTATATTTCGTATAAAACTGGGAGCTTGAAACCTGATAGCTTTTCCGGGTCACCTTTGTTACTTTTTGCGTCGCCGCATCTGCCGAATATGTAAACAGCAGACAGAGAGCAAAAACTACCACAAAGCTCATCACCCATTTGATTTTTTTCATCATTCATATCCTCCTTCGCTTTGCAACTTGTTTCACGGCAGATATCCGGCTTCCCGGTTCTGCATAAGTTGTACGCGATTTATTATAAATGATTTATATCTATATGTCAAAATATACATTTTTAAAGATTTCACCCGTATATCCATGACGTTACTATTCATGAGGGCGGTAATACAGATAAAAACGCCAGGAACAGAAGAATGGCATGTGGAATCAGATGGAGAGAGAAATTAGTGGCATCAATATTTATGATTGATTAATTATATTATAAATTTATAATTAATCATGAAAAAAAGAACCAGTCCGTCTGTGATTCATCATCACAAACAGGCTGGTTTTTATTTTACACTACTGTTTCCTTTATTCCTGGCATATTCTGTGTTTCGTTAACTTCCCTACTCCTCACAGGTCGGACAGTCGCCTTCGGCGAACTTCGCTTTGTCATATTCGATATCATTCTTATCGTAGTAGTCTTTTACGGCTGCCTTCACAGCTTCTTCCGCCAATACGGAACAGTGGAGCTTGTAAGCTGGCAGTCCATCGAGGGCTTCTACCACGGCTTTGTTAGATAATTCCAGGGCCTCATCAATGGGTTTTCCTTTGATCATCTCTGTAGCCATGGAGCTGCTGGCGATGGCAGAACCGCATCCGAAAGTGTTGAACTTCACATCGCTGATGATGCCATCATCATCTACCTTGATGTACATTTTCATGATGTCGCCACATTTTGCGTTGCCTACTTCGCCGATGCCATCGGCATCGTCCATTTTTCCTACATTTCGCGGATTCTGGAAATGATCCATTACTTTTTCACTATATAACATGTTCTTTTTCTCCTTTCTCAAGGTCTTCCCAGACAGGGGATATGTCTCTCAGATATTCTACGATTCCCGGAATCGTGTCTAATATATAATCAATCTCTTCTTCGGTATTCTCCTCACATAAGGATAAGCGCAGGGAGCCGTGCGCCACTTCGTGCGGTAATCCCAGTGCCAGCAGCACATGGCTTGGATCCAGGGAACCGGACGTACAGGCGCTTCCGGAAGATGCCGCAATGCCTTTGTTGTCCAGAAGCAGTAACAGGGATTCTCCCTCAATGCCTTCAAAGATGAAGTTTACGTTGCCTGGCAATCTCTTTTTCGCATCTCCGTTCAGACGGGAGTGTGGTATCTTTGACAAACCAGCAATCAGTTTGTCTCTGAGCTTTTCTACTTTCTTTTCGTCTTCCTCCATAGAAGCGATGCCTTCCTTCATGGCTACGCTCATGCCAACGATGGCCGCCAGGTTCTCGGTTCCCGGACGGCGGTTGCGTTCCTGTGCCCCGCCTTCCATCAAATTGAAAAGGCGAACACCTTTTCTTACATAGAGAACGCCGATGCCGCGAGGTCCATGGAATTTATGAGCGGACAGGGAAAGCATGTCGATATTCTGTTCGTGCACATTGATCGGTACATGACATACTGCCTGAACAGCATCTGTATGGAAGATAACTTTCTTCTCATGGCAGATCTTCGCCAGCTCGTCGATGGGCTGAATGGTTCCAATCTCGTTGTTCGCATACATAATCGTCACCAATGCCGTGTCATCACGGATGGCCTTTTCTAAGTCTTCCGGCTTTACGATACCCTCTGTGCCTACATCGAGAAGTGTAATCTCATAACCTTCCTTTTCCAGTGCATTTAGTGTATGCAGGACTGCATGATGCTCGATAGTAGAGGAAATGATATGCTTCTTTCCTTTTTTCGCACCAAGAGCTGCTGCCGAACGAATCGCTTGGTTATCCGCTTCGGTGCCGCCGGAGGTAAAATATATTTCCTGGAAGCTGGCGCCGATACATTCGGCGATGTCTTCTCTTGCTTTCTGAAGGACTTCCGCTGCCGTCTGGCCCGGTGTGTGCAGGCTGGATGGATTTCCGAAATATTCTGTCATGCACTTCGTCATGGCTTCCAAAGCAGCCGGACTTATTTTTGTAGTTGCCGCGTTATCTGCATATACATTCATATCTGTCACCCTTTCTTCTTTCGATATTTATAGGCGTTTCCCTATATTCATCATATCAGCTTACATCATATATATATGGCTTATGCTTGTATTACGCACTCATAGCCTTTTCTTCTGCGAAAGTTTCCCTTTACACAATCCCTATCACTGCGAATGCTTTCTTTTTACGCAATCCCTATCATTCTGATTTTTTTCTTTTACGAATAACAAATCAATAGAATT
>JAJQDO010000232.1 GCA_021202175.1 Clostridiales bacterium | reverse complement strand
GTGGTGTCAATCTGCATTTCTTTTTGAATTTACTTTTGACACCCTAATCATATTTATCATTTACACTATAATATAATTAATAACCATAAGAGAAAAAAATACAGGAGAATTACATAATGGATAATAAATTAATCATTACACCAAAAGAAGATACTTACGTCGTTCTGACAGTCCGCATTGAAAAAAGCGTACAGGAAAATTATGATCAATGGGCGAAGAAAACCAATTATTCCAGAAATGCATTAATGAGCATGGCATTAAAATATGGTCTGGAACATATGGCCATCAGTGAAGAAACCTCGCAGGAATAGGCCCATAAAACAGGACCATTATAAGGAAGATGAAATCTTTACGATTCCTTCGTCAGTAGAAGGTGCGACATGATTCTCACCAAAAAACAAGGCTGCTGTATATAAATACAGCAGCCTTTAAAACATGCATAAAAGGACAAACGCAATCATTTTATGATATTCAAATCATTAGCACAGGTTTTTAATCTCCTCGGAGATATATGGAGTCATCTGGTATACATAATAATTCAGCCAGTTGGTATACAGTGTGTTGGCATGGCACCGCCAGGACTTCACCGGCCCTTTTGCCGGATCGTCGTCTTCATAATATCGGCAGGGAAACGGCACGTTATCCATGCCTTTTGCCAGATCCCGCTTATACTCTCCGTCCAAAGTGACCACATCATATTCCGGATGTCCGGTAACAAAAATCTGCCGTCCTTCCTTCGCCATGATGATAAATGGCCCCGCTTCTTCCGAATCCGCCACGATATTCAGCTCTGGATTATTTTCCACATCTTCCCGACAGATGCCGGTGTGTCTGGAATGCGGCGCGTTAAAGATGTCGTCAAATCCTCTGACCAGCGGGATCTTCCTGTGAATCGTCCGATGTTTAAAAATACCAAAAATCTTCTCTTTTAATTCAAATTTACGAACACCGTAATGATAGTATAATCCTGCCTGTGCCGCCCAACAGATGTGAAACGTAGAAGTTACATGCGTTTTAGACCATTCCATCACATCCACCAGCTCCGGCCAGTAATCCACATCCTCATAATCATATGTCTCCACCGGTGCCCCGGTAATGATCAATCCGTCATAATAATCCTCTCTGACACTCGCAAAAGTAGTATAAAATGACTCCAGATGACTGATTGGTGTATTCTTGGAAGTATGACTCGCCATGGTAAGAAAAGTAACATCCACCTGAAGAGGCGTATTGGCAAGGCTCCTGAGCAGCTGCAGTTCTGTCTCTTCCTTCGTCGGCATCAGATTCATGATGAGGATGCGCAACGGACGGATATCCTGGCGCATGGAGCGTTCGTAATCCATCACAAATATATTCTCATCTTCCAAAATCTTTTTTGCTGGCAAATTTGCATCGATTCTAATTGGCATAATCTATCATCTCTTCCTTCCCTAATATTTATACCAGTAAACAAATAAAACTTTACTTTTTCATCGTGTATTATGTGTTATCCTCATATCATTTCCAGAAATTCCTCTTCTGTAAGAATCGGAATCTCCAGTTCTTTCGCTTTTCTATTCTTTGTTGAGTTCGATTGATTGTCGTTATTGATCAGATAATCGGTATTTTTTGATACCGAACCGGTCACCCGGCCACCCAGAGACTCAATCTTCTCCTTGAGCTCTTTCCGATTCTTAAAATGGGTCACGGACCCGGTAATCACAAAGGTCTTATCCTGCAGAACAAGAGCCTCTTCCGGCATCTCCTTTTGACTGGATGCTTCTTCAAATGTCAGGCACGGCAGCAGCTGCTCCAGTACCTTCCGATTATGGTCATTATCAAAATAGTCCCGGACACTGGCCGCAATCACTTCCCCGATGCCTTCTATCTCAATCATGTCCTCCACGGACGCCTCCCGGATCGCCTCAAGAGAATATCCGAAACGACGGCAGATCAGCTTCGCATTGGATGCGCCGACATTTAATATGCCCAGTCCGTAGACGAAGCGAGGCAGTGTCGTGTGTCTTGATTTCTCGATGGAGGCGATCATATTCTGGTAAGATTTCTCCCCGAAGCCTTCCATCTCCACAATCTCTTCTTTAAAATCAGACAGATGATACAGATCATATAATTCCGACAGGAACCCCTGATCGATCATCTTCGTGAGCGTCGCTTCCGAGATGCCATCAATATCCATAGCGTCCCGGCTCACATAATGGGCAAACAGTTTTACTTTTTTCGCACTGCAAAACGGATTCGGACAATAAAGGGATTTCACATCATTTTCCATGCGAATCTCCGTCGCGCCGCCACAAGCAGGGCAATGTTCCGGAACTGTATAGGACGCGCTCCGGGTAAGATTCTTCGATACCTGTGGGATGATCATATTCGCCTTATACACCTTAATCCGGTCGCCCACGCCAAGCGCCAGGCCATCCATGATACTTAAGTTATGCAGGCTCGCGCGGCTGACGGTGGTCCCTTCCAGCTCCACCGATTCAAAAATCGCGATGGGATTGATCAGCCCGGTTCGCGAAGGGCTCCATTCGATATCCGTCAGTGTCGTCTCCGCCTCCTCGTCTTCCCACTTGAACGCAATAGAATTTCTGGGGAACTTCGCCGTGCTGCCCAGGGAAAGTCCATAGGCGATATCATCATAGATAAGAACCAGGCCATCAGAGGGGATATCATTTTCCACAATCTTTTCCGAAAAATCCTGAATGGCGCCGAGAATCGTCTCGCCATCCACCATCTGATAGGGCACGATATCGAATCCCAGCTCCGTAAGCCAGAGCATAATTTCCTCTTCAGAATTGGAAAGCGTCCTGTCGGCAGCGCTCACCAGGGTAAATGCATAGAAAAATACATTTCGTTTTGCAGTAATCTCATTATTCAGCTGACGCACGGAGCCGCTGCAAAGGTTGCGAGGATTCTTATATCGGGCCTCCACATTTTCCATGCTCTCATTGATGCGGCGAAAATCCGAATAACGGATGACCGCCTCACCCCGAAGGACCAGTTCACCAGAGAATGGTATCCTGGAGGGAAGGTTTTTAAAGACCCTGGCATTATTAGTGATCACCTCTCCCACCTGTCCGTTTCCCCTCGTCACAGCTCTGGTCAGAACACCGTCCCGATAAGTAAGAACCACGGTCAGGCCGTCCAGTTTCCAGGAAAGCATCCCCCGTTTCTCTCCAAGCCAATCCCGCAGGGACTGTGGACTCTTGGTCTTGTCAAGCGAAAGCATCGGGGATTCATGCGCTACTTCCTCCAGCTCGCTGAGCACTTCGTAGCCCACATGAACCGTTGGACTGGCTGCCAGGACGATGCCCGTCTCCTTCTCCAGTGCCTCCAGTTCGTCATACAGGGCGTCATATTCCAGGTTGGACATGATCTCGCGGTCCTCCTGATAGTAGGCTTTGGAAGCCTCATTCAACCGCTGTACCAGCTCTTTTATACGTTTTTGCTTTTCCAAGATGTTCCCCTCCCTGTCAGCCGATCTATCTCAAATAATTCTTCCGGCGTCACTTCCCGATAACTTCCCACGGGAAGATCTCCCAGGCGGATGTTCATCACCCGAATCCGTCGCAGTCCGACGACCCGATAGTCCAGCGCCTCGCACATCCGGCGAATCTGTCGATTCAGCCCCTGGGTCAGAATGATACGGAACGTAAAGGTCCCCGTCTTGCGCACCTTGCAGGGACGAGTCACCGTATCGAGAATCGGCACTCCGCTGACCATCGCCTTCAAAAAACGGTCACCGACCGGTTTATTCACCCGCACCTCGTATTCTTTCTCATGGCGGTTCCTGGCACGCAAAATCTCGTCCATCAATTCTCCGTCATTGGTCATCAAAATCAGGCCTTCCGAGTCCTTATCCAGGCGGCCTACGGGATAGATCCTCTCGGGATATCCGATAAAATCCACGATATTATCCGGATCCTTTTTCTGGGTGGTACACACGATCCCTTTCGGCTTATTCACCACCAGAAGGATTCTGCGATGATTCACCCCAGTTCCTCCCGAAATGGCCTTCCCATCCAGGCATATTTTCTGATCCGGCGTGACCTTCTGCCCAAGCTCCGCCAAACAGCCGTCTACCGTAATCCTTCCTTCTTCCACATAGCGATCAGCCTGCCGTCTGGAACAGATGCCGACATCACTTAAATACTTATTCAGACGGACCGGTTCGTTTTGGCTCGACTCACATCCACTTCTTCTTTTCTCCATCTCCATCCTTCTCACTTCGCCTGCAGTTTCCCGTTGGCCTTTTGTTGAAATTTCTCCGCCTGCACGATAAAACGCTCATGCGTACCCTTTCCGATCAGTCCGGCATCATCCGTCACTTCCACCTGGAAAACGAGCCGCTTCCGGTCAATCTCCACAAGTTCCACCTGACAGCAGATCTTCCCTCCGATCGGGGTCGCGGAAACGTGATCAACATTCAGATTCGTCCCCACAGAAGTCATCCCCTCGTCCAGATGTCCTTCCAGAAGAGCGACTGCCGTTTTTTCCACCAAAAGCAGCATCGCCGGTGTTCCGTATACCAGGAGGCTGCCGCTGCCAAGCGTCTTCGCCGTGTTCGCCATCGTCACCATGCTCGTCAATGTCATCTTCATTCCTGTATTGATATCCATAACAATCTCCTCCCGATATAATCCCGTGTCTTTCATCCTTCTCATAAAAGAGGCAGACATTCTACGTCCGTCTTTACACAGTTCCTATAGTATATCAAAATTCCCATCGTTTTTCTACCGTAATTATAAGTATTTTTGATTTCTCCATTGCAAGAAGATAGAGAAATGTGGTACTATGCAATCATGTGAAGAATTGATTGACACGATTAGTGTGCTGACGAGCTGGTATCTCAGCGGAAATAATATTCTGGAAACTTTCCCGTCCAGGTACATATAACAAGTGCAGCGTATGAATATCCATGTTTCGTTGTACTGAGATACGATCATTTTTCTAAAGAAATAATTTTATAGAAAAGAGGACTACTATTATGAGTGAAACAATGGCTGACTTTGAAAAAGAACTGGAAGCTTCCTTCCGCAAATTAAAGGAAGGGGATATCATTGATGGCGTCATCACAAGCGTAGACGACAGTGCCGCTTATCTGGACATCAATTACCATACGCAGGGCATCGTAAAAAAAGAAGATTACAGCGACGATCCTTCTTTTTCCATGCAGAGCGTGCCGGTTGGCGATACAGTAAAAGTTGTCGTATTATCCGATGATGACGGAGAAGGCAATGTCGCGCTTTCCGTAAAAGAAGCTTCCAAAAATCTCGCCTGGGAGAAAGTAAAACAGTACCTGGCAGATGGCACTGTCCTGACGTTAAAGGTCGGTGGCATCGTGAACAAGGGCGTCATCGCTTACGTAGAAGGACTGCGCGGCTTTATCCCCGCTTCTCACCTGGCGATTGGCTATGTAGAAGACACGAACGAATTCCTGGGCAAAACGGTAGAAGCCAAAGTCATCACAGCCGATGAAGCAAAGAACCGTCTCGTTTTGTCCGTAAAAGAAGTATTATATGACAAACGCCGCGAAGAAAAAGAAAGAAAGATCAATGCGGTAGAACCTGGCTCCATCCTGGAAGGAAAAGTAGAATCCCTGATGCCTTATGGTGCCTTTATCGACCTGGGCGATGGTCTTTCCGGACTGGTTCACATTTCCCAGATTGTGAAAAAACGTATCGAATCTCCTGGCGAGGTACTGAAAGTAGGACAGGAAGTGAAAACAAAAGTTCTCAAAGTGGAAAATGGCAAGATCAGCCTGAGCATCCGTGCTGCTCTCGATGATGACAAACCTGCTCGTGAGCCGAGAGAACACAAAGATAAAACACCGTCTATCTCTTATAAAGATGAGGGAAGCGCTTCTACCGGTCTCG
This sequence comes from Clostridiales bacterium, assembly GCA_021202175.1. Lineage (GTDB taxonomy): Bacteria > Bacillota > Clostridia > Lachnospirales > Lachnospiraceae > Anaerobutyricum. Next base: position 166 of record JAJQDO010000232.1, on the reverse strand, counting down.
GCGCTCTGCTGGCGGGTATCAAGCTTGATAACTAATCATTATATACAATAACCGTGTAAAAAAGGTGCAAAATCTGTAAAAGACTTTGCGCCTTTTTATGATTGGTCAAAAATGATTAGGGTGTCAAAAGTAAATTCAAAAAGAAATGCAGATTGACACCACGTTT
>JAJQDO010000270.1 GCA_021202175.1 Clostridiales bacterium | reverse complement strand
GAAGAGACTAATCGAGAAACGTCGGAATTTTCCTAGTACTACGACGGAAAACGGGAATTTATTCAAACTATAATTCCACATTGTAATTATGGTAATATCATGATACTATTATGGTACTATTAATCCATAATTAATATCGAACGCTACTAATGCATTAATGCAGAGAGGAGGTTTTCTTATGCCGCTGATCATACCGATTAAAGATTTAAAAAATACATCCGAGATTTCCGATATGTGCCATAAATCCACTGAACCCATTTATATCACGAAAAACGGTTATGGCGATATGGTAATCATGAGTATGGAAACCTACGAGCAAGCCATGCACCGTGTTTCTATCTACAAAGATATAGAAATATCTGAAAAGCAATTGGAAGATGGGCAGGTAAAGAACGCCAAGATTGCGTTAAAGGAAATGAGGGAAAAATATAATATATAATATCTTTAAAAATCTAAAAGGACACCCGCCATTTTGGCGGATGCCCTTTTTCATATAATCATCTCATATCTTAATGTATTATCTGGGAGTACTTCGCAGCTCTGCTGTCATTTTTTCCCTTTCCTCGACGGTAATGCTCGTCTTAATACCTGGAAAAATGTCAGAGACCGCACCATATGATCCGAAGGAACATACTTATTATGACGGATGACCCCGAGCAGCTCTTTGGGTTTCTTTGCGGAAAAAGTAAAGTTACCGTTCTTTTTCGTCTGCAGCGCGAACCGCGGAATATATTTGCCCCTGAACATAACGGAAGCTACGATGTAGTCCACTTCTTCCCACGGTATCTGTATAAAATCGTTCACATTACGGTTACTATAGTATTCGAATCCCTTGTCGCCGACCATAATCTTCCCGTAATTATTCATTTTACTGAATGAAGTCCCCTCCATAATGATATCTACCTTCGTGTTTAAGGACTGCACCATGCCCGATTCTTTCTTTTTCACTGTCGATTTCACCCCGCTGCGTTCGTAATAATAGGATGCAAGGGACAAATAACACAGATTCGCGTTTGTCCCTTGCCATTCACATTATATCATAATCACAATAATATATCCACAATAAATCTTTCTACTGCTCATTGCTGTACGAAGTAATAAAATAAAAATACCTTCTCCTATTACTTTTCATACTCATACTGAGACAGTAATCTTTTTATCAGTAATTACAGAAGTCCAATCACGTGTCCAACGATACCAACGACGAACAATGCAAGGATAATGACAATCGGAGATACATTCTTCTTCAGCAGCCACATACAAAGGAATGTAAGCAATAACGGCATCAATCCCGGAATCAAATCATCCAGGTTATCCTGCAATGTTGTAGTGGTCGTATCGGTAAGGGACATTCCAGAAGTATACTGGGTTAAAGCCTCCTTGATTCCTTCTGCACCACCGGAAAGGTTGGCCCAGTCGATGTAAGCGCCTTCACTAAGCTGTACTTCAGATACAACAGGTACGAAGTCCAGTGATACCCAACGTTCAATCAGAGATCCCAGTACAAACATACCGAGAATCGATGCGATTTTTGTAACTTTCTGCAAAAGTCCGCCGGAAAGGTCTTCCGCGATGGACATACCTGCTTTATAACCGAATTCCTGTGTATACCACATGAAGGCCCAACGAATGATATTCCAGAGAACGAAGAACAGAATCGGGCCAAGAATACTGCCGCCCATGGCAAGAGATGCACCCAAAGCACCAATCATAGGACGAACCGTGTACCAGAATACCGGATCACCAACACCGGCTAAAGGCCCCATCATACCAACTTTAATACCCTGAATCGCCGTATCATCTACCGGAGCGCCATTCGCACGGTCTTCTTCCAAAGCCAATGTTACACCAAGAATCGGTGATGCAACATAAGGATGTGTGTTAAAGAACTCCAGATGACGTTTCAGAGCAGCACTCTGTTCTTCTTTTGTCGTATACAGTTTCTTGATGGCTGGAATCATCGCATAACACCATCCACCATTTTGCATACGCTCATAGTTCCACGAACCTTGCATCAAAGTGGAGCGCAAGCAAACAGAAAAACGATCTTTTTTCTCTAACGTTACTTTTTTATCTGCCATTTCTATACCCCCTCACTTTTAGTAATCATTCAAGATATCATCCAATGGATCGCCAACGTTTCCACCACCGCCGCCATTACCGGAGCCGCCGCCTTTTTCAGACAGATTCATATAAATGAATGCCAAGGCTAAAGCAATCGCGCCAAGGGCGATCAAAGTCAACTCGGAAACAGCTGCCAGACAGAAGCCGATCGCAAAAAATGGCCATACTTCCGCAGTCGCCATCATGTTGATAACCAGTGCATAACCAACGGCTACAACCATGCCACCACCGATGGACATACCATCTGTCAGCCATGCAGGCATGGAATTCAACAGATTCGAAACCGTTTCCGTCGGAATCATCAACAGAGCCGCTGCCGGAATGGCAATACGAAGTCCCTGTGTGATTACGGCTATAATATGCCAGAGTTCCACTCCAAAGAAGTTACCCTTTTCTGCTGCTGCATCCATCTGATGTACATAAACGACAGAAAGAGTACGAACAACCATGGTAAGGAACAGACCGGCAACAGCCAGAGGAACTGCAACGGCGATTGCTGTCGCAACACCATCCACACCCTGTCCGCCAAGAACAAGAATGATCGCGGAAGCAACGGAAGCCAAAGCCGCATCAGGGGCAACAGCGGCACCGATATTCGCCCACCCAAGAGCGATCATCTGAAGTGTTCCTCCCAGAATGACACCGGCTTCCAGGTTTCCTGTAACCAGTCCGATCAACGTACATGCTACCAGAGGCTGATGGAACTGGAATTCATCCAGAATACCCTCCATACCAGCAAGGAAGGCAACAAGTACTACCAATATCATTGATATAATTGACATAAATATTTCCTCCTATACTTTTCTTCTTTTCGCATCGGCCAGGCACATCTTATCCATCGCCTGGTCTCTGCTTGCTAACATTTGTTACGCATTCGCCAGCTCGGTTCTCGCTTTCTCCAGAATCTCATCCATGTTTTCCTTCGAATCACTCGGCACCTTTCTGACGTCAAATGTTATGCCCAGCTTCTTCAGTTCATCAAAGGTTTCAATATCTTCTTTTCCGAGAGATAATACCTTGCTGACAGCCACCTTCCCTACAGAGTGGGCCATCGATCCGATATTAAGCTCTTTTATCTCCACGCCACCCTTGATGGCCGCGAGTGCATCCTGTGGTGTCTCAAAAAGGAGCATCGCCTTTGTGTTACCAAACCGCGGATCCTTCGCTACCTGAATCATCTTATCAATCGGAACAACGTTAGCCTTGACTCCTGGAGGCGCTGCTTCTGTAATCATACTCTTACGCAGATTATCATGTGCCACGCCATCGGAAACGACGATGATACGGTTAGGCGTCGTCGTCTTCGTCCATGCCGTCGCTACCTGTCCATGAAGCAGACGAGTATCCACACGAGCCAGCACATATTTGATCTTTCCATCTCCAACAACCGTGCCTTCCGGTAACGCGCCTGTCGGCTGCCCACTTGACGCAGCTGCCGCTGCCGGCGCTGCTTCCTGTGGCTGCAGGGACTCCGGATAAATCCTCACGCCTTCTTTTGCGCTGCCCGAAATCTGTACTGCAATCTCATGGGCGGTGTCCATCGTCATGCGGGAGCCGTAAGCATCGATGAGCATCGGCAGATTCAAGCCCGCCACGATCGCCCACGTATCCTCATGACCTGCAATCAGACCATTCGACTGATTAAACGGAGTGCCACCCCATAAGTCACAAAGAATCAGTACCTGATCGGGATCTTCAAAGGAAGCAACTGCTTCTTCCATCTTCCTTCTCACATCGGCCGGGCCTTCTTCTGGCTGCAGTGTCACCGCCGCCACATTCGGCTGATCACCAAAAATCATGGAACCGGACTGCATAATTCCCGTCGCGAAATTGCCATGGGTTGCAAGAATAATTCCTACCATTTTGTAATCACATCCTTTCTCTCCTTTTATAGAAATCATTCAGTTACTCTATCTCAAAATGTGAAATAGCAATTGTTTAAAGGCTTCATCCGACAGATTCCGCTGTTGGAGCCTTTTTATCCTTTCCTCCACATCAGGGTCGGAAAAGGCTCGATAAAAAATATCATACAGCTGCATCCTGTCCTCCAATAATTCAGCGGACGCGGCAAACAAAAATACACAGCATACATATTCATCATTCCACAAAACCGGTTGGCTCAAACGTCCAACGACAAGTTTTGACGCGTTTACATAAATCGGATTCCCATGGGGAAGCGCGATATATCGCAAATTGGTCGGCAATATGCTCTCTCTGTCCAAAACGGACTGCAGGAATGTCTCTTCTACAAGATATCCCTCCAACAGTGGCTGCAACATCTCTTCTACTATTTTCGCTATGTCTGTCTGGTCGATGTGGAGGACAACCGACTACAAGGTAATCTGTTCCAGGGAATGATAGTTCTGTATCTTCCGCACATTTTCCGCCACTTTTTTTATTTCACTCTCCGGCAATGCCAATGAAATATAAATTACGGGAAGCTTTGTCTGAATAATCCTCTCTGTCGTCACCACACAGTCACATTCCGGTACCACTCCTTTTTTAAATTCCTGAAGAGAATAACTCCCCAGCACCTCGATGTCTCCTATCTTGCGTTCCAGTTTTGAACAAATAATACTTCCAGCCGCTTTGCCCAAATGACAGATGACAATAATCCTGGGATTCCCTTTCTTTCCTTTCAGCCTTTCCACCGCCGCCTGGAAATGAAGCGCCAGACTGATGATATCCGCATTGGTCATGGAAAACTGATACATATCCCGCATATAATCAACAGCGACCACGGCCATATCAAAACCTAAGGGGTACTGCCTTTTCAGCGATGCCATTGTAATCAGGCCAAAACCCGGTTTTAAATATTTCTCCCGAAAAACGGTGGTAAACAAATGTCCCGCCAATCCATGGATCAATTCCACATCCTGACAAAGATCAACGCCGATTCTTTCACGAATCCCTCGCAGTATCGCTTCCACGGGGGAACTCATCTTTGCCAGCACCTGTTCCTGATAGAATATCTCCTGCTTCTGCAGAGAAAGTAACATCTTGTAAAAATATTGAATATCTGTTTCTGACTCCGAAAGCCTCCATTCAAACATTATAGATTGAAGCCACTCATAGAATCCCTCGAATTCATTCACAGGAGTGAAGTCTTTCTCGAAATATTCGGCACTTCCCAACTCCTCCCGATAACCGACATCGTTAGAATGAATCAGAAACAAAATATATAAAAAAACTATCTGCACAGACTCATCCGTGATGCGAAACCATTTCATCTCAAGAATACGCCTTGAGGCTCTCCGGGCATATAAAATCTGATCCTCACTAAAGTAATCAAGAATCGGAAAATGCAGCTGGTGAAATTGACGCAGCGCAAATCCATAATCCTCTCCAAACAGATACGGAAACATAATCTTTACGAAAGTGTCCCTTCGTTTCAACTGCGGCGCCACATAGCGCACACCGTAGTGTCGCTGTGCCTGGATGTCCCCGGAATACTTCCTTATGATCAAGGAGAGTTGTTTCTCCGCATAAGACTTGCTGACAAGCAGTCGATCCGCAATATCCTGAATGATCAGAAAATCCTTGTGCAGCACGAGAAGAAGGAGGAGCTTCTGTTCAAAATCCATCTCAAAACGCGGCAAACTCATACTCATCAGTTCAGGAAACCGATCCGCGCCTTCTATCCTCATCTGATTACCCGGCAAAAGCGAAAACTAATCTCAAAATCATGAATAGCTTCCGACAGTTCTTTTAGCTGATTCTTCAAACTCTTTACTGAAATCTCAAGATAATCTGCCATAGAATCCAAATCAACCATCTCATAATTCTTAAGATATTCTAATATTTTCATGTCACGTCTTGTAAATCTCATGCTTGCAAACCGTCCCTAATAAAGTAATATAGCAAAAAATATCTTTGAGTAAAACTCATTTTTTTTGCAAATATGCACAAAAATATGTGTATTA
>JAJQDO010000301.1 GCA_021202175.1 Clostridiales bacterium | reverse complement strand
TCAAGACACCGCCCTTTCACGGCGGTAACAGGAGTTCAAATCTCCTAGGAGTCATATGCCGATGTGGCTCAATTGGCAGAGCAGCTGATTTGTAATCAGCAGGTTAACGGTTTGAGTCCGCTCATCGGCTTTGCCAAAAGTTATTATTGGATTATTTGGGGACCTTTAGCTCAGTTGGTTAGAGCAGTCGGCTCATAACCGATCGGTCCGGGGTTCAAGTCCCTGAAGGTCCACTTTTTCCTGGCCTGGTGGCTCAGCTGGTTAGAGCGCCGCCCTGTCACGGCGGAGGTCGTGGGTTCGAATCTCATCCGGGTCGTTTATCCATTTGATTGGATAGTTTTATAGTGTATATCAAAGTGTTTTGATATGAACTATAAGCATTATATGGGATCTTAGCTCAGCTGGGAGAGCATCTGCCTTACAAGCAGAGGGTCATAGGTTCGAGCCCTATAGGTCCCATATATGCCGGCGTGGCGGAACTGGCAGACGCACAGGACTTAAAATCCTGCGGGACTAATCTCCCGTATCGGTTCGATTCCGATCGCCGGCATAGCCAAGAATATACGTGGGCATAGCTCAGCTGGATAGAGCGTCTGGCTACGGACCAGAAGGTCGGGGGTTCGAATCCTCTTGCCCACGTTTTCATTTTCTTTAGAACATAAGGTTGATTTAAAGAAGATGTTAATTTATTCATTTCATCGATTATAGCGCTATCGCCAAATGGTAAGGCACTGGATTCTGATTCCAGTATTTCCAGGTTCGAATCCTGGTAGCGCTGTTAAAAAGGAGCAGAAGGCTCCTTTTTTTGTCATTCATCTCCATCTTAATTCTTGTAATATTCAAAGGAATATGTTATTATTGACAGATGATGGCTGAGATAGTGGGTGCCAGGTTACTCTGGACTTCACAGAGGTAGATGAGAAGGCTCGTCTACTGTTTTTCCATAACATGGAAAGGGGATAATATGGCAGAAGGACGTATAATTTATAATCCTGGTCCGCTGGTTATGAAGATGTTTTACCGTAAGATGAACCAGGAGAGCAGGAATGAGATTGAAGCGAGAAGATATGATGCGGTAGGTTTATTCCAGACTACAGTTTCAGGTGTATTGTACTATGCGGACCGCGTGGCAAAGACCAGTAATGTTTATCCGGTTGAGATCATCGGAAACTGTCCGCAGCACATTACCACATTGGCGTTTTTTGGAGAGACTGCAGCAGTAGAGACAGCGATGAAGATGGTTATCCAGGAGGAGAAGGATAGGAAGAATCGCTTGATTTGACGATGGTCTCCTGATAACAGGTGTCTATCGTTTCACACACTTTATAATGAGCAAATCGTTCCTGTTCACATCTGACCGTGAACAGGGATAGAATATCGGGGTTCTGTTAACATTTTTCCTTGTGTTTAATAGAGCCCTTTGTTATCGCTTAAAATAGGGCAATCACAGATTCGAAAAACGATGCAAAGCCCGTTAGTTGATAAAAGTGTTCTATAATTTAAAGAAAGGATGCAGGTTAAAGTTAGAATGTATGAGATGAATATTCAGGTGAGATACAGTGAAGTAGACCGCTTTGGGAAGGTGAGATTACATCAGTTATTAGATTATTTTCAGGACTGCAGTACATTCCATTCTATCTCCCTGGGTTTTGGAAGAACGGGTGCGGAAGATGAGCAGCATTCGTGGTATCTGTTATCATGGGATGTGGAAGTAAGACGATATCCTAAGTTGAGTGAAAGATTGAAAGTCACGACAGAACCTTATAAGATGAAGGGGTTTTACGGATATCGAAGATATAAGATATTCGATGAGGCAGGAAATGATATCGCGGAAGCAGATACCATCTGGATTTATATGGACATAGAGAAGATGATTCCGGCAAAAATTCCTCTAAGAGTCGCAGATACCTATATTCCGGAGAAAGTGGATGAGACTGTAAAAGCGAAAAGAAAGCTTGCGGCAGACGGAGACTGGAAAGAGATGGAGCAGATTCTTGTTTCGAAGTATTTTCTGGATTCCAATATGCACGTGAATAATACCTGCTATGTTCTCTGGGCAGAGGATGTTTTGCCGGAAGGATATCATGTAAACCGGGTTAAAGTCGATTATAGGCAATCGTCTCGTTTAAATGATGTCATTCGCATTTATGCCATTGAGGAAGAAAGTGCATGGAGGGTGCGTTTCGTCAATCAGGATGATGTGCTGATGGCATTGTTGGAATTGAGTGAATTATGATTGAGTGAATTATCCGTGTTTTGATATTGATGCAGATAATACGACAGTTCATAAACATTGTCGCATTGAGGCGGCAAAATGGAGTGGAATTATGATAGAATTAGGAATGAGACAAAAGTTATTTATTGATCACACGACAGATTTTGGCGTGTATTTATGTGAGGAAGAGCAGTTAGGCACGCGGGATGCCGATTGCATCCTATTGCCCAGAAAACAGGTCCCGGTCGGAGCGAAAAAAGGCGATGGGGTTGAAGTTTTCGTTTATAAAGATTCCAAAGACCGTCCGATTGCCACAGTCAATTTACCGAAAGTAACTTTGGGCGAAGTTGCTGTCCTGGATGTCCTGGAGGTGACAAAGATTGGCGCATTTTTAGGTTGGGGTCTGGAAAAGGATCTTCTGTTGCCTTATGGTGAACAGACGGTTCGCGTAAAAAAGGGTGAAAAATATCTGGTCGGATTATACATTGATAAAAGCGATCGCCTTTGCGCGACGATGAAAGTATATGATTTTTTGCGGACGGATTCTAATTATGAGGAAGGAGATTTTGTGCAAGGTACTGTCTTTGGCGAGAATGCGGATTATGGTATCTTTGTGGCAGTTGATAATCGGTATAATGCCATGATTCCCAAAAATGAGATGGTCAGAAAACTAAATATCGGGGACGAGATTCAGGCAAGAGTTGTCGGACGCAGAGAAGATGGTAAATTGAATTTGAGTCTTCGCGAAAAAGGATACATCCAGATGGATATCGATGCCGAGGATATCCTGAGGAAGCTGGAGAAGAACGGAGGATTTCTCCCTTATCATGATAAATCTTCTCCTGAAGAGATTCGTCGGGAATTCGGGATGAGTAAAAATGAATTTAAACGTGCCATAGGAAGATTGTATAAAGCGAGAAAAATCATAATCACAGACAGGGGAATCCAAAGTATATGAATAGAATAGCATTTGATGCGAATGCCATCTGGTTTTATACTGTATTGGCTCATATTGCCGGGTCCGTTGTGTTTACAGTGATGGGTATTTTTCCTTTTGGAAGCGCACTTTGCCTGATTGGATTATGGGCCGCCTGTTATTATATCACGGAAAGAAATCGTAACAATCGGGTGAAGATTCTGGGTGCTGCGATTATCACTCTTGCCATGCTGATTCTGTTGCCCGCGGGATACAGGAGCAGTTTTTTGATGAATGGTCTCATCTTGCTGATTGTTTATTATGTTTGTGTGCAGAGAAGGACGACGGTGATTGACTATTGCCATATCCGACGGATTACGGCAGAACAATGGGTGATGATACTATTGATGGCGATTGCGGTTCTCATCATCGCCTCTTATATCAATGCTGTTTCCATGCTTTTTGTACAAAATACGGTAGCCTCTACTTTAGCTGAGGCAGAAGGTCATTTTCTCGAAAGTATCCTTGTATATGGCATCCTTCCGGCAGTTGTGGAGGAAGCGATGTTTCGGGGGTGTATTTATAGAGGGATTAAAAGGAAAGGAATCGCCATTGTTATTTCCGCACTGACATTTGCGTTGCTTCATATGAATTTTAATCAGATGAGTTATGCATTTGTCATGGGGCTTCTGTTTGCTGCTTTTTTTATGGTGACGGATAATCTTTCCGTACCGATTGCAGTTCATTTGCTGTTTAACTGCAGCAATGTGGTTATGAGTGCCTTTTGGGATCAGCCGCTTATCTCTTGGGTCATCCGCTGCAATATCGCTGGTTACGCTGTATTCTCTCCTTCCTTTGTGAATGAAGCAGGGGTGTTTCAGGCTTCGATTTTTCTGGTCGGAACATTCATCACGGGAATAGTATTATTCCTGGTTATTGGGGGATTGTATTTTATGGATAAAATAAACAGAAATATAAATGAGGAGAAGGAAGAAGTCACGGTAATACGGGACTGGCGTCCAGATAAGATGTTCTGGGCTGGCTGTGTGGCATGCATGGTGATTGCTATTCTTTATGAACTTTAAAGTGTATGTTATATATATTGCGAATAAAAAACTGGTTATCCAAAAGGACAACCAGTTTTTTCTATATATAATATAGAAATGCATATATCAATAGAAAAGTATATATCAATACGTCTCATTCTCCTGTTGATAAGTCAGAGCAGCAGCCATGAATCCGCGAAATAGAGGGTGCGGCTTATTTGGCCTTGATTTAAATTCCGGATGAGCCTGCGTGCCGATAAACCATGGATGGTCGGGCAATTCAATCATCTCGATGATGCGTCCGTCGGGAGAGAAACCGGAAAGGAGCATACCGTATTCTTTTAGGATATCTCGATATTTGTTATTTACCTCATAACGATGGCGATGACGTTCCTCGATCATCTTCTTCCCATATAGCTGAATGGCCTTTGATCTGTCGTCAAGAACACAGGGATAAGCCCCCAGACGTAATGTGCCGCCAAGGTCGGTAATCCCCTTCTTGTCGGGCATAATGTGGATGACCGGATTGGACGTGGTCGAGCTGAACTCGTTGCTTTGGGCATCGGCAAGGCCGACGACATTGCGTGCGAACTCGACAATGGTAAGCTGCATGCCAAGACAAAGCCCAAGATAAGGAATCTTGCGCTCTCTTGCGTAGCGGATCGCACAGATCATCCCCTCGATACCGCGGTCGCCGAAACCGCCTGGGACGATGATTCCGTCCACATCCGAAAGAAAATCATCGACATTATAATCGCTGACCAGCTCAGAGTCCACCCATTTGATGTCTACTTCGGCATTATTGGCGACGGCCCCGTGTTTCAGTGCTTCCACAACACTGATGTATGCGTCGTGGAGAGTGACATATTTGCCAACTAAGGCAATATGAATCGTATGTTTCGGATTCTTCCATGCATCGACCATGGCGATCCAGTCGGCAAGATCCGGCTGGGGACAGTCCATATTGAGACATTCACAAACGACGTGTGCCAGTTTTTCTTTTTCCATCTCCAGTGGCAGTTCATAGAGAATATCCACATCGAGGTTTTGGATGACACGTTTTTTCGGAACATTGCAGAATAAGGCAATCTTTTCTTTGATGTTGTCATCCAGAGGAAGATCGGAACGGCAGACGAGTATATCTGGCTGGATGCCCATCCCCTGCAGTTCCTTGACGCTGGCCTGGGTCGGTTTGGTCTTCAGCTCTCCAGAGGCCTTCAAATAAGGAATCAGCGTCACATGAATGAGGATACAGTTTTCGTGACCTACCTCATGCTGAAACTGGCGGATGGCCTCCAAAAAAGGCTGACTTTCGATATCACCTACGGTTCCGCCAATCTCAATGATAGCGACTTCTGTCTCGGAAGCATCCTCACTGTGATAAAATCTGCTTTTGATCTCATTGGTAACGTGAGGGATGACCTGGACGGTGTGTCCTTCGAAATCGCCGTGCCGTTCTTTATTTAAAATACTCCAGTAAACCTTACCGGTTGTGACATTCGACTTTTTATTTAACTTCTCATCAATGAATCATTAGTCGTGCCCAAAGACCAGGTCCTTTTCCGCTCCGTCATCGGTAACAAAAACTTCCCCGTGCTGTATGGGGTTCATTGTGCCAGGATCCATATTGATGTAGGGATCAAACTTCTGGCTGGATACTTTATAACCTCTTGCTTTTAAAAGACGTCCCAGAGAAGCCGCTGTAATTCCCTTTCCCAAGCCGGAAACGACCCCACCTGTGACAAACACGTATTTCACTGGCATAAGATTATCCTCCTGTCTGTTTACATTAATTATTCCATTATACTATATGCCATCCGGTTTTTCCAGAAAAATATTTTTTTCTGCCGATACCTTCTGCTGATTTCATTGGCGGTTTCAATATGACTATGACCTGCGCGTACCGTAAACAACAGCTTGGTTTCGTGACG